>DATJDB010000158.1:0-10355 GCA_035497635.1 Pseudomonas sp. | reverse complement strand
AGGATGGTGGGGCTGGACGCCGAGGCGAGACCGGAACCCCCTCCGGCCGGCATAAAGCCGGCCCCACAAGGTCCGGCGGGCCCGGCGGGTAGGGGAAAATCCTGTGGGCCCGGGTTTACCCCGGCCGGCAATGGTGGGGATGGACGCCGAGGCGAGACCGGAACCCCTCCGGCCGGCATAAAGCCGGCCCCACAAGGTCCGGCGGGCCCGGCGGGTAGGGGAAAATCTTGTGGGCCCGGGTTTATCCCGGCCGAGGATGGTGGGGCTGGACGCCGAGGCGAGACCGGAACCCCCTCCGGCCGGCATAAAGCCGGCCCACAAGGTCCGGCGGGCCCGGCGGGTTGGGGGAACCCAGCGCCTACCGAGGCCTATCCGGCGCACGGGCGGCCACCGTCGGAGGCACTTCCTCGGGCCCGTAGGCCGGTGCCTCCGCCCATCCCGCCTGCTGGTCGTACTCGTCCTTGACCTCCTTGACCACTTGCCCCGCCTTGATCATCGGGTAGACCAGCAACCCTACCCGGGCCAGGGTGCCGACGCGCCCCAGGCGCTTGCCGAACAGCGCCAGAAATGCGGTGGCGGCAAGCACCCAAGGTGTCTTGCGCGCCTCCTGATACCGGCTGGGACCACCGTTCATCAACTGGCGGAGGTGATCGAACGGGTGGCGCAGCGGCTGGGCGTTGTACAGCACCTGCTGGCGGTACATCTCCATGCGCAGCCGGATCAGCTCCTTGTGCTGATCCATTGCCGGTGGTCGGCTCAGGGGTTCGTTCATGGCAACAGACGCTCCCGGTTGCGGGCCATTTCTTCAAGGGTGTCGTGGAACGGTCGCGCCTGGTTGCGCACCTGGCTCTTCGCCTTGCCAAAGCAGATGGCCACGCCGATGGCATACAGCACGCAGAGACCGAGGATCGCCAGCATGCGGTAGTCGTCCCAGGCGGCGATGACGATGGCCGAGGACAGACCGATCACCAGCAGCAGGCCGAAGACCAGTCCCAGTGCCGCATAGGTCAGCAGGCGCAGCGTGCGGGCCTTTTCCTCCTTGATTTCCAGGCCGAGCAGTTCCACATGGCCTTCCAGCAGGCCGAGCAGGGCGCCGCCGATGCGGCGTACCGATGGCCCATCGCTCTGACCTGCGGCGGACGGCGGCGAGAGGTTCTCGTCCATGGGCGCTCCCGTCAGCGACGCGGTGCGCTGAGCAGGCCCAGCAGGAAGCCCACGCCGGCGGCAATGCCCAGCGACTGCCAGGGATGCTCTTGCAGGTAGTCCTCGGTGGCCTGACGGGCCGCCTGGCCCTGGTCGCGCAGGGCGTTCTCGCTGTCCTTGAGCAGGCCCTTGGCACGTTCGATGTTGGCGTTGATGCGGCTGCGCAGCTCCTCTGTCTGGCCGCCGGCGCTGCCGGTGGTCTGCTTGAGCAGGTTCTCCGCATCGCTGATCAGGGTCTGGAATTCGCGCGAGATGGCACGCTGGACATCGTGCAGGTTGCGCCGGTGCACTTCCTTGTCGAACGGCGGGCGCTGGCTGCTGCCCATGCCGGCGTTGCCCGTGGTGCCGAAGCCGCCGATTCCCGCGCTGTCCGATGTGCTGGAGGAACCCGGAGTGCTTCCGGTAGTGAGCGGTTCGAATGGATCATTCGTGGCCATGCACGTTCTCCTGACGGGGTATGGAACTCCCGTTTCGAGCCCCGTTGCGCTGCAAGGTTCCTTGCCGCTGCCGACAGGAACGGGCGGTATACTGCGCGCCCGCTGCCCGGAGAATCTTTCATGCTTTCTGAATGCCAACTGTTCGGCACCCTCGGCTGTCACCTGTGCGAGCTCGCCGAGGCGCTGCTGATGCCCTTTGTCGAGCACGGCCTGCAGGTTGAGCTGGTGGATATCAGTGAGCGCGAGGACTGGGTGGAGCGCTACGGCCTGACGATTCCCGTATTGCGCCGCTGTGACAGCGGCGCCGAGCTGAACTGGCCGTTCGACGCCGAACAGGTGGTGGCGTTCCTGCGCTGAAACGGCCGGTTATGCCGTGACCAGCGCAATGCTGTGGTCAACTGATGCTGCGCGGCAGCCAGAAGAACATCACGAAGCAGAAGATCGTCAGGCCGATGCAGAACGCCACGAAGCGCCGCACGCGCTTTTCGCGCGCCTGCTCCTGAAGCGCCGGCAGCGGCATGCCGCAGTCCTGGCAGTCGTTGCAATCCGACGGGTTGTCCTGCTGGCAGTAGAGACATCTGGCCATACTCACCTCCCCCTGAGGTCTGGCGCCGGCCGGCTCATTCGAACTGCTCCAGACGCTGGCGATCGAGGATGGTGATCACCCGTCCTTCCTGATTGATGATGCCGTCATCCAGCAGGTGACGCATGATCCGCGAGAAGGTCTCCGGCTGGATCGACAGGTGTCCGGCCACCAGTTGGCGGGTCATCGGCAGCTCGAAGGACAGGCTGTCATCCTGCACCCGCGCCAGCTGGGTGAGCAGATAACGCACCACGCGGTGGGTGGCGTTCTTCAGCGACAGGGTCTCGATTTCGTTGAGGCGCTGGTGCAGGCGGATGCTCAGCTTGCCGAGCAGGGCGAAGGCCAGGCGGTTGTTGTCCTGCAGCAGGCGCATGTAAGTCGAGTTGGGGAAGCGATACAGCTGGGTCGGCGTGACCGTCTGCGCCGAGGCCACGTAGTTGGGCGTGTCCATCAGCATCATGGCTTCGGCGAAGGTCTGCCGGTTGGTCAGCACCTCGAAGACCTTTTCCTGGCCATCCGGGGTCAGCCGGTAGATCTTCACTGCGCCGGAAATCACGAAATAGAAGGAATGCGCCGGATCGCCCTGGCGGAACAGGGTGTCGCCCTTTTCCAGGTTGAGCAGCTGGCTGCCCTGCATCAGTTGGTCGAGCTGCTCGTCGCTGAGCGGCTCGAACAGGTGGTGGCTGCGCAGGATCTGGCTGTGGACTCGGTGTAGCACCATGGGTGTCTCTCCGTTCAAGCCGCTGGACGGCAAGGGTAACTGCCTCAGCGGGCAAACAGTATGTTGTTTTCCAGGTGGATGTGCTGCATCAGGTCGTCACGCAACTCCGCCAGGCCCCGATACAGCGCGCGCCAGGTGTTGCAGGCATGGGGCGGCGGAGTGATGTCGTCGGTCATTTCGTTCAGGCGGGCCAATGCCTCGCCATGCTGGTCGTGCTCGTAGCGCATCACCGCGATGGGCGCCTGCACCTGGGGCGGGGGCGGGTCGTTCAGCAGCATGGGGAAGAGAATCTTTTCTTCCTTGAGCATGTGGCTTTCCAGTTCCTGTTGCATGTTCCACAGATGCTCGGCCAGGCCGTTGGGGCAGGTGGGGTTCTGGCCATGCACCTGCTCGACCCGGCTGGCCAGGCGAATCAGCTCGGGAAGCTGCTCGCGATGGCGGGCATGGAAGCGCGCGAGGATATGCTCGATCAGTTCAGCGTTGCTGGCCGGGCGCCAGTCGCGCTGGTCGGTGTCGCCGTGCAGCGCGTGCAGCTCGGCAGCGATGGCGTCGGCATCCAGGCCGCGTTTGGCGCAGGCGGCGCCCAGGGTTTGCCCGCCGCCGCAGCAGAAGTCGAGTTTGTGTTGATGCAGCACGCGGGTGGCGCCGGGCAGGGCGGTGGCGAGGTCGCCGAGGGTCTGGTCGATCAGGTGGGTCATGTGGGGCTCCGGTTTGAGCAGGCTTGTGAGGGTTACCGCAAGTCGCGTGCCACACCTAACGTGTTGATTTCCTAGTGATTTTAAAATGTCGTGGTTGAAAGTACCCGAAGCGAGTAGGGTTCTTTCGACCCTATAAGGTATTAATCACCATGATGGATGAGAGTCTGCTGGTCGACCTGGCCACCGAATTGCCGCACACCGTGCGCCTGCAGCGCCTGGTGCACACCCTGCGCCAGCGCTTTCGCTGCGGCGCGGTGGTGCTGCTGCGCCTGGAGGACGACAGCCTGCTGCCGGTGGCGGCGACCGGGCTGGTGCGCGAGGCGCTGGGACGGCGCTTCGTGGTGGCCCGGCATCCGCGGCTGGCGACCATCCTCGCCCAGCGCGAACCGGCCTGGTTCGAGCCGGGCAGCCGGCTGCCGGACCCCTACGACGGGCTGCTGGAAGGCCAGGAGGACGATCCGCTGCCGGTGCACGATTGCATGGGCCAGAGCCTGTATGTGGAAGGTCGCCTGTGGGGCGCGCTGACCCTCGATGCGCTGCATGTCGGCACCTTTGACGATGCGGCGCGCAGCGACCTGCAGCGCTGCACCCTGCTGATCGAGACGGCGATACGCATCACCCGCCTGGAACATGAGAACCGCAGCCTGCGCCTGGCGCGCAGTGAGGTGCTGGAGGAGAACGTCAGCCTGGTGGAGGGCGAACTGCTCGGGCGCAGCGAGGCGATCCGCACCCTGCTGCAAGAACTGCAGGTGGTGGCCGAATCCGAGCTGCCGGTACTGCTGCTGGGCGAAACTGGCGTTGGCAAGGAGCTGTTCGCACGCTGGCTGCACCGGCATTCGCCGCGTCGCGACCAGCCGCTGGTGCATGTGAACTGCGCGGCGCTGCCCGAATCGCTGGCCGAAAGCGAACTGTTCGGCCACGCCAAGGGCGCCTTTTCCGGCGCCACCAGCGAGCGGCCGGGGCGCTTCGAGGCGGCCAATGGCGGCACGCTGTTTCTCGACGAGGTGGGCGAGCTGCCGCTGAGCGTCCAGGCCAAGTTGTTGCGCACTTTGCAGAACGGCGAGATCCAGCGCCTGGGCACCGACCAGCCGCGTCGCGTGGATGTGCGCATCATCGCCGCCACCAACCGCAACCTGCAGCAGAGCGTGCGCGACGGGCTGTTTCGCGCCGATCTCTATCACCGGTTGTCGGTGTACCCGGCGCCGATCCCGCCGCTGCGTGAGCGCGGCAACGACATACTGCTGCTGGCCGGGCACTTTCTGGAACTCAACCGCACGCGTCTGGGGCTACGCAGCGTGCGCCTGTCGCCGGCTACCGAGCAGGCGTTGCTGGCCTACGGCTGGCCGGGCAACGTGCGCGAGCTGGAGCATGTGATCAGCCGCGCCGCCCTGCGGCTGCTCAGTCGCGGCGCCGAGCGCGGCGCGATCCTCACCCTGGAACCGGAGCTGCTCGATCTGGACAGCACGATTCTGCTGCCGGTGATTGCCGCGCCCAAGGGCGGCAGCGTGGCCCTGCCGGCAACCGCGCCGCAGCCGCTGCGGGTCAGCATGGACGCCTATCAGCGCCAAGCGATCAGCCAGGCCCTGGAAGCGGCCAACGGCAGCTGGGCGCAAGCCGCCCGCCTGCTGGAGCTGGATGCCAGCAACCTGCACAAACTGGCGCGAAGGCTGGGCATGAAATAGGGCGCCTGTCGCCCGGGATTAACCCGGCCCTACAAATGAAGCGCGGCTCACGTGTATGACCTTGAACCTGTGGGGCCGGCTTTATGCCGGCCGGCGGTGCTGCGCCCGACACCTTCACCCCGATAACCCGCGCATGGCCGGCCTTCATTCATCCCCCTGATAACGCCCATGCCTGGCCGCCGGGCGAATTAGACTCCGGCCCAGTACAACAACAAAAAAGGCATACCGCTATGCACAACCGCATCATGATCACCGGCGCCGGTTCGGGGCTGGGTCGGGCAATCGCCTTGCGCTGGGCGCGCGAGGGCTGGCAGCTGGCGCTGGGGGATATCAGCCCGGACGGCCTGGAGGAAACCCTGGGTCTGGTGCGCGAAGCCGGCGGTGACGGCTTCACGCAGCGCTGCGATGTGCGCGACTACAGCCAGCTCACCGCCTTCGCGCAGGCCTGCGAAGCGCGGCTGGGCGGTATCGATGTGGTGGTCAACAATGCCGGCGTGGCCTCGGGTGGCTTTTTCAGCGACCTGTCGCTGGAAGACTGGGACTGGCAGCTGTCGATCAACCTGATGGGCGTGGTCAAGGGCTGCAAGGCCTTCCTGCCGCTGCTCGAGCGCAGCCAGGGACGCGTCATTAATATCGCCTCGCTGGCGGCGCTCATGCAGGCGCCGGCGATGAGCAACTACAACGTCGCCAAGGCCGGCGTGGTGGCGCTGTCGGAAAGCCTGCTGGTGGAGCTCAAACCGCTGGGCGTCGATGTGCATGTGGTCTGTCCGTCGTTCTTCCAGACCAATCTGCTGGATTCCTTCCGCGGACCGGACCCGGCCATGAAGGCCCAGGTGGGCAAGCTGCTGGACAGCTCGCCGATCAGCGCCGCGGACATCGCCGACTATGTCTTCGAGGAAGTCGCCAAGGGCAGCTTCATGATCCTGCCCCACGAACCGGGGCGCATGGCCTGGGCGATCAAGCGCCAGAACCCCGAGGTGATCTATCAGCAGATGGTCGCCATGACCGAGAAGATGCGCGCCAAGCGGGCCCCGTGACGCTTGCTAGACCCCGGGCACCGCTATAGGGTGCCCGCTTGACTGTTACAGACTGGGTTTTTCCGCGTGCGTGCTCCTACCGGTTTTCTTCTTGGCTCGGCGCTGGTGCTGGCGGCCGTCAATCTGCGCCCCGGCATCACTTCACTGGCACCGCTGATAGAACGCATTGCCGATGAGCTGGCCCTGAGCCGGGCCAGCGTCAGTCTGACCACGGTGCTGCCGGTGATGTTCATGGGCCTGCTAGCGCCGCTGGCGCCCCGTCTGGCGCAGCGTTTTGGTCTGGAGCGCACACTGCTGGGTTGTCTGCTGCTGGTGACGTTATCGCTGTCGCTGCGGGTGGCGGGCGCGTCCAGCGTAGTGCTGATCGGCAGCGCCGCCCTGGTGGGGATCGGCATTGCGGTGGCCGGTCCGCTGATGTCCGGCTTCATCAAGCGCTACTTCATGCAGCGCTTCGGCGCGGCCATCGGCTGGTTTTCGCTGAGCATGGCCATCGGTGGCGCCGCCGGCGTGGTGTTCACCCAGCCGCTGACCCATCTTTTTCAGGATAACTGGCCCCTGGCGCTGGCCTTCTGGGCCGTGCCGGCGTTGCTCGCCGTGCTGGTCTGGAAGCGCCTGCCCAACCAGGTGGAAGAGCAGGGCGGCGGTCTGTCCGGCGGTCTGCCCTGGAACCAGCCGCGTGCCTGGCTGATCACCGCATTCTTCGCGCTGCAATCCGGACTGTTCTACGCGCTAAGCACCTGGCTGGTGGCGCGCTATGGCGAAGCGGGACTGGGCGCGATGCACAGCAACGGCCTGCTCAGCCTGTTCATGCTGGCCGGTCTGCCCTGTGCCTTCCTGGTGCCCTGGCTGGCGCATCGCTACGTGAGCCGCCCGCTGTTGCTGGCGGGCTGTTCGCTGGTGGCATTGCTGGCCCTGACGATGATTGCCCAGTTGCCCACCTTTCTGCCAGAAGTCTGGGCGGCGCTGCTGGGCATTGCGCTGTCGGGCTCGTTTGCGCTGGCGTTGATCCTGCCCATGTACGAAGTGAACACGCCGCTGGATGTCAGCCGCTGGACGGCGATGATGCTTTCGGTGGGCTATACGCTGGCCTGCCTGATGCCGCTATTGGTCGGGCTCTTGCGTGACCTGTCCGGCAATTACCGGCTGCCCTTCACGGTATTGGCGGGCATGGCGGCGGCCATGTTGCTGGTGACCCTGGCATTGCGCCGGCGCGGCTGATGCGTCGTGTGCGGCCCTGTGCTAGCTTCCTCGCCCAGACCGTTTCGCTGGACAGAGAGTGATCCGTGCAAGCCGAATCCATCGTCTATGGCTGCATCCGTGGCTGGCCGGCCACGGACCCGCTGGGCGCCGAACTGCGCCAGGCGCATAACCGCCGCATGCTGGCCGAACTGCCGGGCGAGCAATGGAGCTTCCTCGGTCGGGAAATGTTCTCCTGCTGCGAACAGCCGGGGGCCGGCCTGTTCCAGACCCAGGTGATCCATTTCGGCGCCAGCTATCCGGGCGTCGAATACGAATGGAAGCTGTGGGTAGGCCAGTTCGAGGAGCTACTCAAGCGCCTGTACTGGAGCAGCGCGGTCGCGCATCTGGAAACTGAGCTGAGCGGCACGCACAGCTTCCATTGGGAATCCGAAACCGGCCTGCACAGCCCCCGTCAGGGCGAACTGCGCATGCGCTGTGCCTGGGAGCGCGAGGGCGCGCGGATCTGAGGGTTCGTTTGTGCAAGCCGTTTGGCGGCCAGATGGAGCGCTGACCGCCTACAGGTGTTTCGTGTGCCCTCTGGCCCGCTTTAGGGGCGTTGGCCGCCGTCGGGGGCCGCTTGAACCAAGCGCCATCAATCCTCCAGCCACTCCTTAGGTACTTCCTCGCGCAAGGCCAGCTGGCACTGCTGGCTGTCGGGGTCGAAGACTATCACTGCCTGACCCTTTTCCAGCGCGCGACGGGCGCGAGCGACGCGGATGTCCAGCGGGGTTTCGTCGCCGTTATCGGTGCCTTCGCGGGTCACGAAGTCTTCCAGCAGGCGGCTCAGGGTCTCGGCTTCGATCAGGTCGTGGGGAATCAGCATGAAGGCTCTCCGGAATGCGGCCGCCATGCTAGTGGGCGGGCGGGCGAATGCAAAGCCTGGCAGCGGAGTCTGGCCAACCTAAGGTTGCCGAGCCCATCGTCGGCGTCGGCCGGCATGAAGCCGGCCCCACAGGTTTTCAACCGTGGCATCAAGCAACGCCAAGCTACTGTGGGGCCGGGATTATCCCGGCCGGCGGAGTCGATCCAATCGGCCGGGTAGGTCCTCCCCCTTTAGTCCTTGTCCTTCGAGCAACTCACCAGGCTGTCCACCGTCGGCAGGCGGGTTTCCGGTTCCATCTGGGTCTCGTGTTCGAGCTGATGGCTGAACGGCTCCAGCGAGGCCTGGGCCGGTTTGGCGTCACTGGCAAACACCGGCGGACTGATGATGTAGGCGGCGATCAGCCGGGTCAGCGCCAGCAGGCTGTCGCGGTGGGTGCGCTCGTAGCCATGGGTGGCGTCGCAGCCGAAGGCCAGCAGTGCAGTGCGGATATCGTGGCCGGCGGCAATCGCCGACTGGGCGTCGCTGTGGTAGTAGCGGAACAGATCGCGGCGTACCGGAATGTCCTGCTCTTCAGCCAGACGCAGCAGGTGGCGCGACAGGTGATAGTCGTAGGGGCCGCCGGAGTCCTGCATGGCCACGGTGACCGTGTGCTCAGTGGAGTTTTGCCCCGGCGCCACCGGCGCGATGTCCACGCCGACGAATTCGCTGACGTCCCAGGGCAGGGCGGCCGCCGCCCCCGAGCCGATTTCCTCGGTGATGGTGAATAGCGGATGGCAGTCGATGGGCGGCTCGATGCCGCTGTCCGCCACCATCTTCAGGGCGGTGAGCAGGGCGGCAACGCCGGCCTTGTCGTCTAGGTGTCGGGCGCTGAGGTGGCCGCTTTCGCTGAATTCCGGCAGGGGATCGAAGGCCACCACATCGCCGATCTTCACGCCCCGCGCTTCCACCTCGGCGCGGCTGGCGGCCAACGTATCCAGGCGCAGTTCGATGTGATCCCAACTGATCGGCAGGTTGTCGACCTCGGTGTTGAAGGCATGCCCGGAAGCCATCAACGGCAGTACGCTGCCGCGCAGCACGCCGGCATCGGTGAACAGGCTGACCCGGCTGCCCTCGGCGAAGCGGCTGGACCAGCAGCCCACAGGCGCCAGGCACAGCCGGCCGTTGTCCTTGATCTCGCGTACGCTGGCGCCGATGGTGTCCAGGTGCGCGGAGATGGCGCGGTCCGGACTGTTCAGCCGACCCTTGAGGGTGCCGCGCACGGTGCCGCGCCGGGTCAGCTCATAGGGCACGCCCAGTTCATCCAGGCGCTCGGCCACATAGCGCACCAGGGTGTCGGTGAAGCCGGTGGGGCTGGGGATGGCGAGCATCTCCAACAGCACCTGGCGCAAGTAGGCGGTATCCGGTTCGGGCAGGGGATGGGACATGAAGACTCCTTGGCGCGCGATGCCTCAGCCCTGTGTCTGACTGAGCGGAAACAGCAGGTCGATGAAGCGCTCGGCGGTCGGTTGCGGTTCGTGGTTGGCCAGCCCGGCGCGCTCGTTGGCTTCGATGAACACGTAGTCCGGCTGGTCGGCGGCCGTGACCAAGAGATCCACGCCGACCACCGGGATATCCAGCGCGCGGGCCGCCTGGACGGCGGCTTCGGCAAGGGCGGGGTGCAGTTGCGCGGTGACGTCCTCAAGTACGCCGCCGGTGTGCAGATTGGCCGTGCCGCGTACCGCCAGATGTTCGCCGGCGGGCAATACGCTGTCGTAGTCGTGTCCGGCGTTGAGCAGTGTGCGACGGGTTTCCTCATCCAGCGGGATGCGGCTTTCCCCGCCGGTGGCGGCCTGGCGGCGACGGCTCTGCGCCTCGATCAGCGCGCGGATGCTGCGCTGGCCGTCGCCGATCACTTCGGCGGGGTGACGCAGGGCAGCGGCGACCACTTCGAAG
>DATJDB010000157.1:0-3177 GCA_035497635.1 Pseudomonas sp. | reverse complement strand
CGTGGTTCCGGTGCAGGAAAATGGCGCCTCGATCTACCAGGAGCAGGAGTGGATGGGTGCGGAACCCCTCGGCCGGCAGCCGGCGTCCCGCTTGCCTGCTGCCGCTCCGGCGCAGCCCGAGGAGGATGCTGGCGTGGTGGTGATGGTGCCGCAGGACACCGGTTCGGTGCCCGTACAGAGCGTGCCGGGCGCCATTGCGTTTCCCGGGGCAGCGACCAGCCAGCCGCCGGTTATCAGCGGTTCGGCGCCGGTGGTTGCCGCGCCACCGACCGGCATTCCCCAGCGCGAGCTGGCGCCGGACGAACAACTGGAGGGGCCGGTGCTGGCCCTGCTGACTTCCGCTAGGCAGATGCAGAATGGCGGCGATCTGAATGGCGCTGCGTCCAGCCTGGAACGTGCCCAGCGGATTGCCCCGCGTGAGCCGCAAGTGCTGTATCGGCTGGCGGATCTGCGGCTGGCCCAGGGCGATCCCGCCCAGGCCGAGCAGTTGGCACGGCGGGCGCTCACCTACGCGGGCGGTCGCTCGGCCTTGCAGGCCAGTCTCTGGGAACTGATTGCCAAGGCGCGCGAACGGCAGGGCGATCCCGCCGGTGCCGCTCAGGCCCGGCAGCGGGCCAGAGTGAGCAGCTGATGGATTCGCGCGCCCCGGCGGTGGCCGGTCATCTGTTGCTCATCGAGCGCGAACTGCGCGTGCTCGGCTGGTGGAGCAACACTTCGCCCAGCGAACACGCGCTGTCCAGCCAGCAGCCCTTTTGCGTGGATACCCTGGAACTGCATCAGTGGTTGCAGTGGATCTTCCTGCCGCGCATGAAAATGCTGGTCGAGAACGGCCAGCCCCTGCCCGCAGTGTCCGGTATCCGTGAGCTGGCCGAAATGGTGTATGCCGAGCGGATCGCCGAGGTGCGCACGCTGCTCGCGGTACTGAGCGACTTCGACCGGCTGATCACCACGCGCAACTGACGCGCAACCGGTTCCGGGTTTCGTCGAGCAGTGCCTGACGTTCCGCCCCCGTCAGTGCGCGGGGACTGCCCATCGCATCCGTGGTGCGCAGTCGCGGGCGCTGCTCAAGCAGGTTCAGTTGCGTCTTCCATTCCTGGCAGCGCAGTCGGCGTGCCTCTGCCTCTTGGACAGCGTCCCGGCGTAGGGCTTGATCGAAGCGGCGCTGCTCGGCGGCCGCGCGCTGCGCCGGCGTTTCGGTTCGCGCCTGGCTAGGGCCGGGTGATGGCGCGGCACGCAGCGCAAGGGGGCGGCTGGCCTGCGAGTGCGCCGGCCGGTCGCTGAAATGCTGCACACCCTTCGCGTCGATCCAGCCGTGAATGTCGGCTGCCAGAACCGGCGAGACCTGCAGGAGCAGGGTGGCGAATAGCAATAGGCGCATGTCGAGGTACCTGGCGGGATGAGCGAACGTGAAATAGCAGAAAGCTGCTGGGCCGTCGGCGTGCCAGCTCACAAGCGGGTCTCGTTGCACATGCGACTTGACTTGCTGACGCCTAATCCGAACAATTCCACGATTGCCGCCGCAGCCAGACCGTACCGGTTCCGTTGCGCGTGACTCAAGGCGCCTACCCGTGCCGAATCTGTTACACCCGTAACGCGTTACCTCGCGCTGGGTGGGAGCCGTCCGCAACACACCAGGATTCGCTCCCAGTACTTGCTCGGTAGAGCTGTTTCCAATCTGCGATCAACCGTCGCAAATGCTCCGCCGAGGAGTAGACCTAAACAGGCTGTCTGGCCCCAGGCGGCATTCTGGCGTTCTAGAGGGGAAATAACGTGGAGCTTCTATCCGGCGCTGAAATTGTCGTCCGCTTCCTGCGCGACGAAGGCGTGAAATACATTTACGGGTACCCGGGCGGTGCCCTTCTGCACATCTACGATGCGCTGTTCAAGGAAAAGGAAGTCACCCATATCCTGGTCCGTCACGAACAGGCGGCTACCCATATGGCTGACGGCTATGCCCGCGCAACCGGCAAGGCCGGCGTGGTGCTGGTGACCTCCGGCCCCGGCGCGACCAATGCCATCACCGGCATTGCCACCGCCCACATGGATTCCATTCCGATGGTGGTGATCTCCGGTCAGGTGTCCAGCACCATGGTCGGTACCGACGCCTTCCAGGAAACCGACATGGTTGGTATCTCCCGACCGATCGTGAAGCACAGCTTCATCATCAAGCACCCGTCGGAAATCGCCGAAACGCTGAAGAAGGCGTTCTACATCGCCGAGTCAGGCCGTCCCGGTCCGGTGGTGGTGGATATCCCCAAGGACATGGGCACTCCCGGCGAGAAGTACGAATACGTCTTCCCGAAGAAGGCCAAGCTGCGCTCCTACAGCCCGGCGGTTCGCGGCCATTCTGGCCAGATCCGCAAGGCCGCGGAAATGCTGCTCGCCGCCAAGCGCCCGGTACTGTATTCGGGCGGTGGCGTCATCATGGGCAATGCCGCCGCGCAGCTCACCGAGCTGGCACGCATGCTCAACCTGCCCGTCACCAATACCCTGATGGGCCTGGGTGGCTATCCGGGCAGCGACCGCCAGTTCATCGGTATGCTCGGCATGCACGGCAGCTACACCGCCAACGTGACCATGCACCACGCCGATGTGATCCTGGCCGTCGGCGCGCGCTTCGATGATCGCGTGGTCAACGGCGCGGCCAAGTTCTGCCCGAACGCCAAGGTCATCCATATCGACATCGATCCGGCATCGATCTCCAAGACCATCAAGGCTGACATCCCGATCGTCGGTCCGGTGGACAGCGTGCTGACCGAGATGGTCGCCGTGCTCAAGGAAATCGGCCAGACGCCGAACAAGGACGCCGTGGCCAGCTGGTGGAAGCAGATCGACGAGTGGCGTGGCAGCGGTCGCCTGTTCCCCTACAACGAGGGCGACGGCTCGATCATCAAGCCGCAGAAGGTCATCGAGACCCTCTACGAAGTCACCAAAGGCGATGCCTTCGTGGCCTCCGACGTGGGCCAGCATCAGATGTTCGCCTGCCAGTACTACCGCTTCGACAAGCCCAATCGCTGGCTGAACTCCGGCGGCCTGGGCACCATGGGCTTCGGTCTGCCGGCAGCGATGGGCGCCAAGCTGAATTTCCCGGAAGCGGACGTGGCCTGCGTCACCGGTGAAGGCAGCATCCAGATGAACATCCAGGAGCTGTCCACCTGCCTGCAGTACGACCTGCCG
>DATJDB010000156.1:0-1688 GCA_035497635.1 Pseudomonas sp. | reverse complement strand
CCTGTGGGAGCGAATTCATTCGCGAGCTTTTGGGGTTCGTGCGCACCGGGTCGCGGCTGAAGCCCCACCTACAAAAGCGGGGCGTTTGTGACCGTTGCCTCGGCTTTTTCCAGGCGCTTCTGTCGCGCCGATCCCGCAATCTTCAGCAGCCCGCTGTCGCGCCGCCAGAGTGCGGCCCATTCACCGGCACTTTCCAGGGCAACGTCCAGTTCGGTCTGCAGGGATTCGAATTGCGCAAACACCCCACCCAATAGCAGGTGCATCGCGGCTTCACGGGGATCAAGGCGGGCGACTTCGCTGCCTGCCGCCAACACGCCGGCCAGCTTCAGGCGCAACGCCTGCGGCCACTGGCATTTCAGCCCGACCCCATACAGCCAGGCGCTCAGCGCCAGCAGCACGTGCACATCCTCAAGGGTGCGAAACGGCTTGGCATAGTCATCCCAGCCATCGCCCGGCAGTGCCTGGACCTGGGCGCCATCGAGGCGCAGGCGGGCGTGCGGAATATCCGTGGCGATGGGCAGTGGCGGCAGGTTTTCCAGCGCGACACCCGTGGCATCACGCGCAACGCTGCACAAGGTGATGCGTATAGGCGCGCCCTCCGGCTCGCTGCGCGCGGCGACCAGAAACCAGTCGGCTTCGCTGCCGCCGGTGACGAAATCCTTGCAACCGTTGAGTTGTTCCTCGTGAAAGCGGGTGCTCATGTCCGCCGGACGCACACTACGCCGCTCCGTCACGCAGAAAGCACCAAGACTTGCCGGTGCTTCCGGCCAGAGCGCGCGCAGCGCCGCCTGGTAGCCAGCCAGAAAGGCCAGCCCCGGAGTGGCGGACAGGCGTCCGCCAAGGATGGCGACTTGCGCAGTCGACAAACCCTGGGCCTGTTCCTGCAACTGGGCGTGCCACGCCGGCAGGGGCGAGGCGGGCAGACGTTGCAGCGGGCCGAGCAGGCGGTTCCAGGGCATGGTTTCTTCCTTGAAGCGGGCGGTCAGCTCAGTTCGATCTGGTCGTCGTGGATCTGAATCAGCCCCTGCTTGTAGAGCCCGCCGATGGCCTTCTTGAAGTTGCCCTTGCTGACGCCGAAATGTTGGGCGATGAGCTGCGGGTCACTTTTGTCGCCAAGCGGCAGGCTGCCGCCATTGGCGCGCAGTTTTTCGAGGATCTGCTCGCCGAGGCTGTCGCGCACCTGTTCGGGCGGTGGCTGCAGGCTCAGGCTGATCTTGCCGTCGTCGCGCACCTCGCGGATGTAGCCGGTTTCCCGCGAGCCGGGGCGCAGGAACTTGAACACTTCGTTCTTGTGAATCAGACCCCAGTGGCTGTTGTTGATGATGGCCTTGAAGCCCAGATCGGTCTTCTCTGCCACCAGCAGCTCGACGGGCTGACCGCGTTCGTAGCGCGCTGGCGTCTGGTCGAGGTAACGATCCAGGCGGGCGGTAGCGGTAATGCGCCGGGTGCGCGGGTCCAGGTAGACGTAGACCACGCAGTAGTCACCGACCTGCAGTGGGCGCTTTTCTTCCGAATGCGGCAACAGCAGATCCTTGGGCAGGCCCCAGTCCAGGAACAGACCGATGCGGTTGATCTCTGCCACCTTGAGGCTGGCGAAGCCGCCGACTTCTGCCTTGGGTTTCAGCGTGGTGGCGATGGGGCGATCTTCGCTATCCAGATAGACGAAGACGTTCAGCCAATCACCTTCC
>DATJDB010000155.1:0-8109 GCA_035497635.1 Pseudomonas sp. | reverse complement strand
CCAGGGCGCGGGCGCCCTGGACGGTCATCGGGTATTTCGTCATGCCTTGATTCCTGCATGCAGATCCTGCAGCCGGCGCACGGTCCGCTCCGGACCGAACTTGATCGCTTCACACACCGCCTGGCCGCCGGCCAGGGTGGTGGTGATGCAGACCTTGTGCTGCAGGGCGTTACGACGGATGGAGTAAGAGTCGGCGATCGACTGGCGCCCCTCGGTGGTGTTGATGATCAGGGTCACTTCTTCGTTCTTGATCATGTCCACTACGTGCGGGCGACCCTCGGTCACCTTGTTGACGCGGCGCACCGGTAGACCGGCGGCCTCGATCAGCTTGGCGGTGCCGGCGGTGGCCACCACTTCGAAGCCCAGGCCGACCAGATCACGCGCCATTTCAGCAACGAAAGGCTTGTCATCCTCGCGCACGCTGATGAAGGCGCAACCGCCGGTGGGCAGGATTTCGCTGGCGCCCAGCTGAGCCTTGGCGAAGGCTTCGGCGAAGCTGTCGCCAACACCCATGACTTCACCGGTGGACTTCATTTCCGGGCCAAGGATGGTGTCCACGCCGGGGAACTTGGCGAATGGGAACACGGCTTCCTTGACGCTGAAGTAGTTCGGGATCACCTCTTCGGTGAAGCCGATTTCGCGCAGGCTCATGCCGGCCATGGCACGGGCCGCGACCTTGGCCAGCGACTCGCCGATGCACTTGGACACGAACGGCACGGTACGCGAGGCGCGCGGGTTCACTTCCAGCACGTAGATGTCCTCGCCCTGCACGGCCATCTGCACGTTCATCAGGCCGACCACGCCGAGCTCCAGGGCCATTTTTTTGACCTGCTCGCGAATCTCGTCCTGGATCGGCTGCGGCAGCGAGTAGGCCGGCAGCGAACAGGCGGAGTCACCGGAGTGGATACCAGCCTGCTCGATGTGCTGCATGATCGCGCCGATCACCACTTCATGACCGTCGCTCACGGCATCGATGTCCACTTCGATGGCCGAGTTGAGGAAGTGGTCCAGCAGCACCGGGCTGTCGTTGGAGACTTTCACCGCTTCGCGCATGTAGCGCTTGAGTTCTTCTTCCTCGTAGACGATTTCCATCGCGCGGCCGCCCAGCACGTAGGACGGGCGCACCACCAGCGGGAAGCCGATGGCCTTGGCATGTTTCAGCGCCTCTTCCTCGCTGCGCGCGGTGGCATTTTCCGGCTGGAGCAGGCCCAGGCGCTGCACCATCTGCTGGAAGCGCTCACGGTCTTCGGCGCGGTCGATGGCATCCGGGCTGGTGCCAATGATCGGCACACCGGCTTCTTCCAGGGCGCGGCAAAGCTTCAGCGGGGTCTGGCCGCCGTACTGCACGATTACGCCCTTGGGCTGTTCGACGCGGCAGATTTCCAGCACGTCTTCCAGGGTCACCGGCTCGAAGTACAGGCGATCAGACGTGTCGTAGTCGGTGGAGACGGTTTCCGGGTTGCAGTTGACCATGATGGTCTCGTAACCGTCTTCACGCATGGCCAGCGCGGCATGTACGCAGCAGTAGTCGAACTCGATGCCCTGGCCGATACGGTTCGGACCGCCGCCAATGACCATGATCTTGTCGCGGCCGGACGGGTTGGCCTCGCACTCTTCCTCATAGGTCGAGTACATGTAGGCGGTATCGGTCTGGAACTCGGCGGCGCAGGTGTCGACGCGCTTGTAGACCGGCAGCACCTTCAGCTTGTGACGGTGGCTGCGTAGGCTCTTCTCGCTGACACCGAGCAGGGTGGCCAGACGGGCATCGGAGAAGCCCTTGCGCTTGAGGCGATACAGCAGATCGCGATCAAGACTGCTCAGACCCAGGGTCTTGACCTTCTCCTCGTCCTTGACCAGATCTTCGATCTGCACCAGGAACCAGGGATCGATATTGGTCAGCTCGAACACGTAATCAATGGTCTTGCCGGCGCGGAAGGCGTCGGCCACGTACCACACACGCTCGGCGCTCGGCACGGTCAGCTCGCGCTTGAGAATGCTCTCGGCGTCCGGATCGGCCAGATCCAGCTTGGGATCGAAACCGGTGGCGCCGACTTCCAGCCCACGCAGAGCCTTCTGCATGGATTCCTGGAAGGTCCGGCCGATGGCCATGACTTCACCCACGGACTTCATCTGGGTGGTCAGGCGTGCGTCGGCCTTGGGGAATTTTTCGAAGGCGAAACGCGGAACCTTGGTCACCACGTAGTCGATCGACGGCTCGAAAGACGCCGGGGTACGACCGCCAGTGATGTCGTTGCTCAGCTCGTCGAGGGTGTAGCCGACCGCCAGCTTGGCGGCGATCTTGGCGATCGGGAAGCCGGTGGCCTTGGAAGCCAGCGCCGAGGAACGCGATACGCGCGGGTTCATCTCGATAACGACCATGCGGCCGTCCTTCGGGTCGATACCGAACTGCACGTTGGAACCGCCGGTTTCCACACCGATTTCACGCAGCACCGCCAGCGAGGCGTTGCGCATGATCTGGTATTCCTTGTCGGTCAGCGTCTGCGCCGGGGCCACGGTGATGGAGTCGCCGGTGTGCACGCCCATCGGGTCGAAGTTCTCGATGGAGCAGACGATGATGCAGTTGTCCTTCTTGTCGCGGACAACCTCCATCTCGTATTCC
The DNA here is from genome assembly GCA_035497635.1 of Pseudomonas sp. Classification (GTDB taxonomy): domain Bacteria; phylum Pseudomonadota; class Gammaproteobacteria; order Pseudomonadales; family Pseudomonadaceae; genus Serpens. Next base: position 5,489 of record DATJDB010000155.1, on the reverse strand, counting down.
TTCCAGCCGATCAGCGATTCGTCGATCAGCAGTTCCTTGGTCGGCGACAGGTCCAGACCGCGGTTGCAGATCTCTTCGAACTCTTCGCGGTTGTAGGCGATGCCGCCGCCGGTGCCGCCCATGGTGAAGGACGGACGGATGATGCAGGGAAAGCCCACCTGCTCCAGCACGCCGTAGGCTTCTTCCATGTTGTGGGCGATGCCGGAACGCGGGCACGCCAGGCCGATGTCACGCATGGCCCTATCGAAGCGCGAACGGTCCTCGGCCTTGTCGATGGTGTCGGCATTGGCGCCGATCATTTCCACGCCGAACTTTTCCAGCACGCCGTGCTTTTCCAGGTCCAGCGCGCAGTTCAGCGCGGTCTGGCCACCCATGGTCGGCAGCAGCGCGTCGGGGCGCTCCTTCTCGATGATCTTGGCCACGGTCTGCCACTTGATCGGCTCGATGTAGGTGGCGTCGGCCATGGCCGGGTCGGTCATGATGGTGGCCGGGTTGGAGTTCACCAGGATGACGCGGAAACCTTCCTCGCGCAGGGCCTTGCAGGCCTGGGCGCCGGAATAGTCGAACTCGCACGCCTGGCCGATCACGATGGGGCCGGCGCCGAGGATCAGAATGCTTTTGATGTCTGTACGTTTTGGCATGGGAGTCTCGTAGTAATCAGGTCAGGGTTGCGGTGGCCAGCTTCACGCCAAAGCCGACGAACAAGGCGCCCACGCCACTGGTGGCGCTGGCGGCCAGACGCTGTCGCCGACGGAACCAGTGCGCCAGGCGGGCGCCGGTAAAGATCAGGAGGCTCAGGTAACTGAGACTGATGACTTGCAGGATCGCGCCCAGCACCAGGAACGACACTCCCGGATGGGCATAGGTCGGGTCGACGAACTGGATGAAGAAGGACACGAAAAACAGGATTGCCTTGGGGTTCGACAGACTGAGCAGCAGGGCGCGGCGAAACGGCTGGGCCAGCTTCGGCGCAGGCTGCTCCAGCGCCTCACCAGGGTGCCGCCACTGGCGCCAGGCGCCGCGCAGCATGCTTATCCCGATATAGCAGAGATAGGCAGCGCCCAGGTACTTGAGCCCGGTGAACAGCGCCGGCTCGGCCTTCAGCAGCGAAGCCACACCAAGCGCCGCGGCCAGCATCAACAGGGTGTCGCCGACGAACACGGCTGCGGCGGCACTGTAGCCCGCCGCAACACCACGGCGCGCCGCGCTGGCCAGCACGAACATGGAGTTCGGACCGGGCAGCAATACCACCAGCACCGTCCCCAGGACATAGGTCCAGAGGTCGACGACTCCCAGGCTCGCCAGCATGCGCGGCGACCCTTAGCGCTTGCGAGCCGCCATGGCGGCGACGAAGCGGTCGAACAGCGGGGAAACGTCGTTCGGACCCGGACTGGCTTCCGGGTGACCCTGGAAGCCGAAGGCGACCTTGTCGGTACGCTCGATGCCCTGCAGGGTACCGTCGAACAGCGACTTGTGGGTCGCACGCAGATTGGCCGGCAGCGTGGCCTCGTCGGCGCAGAAACCGTGGTTCTGGCTGGTGATCATCACTACGCCGCTGTCCATGTCCTGCACCGGGTGGTTGGCGCCGTGGTGGCCGCAGCCCATCTTCATGGTCTTGGCACCGGACGCCAGGGCCAGCAGCTGGTGGCCCAGGCAGATACCGAACACCGGAATGTCGGTTTCCAGGATGTCCTGAATGGCCTTGATCGCGTAGTCGCACGGCTCTGGGTCGCCAGGACCATTGGACAGGAACACACCATCGGGATTCAGCGCCAGGGCCTCGCTGGCCGGTGCCTGCGCCGGCAGCACGGTCACCTTGCAGCCACGCTCGACGAGCATGCGCAGGATGTTGCGCTTCACGCCATAGTCATAAGCCACCACGTGGTACGGCAGTTGCTCGGCGGGAACTTCTGGATGGCTGTCGGTCTGCAGCGACCAGACAGTGGAGCGCCATTCGTAAGGTGCCTGGGCACTAACCACCTTGGCCAGATCCAGACCTTTCATGCCCGGGAACGCCCGCGCCAGTTCCAGCGCCTTCTCTTCGGTAGCGTCCGCACCGGTCAGGATACAACCGTTCTGGGCACCCTTCTCGCGCAGGATGCGGGTCAGTCGACGGGTATCGATCCCGGCGATCGCCACGGTACCGTTTTCCCGCAGGTAGGCGTCCAGCGACTGCTTGTTGCGCCAACTGCTGGCCAGCAGCGGCAAGTCGCGGATGATCAGGCCGGCGGCCCAGACACGATCGGACTCGGCATCTTCCGGCGTGGTGCCGGTGTTGCCGATGTGCGGATAGGTCAGGGTGACGATCTGCTGGGCGTAAGAAGGATCGGTGAGAATTTCCTGATAGCCGGTCATGGCGGTGTTGAAGACCACCTCGCCGACGGTATGCCCATCGGCTCCGATGGATTCGCCACGAAAAATGCTGCCATCAGCAAGGGCGAGTATGGCTGGCGTAGTCAAGAGACCTCCGGTAAATCTGCCTGGTGCGTACGCAGGTTGTAAAAAAGCGGGATGACGTGTAAAGGTCATCCCGCTTTTTTTATATTGGTCATCTGCGCAACTTTAGTGGACACACTAAAGCGCGAATCATACAGAAACGCCCTTTTTGGGTCTACTCAAACCGAAGGGCGATCCGTGACCGTTCAGCGCAGGCCCAGCACATCCTGCATGTCATACAGCGCTGGCGACCGACCCTGCAGCCACAGCGCCGAGCGCACCGCGCCCTTGGCGAAGGTCATGCGACTGGAGGCCTTGTGGGTGATCTCCACCCGTTCGCCATCGGCGGCGAACAGCACGGTATGGTCGCCCACCACATCACCGGCGCGTACGGTGGCGAAACCGATGGTTTCCCGCGCACGAGCACCGGTCTGGCCTTCACGACCATAAACAGCCACCTTTTCCAGATCGCGGCCCAGGGCGTTGGCAACCACTTCGCCCATGCGCAGCGCCGTGCCGGACGGCGCGTCGACCTTGTGCCGGTGGTGCGCCTCGATGATCTCGATATCCACCTCGTCACCGAGCACACGGGCGGCGGTATCAAGCAGCGTCAAGCACAGGTTGACGCCAACGCTGAAGTTTGCGGCGAAGACGATGGGGATCTGCTTGCCCGCGTCGGCCAGCAACTGCTTCTCCTCCGCGGAAAATCCGGTGGTGCCGATGACCATGGCCTTGCCGGCCTGACGGCAGACTTCCAGGTTTTTCAGGGTCACGCTGGGGTGGGTGAAATCGATGAGCACATCGAAGCGGTCCACGGCTGCGGCGAGATCACCGCTCAGCGCTACACCCAGACGACCCAGACCGACCAGTTCGCCGGCGTCAGCACCGATCAGGCTGCTGTCGGGCCGGTCGATGGCGGCGGCCAGCTCGGCGCCTTCCGCCTGGCGGACCGCCTCGATCAGGTTCTTGCCCATGCGCCCGGCGGCGCCCATCACTGCTATACGCATAATCCAGAAGCTCCAAGCTGGAAGCTGGAAGCTGGAAAGGGGAAGCCGGGGGCTTCCCGGCTTTCGGCTTCCAGCCTGTTTAGAGGTCGTCGAAGAAGCGCTTCATGCCCTCGAACCAGCCGCTGGCCCGGGGCGAATGGGAGCTGTCGCTCTGCAGGCTGCGCCGGAACTCTTCAAGCAGTTCGCGCTGACGCTTGTCGAGCTTGACCGGCGTTTCCAGCACCACCCGGCACATCAAGTCGCCGGCACTGCCGCCACGCACCGGCGTCACGCCCTTGCCGCGCAAGCGGAACAGCTTGCCGGTCTGGGTGCCTTCCGGAATCTTCAGTTTGACCCGACCATCCAGGGTCGGCACTTCCAGCTCGCCACCCAGCGCGGCGTCGGCGAAGCTGATCGGCACTTCGCAGTACAGATCGCGGCCATCACGCTGGAAGATGTCGTGCTCGCGCACGTTGACCACCACGTACAGGTCGCCCGCCGGGCCACCCTGCGCACCGGCCTCGCCCTCACCCGCCAGGCGGATGCGGTCACCGGTATCCACGCCGGCCGGCACCTTGACTGACAGCGTCTTGTGCTCCTCAACACGACCCTGACCATGACAGTCGTCACAAGGGTCGGTGATCATCTTGCCGCTGCCGTGGCAGCGCGGGCAGGTCTGCTGTACGGAGAAGAAGCCCTGCTGCATGCGCACCTGGCCGATACCGCCGCAGGTGCTGCAGGTGGTCGGGCTGCTGCCTTTCTTCGCCCCGGAACCGTTGCAGGTCTTGCAATTGGCCAGGGTCGGCACACGGATGGTGACCGTGGTGCCGCGCACCGCCTCTTCCAGGCTCAGTTCCAGGGTGTAGCGCAGGTCGCTGCCCCGTTGCGGGCCACCACGCTGCCCTCCACGGGCACCGCCGAAGAAGTCACTGAACACGTCGCCAAAAATGTCGGAGAAGCTGGCACCGCCGCCGGCAAAGCCGCCTGCGCCGCCCATCTGCGGATCGACACCGGCATGGCCGTACTGATCGTAGGCCGCGCGCTTGTTCGAATCGGAGAGCACTTCGTAGGCCTCGTTGGCCTCCTTGAATTTCTCTTCCGCCGCCTTGTCGTCCGGATTGCGATCCGGGTGGTACTTCATCGCCAGGCGTCGATAGGCCTTCTTCAGCTCGGCCTCGTCGGCACCTCGCTCGACACCCAGTGTTTCGTAATAGTCTCGTTTCGCCATTTCTCTCGGATTCCTCTGACACATCCTCCAGACACACCAACGCGGGAGAAGACTCCCGCGTGGCGTGTCAGGGGCGCGCAACCATCGTTACGCGCATGAGGCGGAAGCAAACGTGACGTTTACTTGTTGTCCTTGACCTCTTCGAACTCGGCGTCGACCACGTCGTCGCCGGCGTCGCCCTTGGCCTTGCCATCAGCCGCGCCCGGCTGATCCTGCTCGCCCTGCGCCTGCTCGGCGTACATCTTCTGCGCCAGCGGTGCGGTGGCCTGGGACAGCTCGTTCATCTTGGCTTCGATCTCGGCTTTGTCGTCGCCCTTGACGGCGACTTCCAGCGCGGCGATGGCGGCTTCGATGGTGGTCTTTTCCTCGTCGGTGGCCTTGTCGGCAGCCTCGGTGATCATCTTGCGGCTGGCATGCGCCAGCTGATCACCCTGGTTGCGGGCGGTGGCCAGCTCCTCGAACTTGCGGTCTTCCTCAGCGTTGGCTTCGGCGTCACGCACCATCTGTTCGATTTCTTCATCCGACAGGCCGGAGTTGGCCTTGATGACGATGGACTGCTGCTTGCCGGTGGCCTTGTCCTTGGCGGACACGTGCAGGATGCCGTTGGCATCGATATCGAAGGTGACTTCGATCTGCGGCACGCCGCGCGGCGCCGGCGGGATGTCGGCCAGGTCGAACTTGCCCAGCGACTTGTTCTGCGCGGCCTGCTTGCGCTCGCCCTGCAGCACGTGGATGGTCACCGCGCCCTGGTTGTCATCGGCGGTGGAGAACACCTGCGACTTCTTGGTCGGGATGGTGGTGTTCTTGTCGATGATCTTGGTGAACACGCCGCCCAGCGT
>DATJDB010000154.1:0-3994 GCA_035497635.1 Pseudomonas sp. | reverse complement strand
GGCCTGAAAACACGGTCGACGCGACAACTATCTTGAAAAACGCCGACGGTTGCACCCTTCGTAGAGTCCGCAATTCGCAAAGTAAATAATCCCTACATCACAGTAGCAACGGTCAAGGCCAACCATTTTCAACCTTACTTTGAGCCTTTCTTCAGTGAGGTAATTCGCAGGGAATTGGAGTTTCTGAAAGACCTACAGTACGCGACGGAAGAGAACGGGCGGCAACAGACCGTAGCCTAGCTTGCACACGAGTTGACCAGTAATGACTGGCCAGCCTCTGAAGTTCTTCGGAACGACTAGGTCGGAAGCCTGCCCGTGTCGAAGGGCAGCTTCTGGCCGATAGCGGGCAGAACATGAGGGAGCGGCCAAGCGAATCAAGTCGCCACCGGGGTCGGCTTTGTGCTCCGTGTGGTTATGGTGCTAGCCAGCAAAGCCCTTCCGAAACGGAGGATCCCCACCGGGGAGCCTGCGCTTCGGAAGGGCTCACCCCTCTTGGCGGCATCAAGCGCGGCGACAGCGGCGACGCCGGCGACACGCCACGGCGGTTCTGGCTTTCAGGGTTGCGATGCGCGGGCGACAGGTGGCGACAACTCGGCGCTCTCGCTGTCCGTGTCGCCAGTCGTCGCCATGGCTTCGCCAGTGCCCGAGGCGCGCGGCGTCTGGCCGGTCGCCGACGTCGCCGCTGTCGCCAGGGGTGACAGGACGAAGACCCGGCCATCCGGACTGAACAACTGCCGGTGCTCAACCAGGATACCCAGCAGTTCATCCCGCTGCCGGGCACTCTTGCGAACGAAACGTGGACCCTCGCGTTGCAGGCGGCGCGCTTCGAAGCGCTGCCAATCATTGGCAAGCAGCCACTCCAGAAGCCGTTGCGCCTGGAGGGTGCGCGAGTCGGCCTGCGCAGGGTTAACGACGCGCAGCGCTTCGCCCAGGTACCATTCCATGAGCATGGCGGCGCGCTTGATCAGCTCGCAGGTGATGGATTCCGACGCCTCGACCACCGCCATCACGCCGGCCATCCGCAACACATTCTCGGCGCCCTTGGCGGCCATGGGTTTTATCTCCTGCAGCTCGCCCCCCTTGCCCAGGCGGGTCTCGATGCGGTCATGCACTTCAATCCAGGCGGACAGCGCCGGCGCCTCCATCGTCAGTGAAGGCGGGGCCAATCCCTCATGCACGTCCAGGACAGGCGTGCGGGCCAACAGTTGCGCCATGCGCTGCCAATACCGATTCAGGCATACATCCTCGTCGGGATTCAGATCGCGATACAGACGGGTGCCGGCCAGCGATTGTGGCCAGGCGACCAGAAACCGCGCCAGAAAGCCCTGACCCTGCAGGATCGGGTTGGTCAGCACCTCCCGGGCGACCACGGGCTGGATCATCAGGTGGACACTCAAGCGGCAGCCGGCACGGGCGGCGCTTTCGCCGTCGGCGGCGCGCAGGCGCCGGATTGGCGACCCGTCCCACAAACTGGAAAGCCCCGAAGCGCTCTTGAGCAGGTTCTCCGGCTTGCCGGCGTGCCCGCCGAAGAACAGCCCGCCTTCGTCGCTGAACAGCCCCTGCGAGGCCTGGCCCAGCAGAAACGATTTCTGCAGCCCCTCCAGCGTGGGGTCTTCCGCGAGGATGAATGGCAAGGGCGGAGGCTGCGGCTCCTCCTGGTCCATCAGCTCGGCAGCCGACTTCTCGGCCTTTCCCTTAGGCTTCTCAGGCGCCTGGCCCCGCACACTCTGGTAGACGTCCCGGCGCTTGCGATAGACCGCCAGTGCTTCGCGGTAGGTCTCCTGCAGCGTCTGTTGCCGTTCCTGGTGTGCGCGCAGCGCCAATCGGTCGGCAGCGGATTTGCGGTCACCCGATTCGGCAATGGTCAGTGCAAACAGCGACAGCGGAATCGGCTGGCCGGCGCGCAGCACGTTAGCGTGCGGCTGGGCCGCCATCGCGGCGGCGGCCAGCACCGATTGCGCGGCCAGGGCGGCCGGTACCTGGACGATCTCGACGATGGCCTTCGCTGCGCCGCCCAGCACTTCGCCCAGGGCTGCCAGCGGATAAGGCGTGTCCGCGTCCTCGATGACCAGCGGGATGGGTTCGGCGTAGTCAGGCTGGGGAATCAGCGGCGCGTTCATGGCTGCGCCCGCCATACCGCCAGATCGTTGAAATCGGTCAGGCTGAGCGGTTCCGCGCCGCTCCAGGGCGGAAAGACCAGGCCGCAGCCCAACGCTTCCGCCGTGTCGGTGGCGGCGCGCCGGCCCGGATTGCCGGGGGTGAGACGGTCATCATCGCCCGCCACCACCAGCTCGCAGTCGGGATACTCCTGCCAGAGCTGCTGCCCCGCCGCCAGCAGGTTGCCGGCGTTCATCGCACAGGCGACGGGACAGCCGGTCGCCGCATGCAAGGTGGCCCCGGTGGCCCAGCCCTCGCAGAGGTACAGCCGGGCACCGGCCACCAGCGTGCCGAGCAATGCATGGCAACCTTTGATGCGCCCGCCCTTGAGGAAACGCTTGCCGCCATCCGGGGCAATGCGCTGCAGGTTCAGCAACCGACTCTCGCAGATCAGCGGCACCAGCAACTGCTGATCCTTTTGCCGAAGCCCGTATGGCGGCACCTGCTTGCTGAGCAGGTAGGGATGACCCCGATCCGCCGGCTTCGCGTTGGCCCACAGCCACTGGGCATAGTGCATCGCCTTGCGCTGGCGATGCTCCAGTTCAGCGGCCGATCCCAACGTGGTCTGCCGCTCGCCCGACCACTTGTGGCGAATCACAACATCCCTTCTCGCGCCACTCCAGGAGTGATAGCCACCGGTCTTCCAACTGCCGAAGCAGCCGGCCGGGCGCGCATCGGCATGCAGCAGGTACCAGCCATTGCGGGAGCCGGGACGGTCCCCCAGCACATGGAAACGATGAATGTGGCCATCCGCAACCGGCAGCCAGTCCAGCCGGCCAAGCACCGACTCCAGGGAGCTACGGAACAGACTGGTGGTTTCCGTCATGCCCAGTCCTCCTGAGCGGGCAGGCGCAGCACCACCAGCACCGTGAGCTCTTCACAGGCGTACTGCCACTGCTGATGGGTATCCCGCCACGCGGGACTGGCGGGCGTCATGCCGCGCAGACGCCGGCACAGGTCGCGGGTCCGCCGCAACTGCGGGAAGTGATGGTCTCCCAGCGCCAGCGTCAGCGCTTTCTCCGGGCAAGCCGAAGCCATCGGCGCGGGGGCGCCGTTTCGATTTTCCATGGGTCAATCCTTGGTGGCTTCCCGCCAGGCGCGCGGCGCGGCCTGGCAAAGCGGGATCGAGTAGGAGGTCAGCGGCTGGCGCGCGTCAGGAAGGCATCGACGGCTTCAATATTCCAGCGGATCGCGCGCCTCAGGCGCAGCGGCTGCGGGAAACCAGGGATCTTGGTCCAGCGCCACCAAGTGGTGCGGCTGATCTGATACTTCGCGCAGCATTGAGTAGAGGTGGCGAGGGTGCCAGGGATCGGCAAATCCCGGGCGGGAGGGGTGAGGGAGGTCTCGTTGGCCATGACTCGCAAGCTCCTTGCACGGCAAGTCCGTGGGTGGTTGGCGGAGGCGCTGTCGCGCTCGCCTTCGCACCATAGCCGAACTGATCCTACGGTTTCAGCCCATCGCTTGAGGGCATTCCGGAGACGAACACCTTCATCAGAACTCCTAGAACGTCCATGGACACCTATGGACTTCAAATGTCTTTATGACCGTTCGTCGGAACGTATTTTTCGTGCCGCTCTTTTTACTGGCCCCATCGAAAAACGCTCTGGCTGTTTGCCTGCGGAACGGCGTATGGATATTCGCTCGGGACGTAGGTCGAGAAACGGGGAACGAACGGGGAAAATTGGAGATGGTGCTTGTGAGATCGAAGGGGGTTAAAGCTGTAACCCCTTGATTTTATTGGTGGGCCCACACGGACTCGAACCGTGGACCAAAGGATTATGAGTCCTCTGCTCTAACCAACTGAGCTATAGGCCCCCAGAAGGAGGCCGGATTATAG
>DATJDB010000153.1:0-6437 GCA_035497635.1 Pseudomonas sp. | reverse complement strand
GGTTCCGTGCGGCTGGCGGCGCATTTGGCACAGTTGCAGGTCCCCATTTCGGCCGCCTTCCGAGCAGCTTCCGGTATGACCTTGCCCGCGAGTTCGATCAGGCAAAACGCGGCCAGTCCGGCCACGGTTTTCCGCGAGCCTTGGCTTTCCAGCGTGACGGCAACGCCGCCGTCCACATCGCGGATGGTGATGACGTGCTCAGCCATGACGGGCCTCCTTTTCCAGCTTGCGGATGCGGGCGCGCAGGCGCTGTTCGACGGTCTTTTGCAGGGGCGTTACGGCGATTGCCTGGCGGCACCGCTCCAGGTCAAAACGCTCAATGGCGTGTAGCCGGCTAGCGGCGTCGCAAATTCGGTAGCCATCGACCGTGACGAAGGGGTCGGTTCGCATACTGGTTTCGGTCATAGGAACTCCTACTGCTGTCGCTTGAATTGAATGCGGTATTCACGGGCGATTTGCCGGGCCTGCTTCTCGGTGATGCCAACAGCGCCGGCCGCCTCCCGAGGAGATGCGCCCAATGCCGCCTGTGCCATCAGACGGGCTGCGAGCTGCTGCGGCCCGACCGGGTGGGCATCGGGGCGCTCGGGCACAAACAGGTGCGCATAGACCGGCGTCTTCTTCGGGTCGATGACGAAGGGGCGGGCCTCGGCCTGCATCTGATGGCCCACCAGTTCGATCTTCCCGCCGCCGGCGAGAAACGCTTCGGTGGCGGCGGCGATCCGCTGTCTCTCACGCTCGACCGAGGTCAGCGATTGCGGGTCCTGGCTGGGATCGTGGTAGCGCTCCATGCTCAGTCCCTCGTCAGCCGTGGCGGTTGCTGGCGTCCGGGCTGGGCCGGCACCACGCTGGCTTCCGGCATGATCAGTTGCCCGGGGGCCAGCGCCTGCAACTCGACGCTGGGCTGTCCCTGGGCGCGGCATTTTGGACCGGAACCCCTCACCGGCACCGTCGTATTCCACTTCCAGCGCCTGGCTGGCCAGCTCGTAGAACCTCAGCGCCTGGGCTTGCGGCAGCACGAAGGTCTGGTAGCCAACCTTCACCAGGCTCAGCCGTTTTTCCTGACGGGGTGCCATCTCACACCCCCGCAATATCAAGGGCGACGGGGCGATGCTGGTCGCTGTCGCTGATGCGCTCACAGGCACGGAACCGTGACGGAAACCAGTCGCAAACCTCATCAGCCGGGATATGCCCGAACATCAGAGTGCAGCGGCGGCAATGCACGCAGTCACCGCAGGTTTTGCCCTCCGGCAGGTCCATTCCATCCTCGGGCCGCTTACCGCGCCGGTAGGGTTCGCGTTCTTCGATCATGGCCATCTCACACCCCCGCAATGTCCAGGCTGATGGGCCGGTACTGGTCGCTGTCGCCGATGCGTTCGTAGACGCGGATGTACGACTTGGAGCCGACCACCTGGCAGGCATCGCCAATGGCGTCCATAGCCTGCAGCCAGCGCGGGTCCTGGATATCCAGGCGGCGCAGGGCCAGCACGCGGGCGGTGCGGATCTCGCCCTTGGTGTCGACGCGGAAGGCGTCGTTGACCAGGGTGGCCAGCTCGGGGCGGGCGTCGGCGGTCCACTCCTGCAGGCATTCGTCGATCAGGGCGCGGGCGGCCTGCAGGCGCTCGTCGAAGCTGATCGATTCCTGGATGGCGCGTTGGATCTTGTAGCGGCCATCGAAGCTGAGCAGCGTGACGTTGCCCTTCTTGCCGCCCAGCTTGGCGCCGTATTCCTGCGCGGACAGGTCGACGAAGGCTTCGATCTCGCCGAAGGCGGCGCCCTTGAACTGGGCCAGCACCTGGCTGACGGTGCGGGCTTGATCAACCAGGCGAATGACCAGCTCGTCGCGCAGCTTGTCGACGGGCTTGATCTGCTCTTCATGCACCAGGCGGCCCTGGGCGTCGCGCCGGTAGCCGGCGGGGATGGTGAGTGCGTTCATGGAGTACTTCCTTTCAGTGAACGGTCAGGGTCTTGGGTTCGAACCATTCCAGGGTGATGCCCTGGAATGGCACGCTAAAACGGGCGCCGTCGGGCTCCAGCTGGGTGCGGGTCATGCCGAGCTGGTGGCGTTCTTTCAGCCGGCGGGCATCCTCGGCGCCGACGCAGATGCGGTTCTGGATCAGGTCGAGGCAGTGCATGCGCACGCCCTGTTCCTGCAGCAGGCGGGCGGCCTTGTTGAAGGTGCCAAGCCGGGCGCTAAAGCTCGGGGTGAGTACCTTCAGGGGGCGCGGGTCAGTGGAGCTGGGCATGGGCGACTTCCTTACGCTGAGCGCAGTTGGGGTTGTGCGGGCAGTGCTGGCAGGCTTTCCAGTACTGCATGGCCATGGGGTTGTGGGTGGGCGCCGAGCGCTCGCGGTAGGTGCGGCACTCGGTGGCGGTGATCGTTCCGCCGAGGGCCGGGCACTCGATCTGGCCGAGCACGTCCCAGACCTTGGCCTCGATGCGCTCGGTGCTGGCTGGATAGCGCTCGGCCAGGCACAGGCTGACGGCGGTGCGCGAGACGCCCAGGCGCTGGGCAGCGGCGGTGATGCTGGTGGCCTTGGCCTCGGTGCGTAGCAGTTCGAGCCAGCTCATACGACCTGCTCCTCGGGTTCGCGGCGGTACACCACCTCGCCCAGGTTGGGGTCGTAGACCTGGCTGATGTGCTGGATCACCGGCGGGCGCGGGCCGCTGTACTTGCCCGGCGCCAGGCGATAGATCGCCGGCAGGTAGCTTCGGCCGGCGCGGACCACCTGCACATAGCCGGCGCGCTTGAGCCACAGCAGCCAGGACTTGACCGTGTGCAGCGTGGTCGGGGCGACCATGCTGGCCTGGTCCGCCAGTTCCTGGGCGGTGGCTTCGCCGAGGATGCGCAGCGAGCGCCACAGCGCCTCGCTGATCAGCCCCTGGCGATTGGGCCGGCCGTCGCGGCAGATCGCCGGCGCCTCGGCACCGACGTCGCGTACCAGGCGCAGCGGGTGATCGGCAAAGGCCTCGCCGCAGAACGGTCCGGCCTCCAGGTAGCCGCCGGCCAGCAGCGCTTCCAGGTAGGCGCGCACGGTGGGGTCGTCCACGTCGGCAGCGCGGGCCAGGCCGTAGCAGGTGAAGCCCTCGCGTTTGGTGCGGATGGCTTCCCAGATGCGCTGGCGGTTGGTCTTGCCGCCAATCTGCGCCAGGTGGGCGGGCTTGTTGCGTGGGTGCATCACAGCACCCTCCGCGCCGGGGCCTCGCCAGTGAACCAGCCGCGCTTGTCCCAGGTGGCCAGGTCGATGCCGTCGACGCACAGGGCCTGGGCCTCGGTGTGGACGCGGTAGAGGTTGACCGCGACGCGGCGCAGGCAGCCCTTGACCGCGCGCTGCAGGTCGCCCAGCAGGTCGTCGGCGATGTGCAGTTTCGGGTAGGTGTTCTGGGCCAGCTGGCGCACATCGTCCAGGCTGGCCGGTTGCGCCGGTACCCATTCCAGGACGCGGTTGTGCAGGCGCTCCAGCTTGGCCAGGCTGGCCGGCACGCGTTCCTCGCCGATCAGCACCAGGGTGCCCTGGCTGGCGTTGTAGATGTCGGTCAGGACGTTGGCGGCGGCCTTGTCCAGCAGGTACTGGACGTCGTCGACGATCAGCGGGCGGCCGCTCAGGCTGAGCTGTTCGGCCACCTGGTCGACCATCTCCGACAGGGTGCGCGCCGGGATCAGGGCCATCTCGCGCAGGACGGCCTGCAGGAAGGCCTTCTTGCTCCAGGTGTCGCGGCACTCCACGTAGTAAGCGCGGTGCAGGTTGGCGGCGAACGCGGCTGCCACCGACTTGCCGTAGCCGCTGGGGCCGTAGGTGACGACCAGTCCGGGCAGGCCGGCGGGGCGTTGCAGGGCGCGGTCCAGGGCGCCGGCCAGCAGGCCGACATTGGTGAGCGGGACGATCTTCTTCATGGGCTCTCTCCTTATTGCTCAAATCAAGGGATTTCAGGCCTGGGCCGCTGCGGCGTGTTCGTACACGCGCCGCATCGAGGCCCAGTCGGGATGGTTCTGGTAGCGCTGGTACCAGCGCGCTTCATCGGGGCTGAGGGCTTCGCCGCGCGCCTGGCGGGCGTCCAGTTGCTCCCACAGGCGGTAGCGGGACACGATGTCGCCGGGGATTTCGAAGGCCTGGTGCTGGTCGGCGGCCAGTTGGGCGGCGTAGCGCTGGGCGCCTTCGCACTGTTCCAGGCTGAGCTGGGCGCTGGGGGCGGTGGTCGGGGCGATCAGCTCGATGCGCTTGCCGGTGAGGGTTTCCAGCTTGTCCATGGCGCGCTTCATTTGGCCCTGCTCGCGGCGTTCGACGGCCTGCTCGATCATGGTCTTGGGCAGGTAGTCGCTGGCGTTGCCATCCAGCAGCGCCTCACCCAGCAGTTCGCCTTCCAGGGTGCGGACCCAGACGCGGCTGGCATCGCGCACGTCGTAGGCCAGCCTGACGTCCTCGCCGTGCAGGTCGCGCAGAGCGTCCAGGAAGTAGCGCTGGCCGGCCCAGGTGATTTCGCCGCGTGCGGTGCGGCGGATGACCTGCGGGCGGAACAGATCCTCGACCAGATCGGCCGGCGCCAGCATGGGTTCCCAGCCGCTTTCGCGGGCGGCTTCCCAGGCTTCGTTGGGGCTCATGTGGCGCATGGCGCCGGTGTGCGGGTCGCGGATCTTGGTCAGGCCCCGGTGGGGCCGGTCGTTGTAGGTGCTGATCTCGTATTCCGCGCCGGCCATGAACTCGGCGAAGGTGGGGATCAGCCGGGTGCTGCCGGTGTCGCGCAGCTGCTGGCGGCTGATGCGGTGCACCTTGGTGCCGGCATGCTTGTCCATGTCGGCGCCGATGTAGCTGGTGAGCTTCTTGGCGGCGTTGACCCAGATGGTTTGGTGGGCGCGCTCGATCAGGCCGCGCGCCTGGCTGTTGTAGGGCAGCGCGTGGGTCATGGTGCCGCCGAGGCGGTCGACCACTTCGCGCACCTGCTCGTTGGCGAAGCCGGAGCCGTTGTCCACATAGAAGTAGGCGAACATGCCGCCTCGGGTGACGGCATCGCGCAGGGCGTCCAGGACGCCGATGGCCGACTCGGCCTCGCCGATGCTGATGCCGAGGATGCGCCGGGTGGCCACGTCGATGACCGTGGTGGTTTCCGGGCGGTACGGCTTGCCGGTGCGCGGGTTGAGTACTTCGGCGTCGAACTTGTGGCCGTCGGCGGTGTAGACCTCGCCGGGGCGCAGGGCGTCGGTGCTGCGGCGCTTGAACGGCTGCAGCGCCTTGAGTTCCTGCGGGCTGCGCCGGCCCTGTTCGCGGGCTTCGGGGCTCAGCTTGGCCAGGAAGCGGCGTACCTGGTGGATGCTCGGGCGTTCGCCGGTGCATTTGGCGGCATATTCGGCATAGGCCGCTTCGACACTGGGCTTGGTCGGACGCTGGTAGCAGCGCAGGACGTCCGGCGCCCAGCCGGGCACGCTCATGTCTGCCCGGCGCCGCTCAGGGGCCAGGCCGACTTCGCCGAGCTTGCGGTAGTCGCTCAGCCAGCGCTTGAGGGTGCGCTCGCTCAGGCTGCGGTCGGCCGTCTTGCGGTCGTTGGCCAGCGCGGCGCGCGCTTCCAGGTAGGGGCTCAGGCCGCCGTCGCGGGCCAGGCCAACCAGGGTCATGATCGCGCGCTGCTGGGTGACCACCTGGCTCATGCGCTCGATTTCGCGAACGAAGGCCAGCCGGGCGAGCATGACGGCGCGTTGCGATTCGCTAAGGCGTGACGCGGGAATGGCGTCACGCAGTGCGCTTTCGGGAGCCATGACGGTGGACTCGGCGGCTTCGTCCTGGTTGACCAGGCGGGCCAGCAAGGCGGCCTGGGCTTCGGGCGGCAGGACGGCGAAGCTGTATTCGATGGCCTTGCTGCCGAGGCGGCGTTGACCTTCCCAGCCTTCGCGCTCGGCCAGCTTCTTGATGCCACGCTCGGTGCCGGGCAGGCCCGGCAGGCCGGCGAGTTCCAGGGCGGTGAACCACTTATGCATGGTTCACCCCCTGTGCCATATTGCGGCCCAATTTGATGTGGGGTTGCGCCATGCCAGAATCGAGCAAAGAAGCCTTTGAGCAACTGTTTGCGGAGCTGCCTCCGGTCCTCCAAGCCAAACTGGAGCAGATGCAGGAGCAAATAAACGCACAAGCGGATCTCATCGCTTGGCTCCTTCTTGATCTACAAAGGCAACAGGGCCTTTCGGAGAATCACTTTCCCGATGCGCTTCGGCGTTTTTCGAAATCATTTCCCGCTCGGCCTGAATACGCTGAACACGCTGCATTAGCCGAGAACGTTGTCCGGATGCTCGCCGCTCTGCGGCAGCCGTGATCGCATCATTCATTGCGTTTCTCCCAGCAGTCGCTTGAGTTCCCGCGCCTTGCGCGCCGCGTCGTCACGCTGACGCTCCAGGCGGCCCAGCTCGGCGTTGAGGGCGTCGCGGCCGTAGGCGACCCGGCCGCCGCGCTGTT
>DATJDB010000152.1:0-7466 GCA_035497635.1 Pseudomonas sp. | reverse complement strand
CGGGGATTGGGAGTTGCTTGTATGCTTGTTCATGGATTCGCCCTCGCTGTCGTTGGCTATTAGACGCCACCGTGGCGCGTTGACGCCTCGGCGAGGGCGAGTCCATCCAATTACAGGGTTTGGTCTGGTGGCGAGCAAACCTGCGTGGCGTTTACAGCAGCTCCACCGCCACCGCCGTGGCCTCGCCGCCGCCGATGCACAGCGAGGCGACGCCGCGCTTGCCGCCGGTCTGGCGCAGCGCGTTGATCAGCGTGACGATGATCCGTGAGCCGGTGGAACCGACCGGGTGGCCCTGGGCACAGGCGCCGCCATAGATGTTCACCCGGGTGTGATCCAGACCGTGCTCGCGCATGGCGAGCATGGTGACCATGGCGAACGCCTCGTTGATCTCGAACAGATCGACATCCTCGGCGCTCCAGCCGGTCTTGCGGAACAGATTGCTCAGCGCGCCGACCGGCGCCAGGGTGAACTCGCTGGGGTCCTGACTCTGAGTGGCGTGGCCGACGATTTTCGCCAGCGGTTTGAGTCCGCGCCTGGCGGCTTCCTCGGCGGTCATCAGCACCAGTGCGCTGGCGCCGTCGGAGATGGAGCTGGCGTTGGCGGCGGTAATAGTGCCGTCCTTGCGAAACGCCGGTTTCAGGCCCGGAATCTTTTCCGGATTGGCGGTCAGCGGCTGTTCATCGTCCTTGACCAGCACTTCACCCTTGCGGGTGGTGACGGTGACCGGCACGACCTCGGCCTTCAGCACGCCGCTCTGGATGGCGTCCCGGGCGCGCTTGAGGGATTCGATGGCGTAGGCGTCCATTTCCTCGCGACCGATGCCGTGACGATCGGCGGTTTCCTGGGCGAAGGAGCCCATCAGCCGGCCGGTGCGCGCATCCTCCAGGCCGTCGAGGAACATGTGATCCTTGAGCTCGGCGTGGCCCATGCGCAGACCGGCGCGGGCTTTTTCCAGGATGTAGGGGGCGTTGGACATGCTCTCCATGCCGCCGGCGACCATCACCTGATTGGTGCCGGCCTTGAGCAGGTCGTGGGCGAGCATCACCGCCTTCATGCCCGAGCCGCACAACTTGTTGATAGTGGTGCAGCCGGCGGCGGCCGGCAGGCCGGCGTGCAGCGACGCCTGACGGGCCGGGCCCTGCTTCAGGCCGGCGGGCAGCACGCAGCCCATGATCACTTCCTGCACATCCTCGGGCTGCACGCCGGCGCGGCGCACGGCCTCGCGAATGGCTACGGCGCCCAACTCGACGGCGCTCAGCGCCGACAGGCTGCCCTGAAAGCCGCCCATGGGGGTACGCACACCACTGACGATGACGATCTCGGACATCGAAAACACCTCTGCTGTCTGGGGCCGGGCAGGCGTTTCCACGGGTAACCCGCTCACTTGCCCGGCCGGGCTTTCTCGAAATATCGGAACCGGCCGATGCACCGGATTCTACAGCGTGACCGGAAGTGCCATAAGGGTCACGTAAAAAATCAGTCTTTGGGCTGATGAGGGTTGCGCGTTCGCCTTCTAGAGTCAGACAACGACAAAAAAAGAAGGTGACAACCATGCAGACCCGCATCATCCCGCCGGCGGCCAATGCCCATCCGTGTCCCCTGCTGATCAAGCGCCTGCTGCTGTCCGGCAGCCGTTACGAGCGTACCCGCGAGATCGTTTACCGCGACCAGGTGCGTTACAGCTACGCGACGTTCAACGAGCGCGTCGCCCGCCTGGCCAACGTGCTGACGGCGGCGGGGGTGCGCCCCGGCGATACGGTGGCGGTGATGGACTGGGACAGTCACCGCTATCTGGAGTGCATGTTCGCGGTGCCGATGATTGGCGCGGTGCTGCACACCATCAACATCCGCCTCTCCCCCGAGCAGGTCCTCTACACCATGAACCACGCCGAGGATCGGGTGGTACTGGTCAACGCCGAGTTTCTGCCGCTCTACCAGGCCATCGCCCCGCAGCTGACCACCGTGGAGAAGACCCTGCTGCTCAGCGACCAGCCGGCCGGCGAGGTAGAGCTGCCCGGGTTGGTGGGTGAGTACGAGTGCCTGATGGCCGAAGCCAGCCCGCAATACGACTTTCCGGACTTTGACGAGAATTCGATAGCCACCACCTTCTATACCACCGGCACCACCGGCAATCCCAAGGGGGTGTTCTTCACTCACCGCCAACTGGTGCTGCACACGCTGTCCATGGCCGCGACGCTCGGCTCGATGGACAGCGTGCGGCTGATGGGCAGCGACGATGTGTACATGCCCATCACGCCCATGTTCCACGTGCATGCCTGGGGCGTGCCCTATGTGGCCACCATGCTCGGGGTCAAACAGGTCTACCCGGGGCGCTACGACCCGGAGTTTCTGGTCGAGCTGTGGCGGCGCGAGGGCGTCACCTTTTCCCACTGCGTGCCGACCATCCTGCAGATGCTGCTCGGCGCCAAGGCGGCCGAAGGAGTGGATTTCGGCGGCTGGAAACTGATCATCGGCGGCAGTGCCCTGAACCGTAGCCTCTACGAAGCGGCCAAGGCGACCGGCATCCAGCTCACCGCCGCCTACGGCATGTCGGAAACTTGCCCATTGATCAGTGGCGCCTACCTCAATGAAGAACTACGCGCCGGTAGCGAGGACGAGCGCAGCCGTTACCGCATCAAGGCGGGCGTGCCGGTGCCGCTGGTGGAGGCGGCGATCATGCACGAGGACGGCAGTTTCGCCCCGGCCGATGGCGAGACCCAGGGCGAACTGGTGCTGCGCGCGCCCTGGCTGACCCAGGGCTACTTCCGCGAACCCGAAAAAGGCGAGGCGCTGTGGGAGGGCGGCTGGATGCACACCGGTGATGTCGCGACCCTGGACGAGATGGGTTTCATCGACATCCGCGACCGTCTGAAGGATGTGATCAAGACCGGTGGCGAATGGGTGTCATCGCTGGATCTGGAGGACCTGATCAGCCGGCACCCGGCGGTACGCGAGGTGGCGGTGGTCGGCGTGCCCGATCCGCAGTGGGGGGAACGGCCCTTCGCGCTGCTGGTGCTGCGTCCTAATAGCGAACTGGATGCCCGGATGCTCAAAGAGCACCTCAAGCCTTTCGTCGAGCAGGGGCACATCAACAAGTGGGCAATACCCAGTCAGATCGCCACTGTTACCGAAATTCCCAAGACCAGTGTGGGGAAGCTGGACAAGAAGCGGATTCGTCAGGATGTCGCCACCTGGCAGGCGGCCGGCAGCGCGTTTTTATCCACCCTGTAAGGACCGGTTGGCGAGGGGGCTGAGCGTGACCGATCAGTCAAACAAGTGTTGGCTTGGTTATTGCTCCGGGGAAAGTAGCGAAAGGTTTTGCTGCACGTCGCAAAGTGGCGAGCCAGACGCTTCAAGGAGCGCAAATCACTCTTTCGGGGGATCAGGCCAGCCGGCTGGCTGGTTATAGTCGCCCGAGGCATAACAACAAAAATGGAGTAGCGTCGATGACAACAACAAAACCGTTCTGGCGTCGGGCCCGACTGCCGCTGGCCATCAGCCTGGCCTCGACCCTGTCGGCACCGGCATTCGCTCTGAACTTCAATATCGGCGAGATCGAAGCGCAATTCGACTCTTCTCTGTCGGTGGGTGCCAGCTGGTCCACGGCCAAGCCGAACCCAGATCTGATCGGCGCCAACAACGGTGGCCGCGGCCTGTCGCAGACTTCCGATGATTCGCACCTGAACTTCAAACGTGGGGAGACGTTCTCGAAGATCTTCAAGGGTGTGCATGACCTGGAACTGCGCTACGGCGATGTGGGCGCCTTCCTGCGCGGCAAGTACTGGTACGACTTCGAACTGAAGGACGAAGACCGTCCCTTCAAGGAAATCTCCGACAAGGGTCGCGAGCGCCTGGCGCAGTCTTCCGGCGCCGAGCTGCTGGACGCCTTCGTCTACTACAATTACAGCCTTGCAGACCTGCCGGGCAGCGTGCGCCTGGGCAAGCAGGTGGTGAGCTGGGGTGAGAGCACCTTTATCCAAGGGGGTATCAACTCCATCAACCCGGCCGACGTCTCCGCTCTGCGCCGCCCCGGTGCCGAGCTGAAGGAAGCCTTCATTCCGGTCAACATGTTCTATGTCGGCCAGAGCCTGACCGACAACCTGTCTGTCGAGGCGTTTTATCAGTTGGAGTGGAATCCGACTGTGGTGGAGAACTGCGGCACCTTCTTCTCGCAGCCGGATGTGGTGGCACCGGGGTGTGATGAGAACCTGCGTGTGCTGAGTCCGGCCCTGGGCGCTCTTGCGCCGTATGCCGCTGCCCAGGGTTTTGGCTACGAGACGGACCGTGAAGGGGTGAAAGTGGCCCGTGGAGCGGACCGCACGGCCAAGGACGATGGCCAGTGGGGGATTGCCTTCCGCTACATGTTTGAGCCGCTGGATACGGAATTCGGCGCCTACTTCATGAATTACCACAGCCGTATGCCGATCTTCAGTGGGCAGGCTGGCCCGCAGGCTGCTTATGCGGCGGCCCAGGCAGCAGGGCAGAGCTTCGGGATAGATCAAATTGGACTGGCCAATTTCTCAGCATTGGTTAGCGCCCAGTGCGGGCTGCTGCCGGCTGGCGCCTGCACTGATCCCACTGTTTTGGGGCAGGTCCAACAAGGAGTCTTTAATGGAGCGCTGGCTGCAAGCCCGGCTCTCGCTGCAGGCGTAACGGGTCTCGCTTCTGCCACTGCGGCCGGTGCAGGCAACTATTTTATCGAGTATCCGGAAGATATCCGTCTGTATGGCCTGAGCTTCTCCACGACGCTGCCCACCGGTACCGCCTGGCAAGGGGAAATCAGCTACCGTCCGAATGCTCCGGTGCAACTGAACACCACTGATGTACTGTACAGCGCACTGACTCCGCTCGATCCGACAGTTTCGCTGCTGACCGCTGCTCCTGGGGCAACCCAGCACGGTTACGAGCGCAAGGAGATCACCCAGGTCCAGACCACCTTCACCCACTTCGTCGACCAGTTCATGGGGGCATCGCGCATGACCCTGGTGGGCGAAATTGGTTGGACCCACGTTGGCGGCCTGGAAGATCCGAGCGTTAAGCGTTACGGTCGTGATCCGATCTTCGGGCCGGGACCGTTGGCCAATGGCCGCTGCGAATCGCTGAACGCCGGCACACTGGCTAACGTGCCCGACAAGCGCAACCTGACCCGCTACTGCGAGAACAACGGCTTCACCACCGCCAACTCCTGGGGCTACCGCCTGCGCGCCGTGTGGGATTACCCGAACGCCTTCCTGGGTGTGAACCTGCAGCCGAACCTGGCCTGGTCGCATGATGTCGAGGGTTACTCCCCCGGCCCGGGCGGCAACTTCGAGGAAGGCCGCAAGGCTATCAGTGCGGGTCTGAACGCCGACTACCAGAACACCTACACCATGAACCTGTCGTACACCGACTTCTTCGACGGCAAGTACTCGACCCAGGACGACCGCGACTTCGTGGCCCTGAGCTTCGGTGTGAACTTCTAACGGGCCTGTATTTAAGGAAACGCATAGATGAAAACAAGAAACCTGATGCAGACCGGCGTACTGGCGCTTTCCCTCCTGGCCGGCAGCGTAATGGCCGCCGTCCCGGAGTCCGAGGCCGCCAAGCTGGGCACCACCCTGACGCCGCTCGGCGCGGAGAAGGCCGGCAACGCCGCCGGCACCATCCCGGCCTGGACCGGCGGACTGCCGAAGAACGCCGGCGCCGTCGATAGCCGCGGCTTCCTGGCCGACCCGTTCGCCGCCGAGCGTCCGCTGTTCACCATCACCGCCAAGAACGTCGAGCAGTACAAGGACAAGCTGACCCCCGGCCAGCTGGCCATGTTCAAGCGCTACCCGGACACCTTCCGCATGCCGGTGTTCACCACCCACCGCACCGCCAATGTGCCGGAGCATGTGATCAAGGCCACTCGCCAGAACGCTACCCGCACCAAGCTGCTGGCCGGCGGCAACGGCCTGGAGGACTTCCAGCTCGCCAACGCCTTCCCGATCCCGAAGAACGGTATGGAAGTGATGTGGAACCACCTCACCCGCTACCGTGGCGGCAGCGCGCGGCGCATGGTCACCCAGGCCATGCCGCAGGTGAACGGCTCCTATAGCCTGGTCTACTTCCATGAGGAATTCGCCTTCCGCGAAGCCCTCAAGGACTACGATCCGAGCAAGCCGAGCAACGTGCTGTTTTACTTCAAGCAGCGTGTGACCGCTCCGGCGCGTCTGGCCGGCAACGTGCTGCTGGTGCACGAGACCCTCGACCAGGTGAAGGAGCCGCGCCTGGCCTGGCTGTACAACGCCGGTCAGCGTCGCGTGCGTCGCGCTCCGCAGGTCTCCTACGACGGTCCGGGTACCGCCGCCGATGGTCTGCGTACCTCCGACCAGCTGGACATGTTCAACGGCGCTCTCGACCGCTACGACTGGAAACTGGTGGGCAAGAAGGAACTGTACATCCCGTACAACAGCTACCGCCTGGACTCTCCGAACCTGAAGTACGCGGACATCCTCAAGGCCGGCCACATCAATCAGGATCTGACCCGCTACGAGCTGCACCGTGTCTGGTACGTGGAAGCCACCCTCAAGGATGGCGAGCGCCACATCTACGCCAAGCGTAACTTCTACATCGACGAAGACACCTGGCAGGCCTCGATCATCGATCAGTACGACGGTCGCGGTAACCTGTGGCGTGTTTCCGAAGCCCATGCCCAGTACTACTACGACAGCCAGGTGCCCTGGTACACCCTGGAAGCCAGCTATGACCTGCAATCCGGTCGCTACCTGGCCCTGGGCATGAAGAACGAGGAAAAGCGCGCTTACGAGTTCGGCTTCCCGGTTACCGAAAGCGAGTTCACCCCGGCGGCCCTGCGCCAGTCCGGCGTGCGCTAAGGAACGCCCCTTCCGGCCCCGCCGGAACAGCAAAGCCCATGCCTTCGTGCATGGGCTTTGTCGTTTGGGGCCTGGCGAAAATGATTGGGGTCCGGCCTGCTTGGAACCCAGCGCCGCCGACCGGGATAAACCCGGCCCCACAACGAACGGCAGTGTTGGCCTCCTACCTGTAAGGCAGTGCCGGTGTTTACCAGTGGGGCCGGCTTTATGCCGGCCAGCGGAGTCGAACCCCCAGCACGATTCTTGACCCCACCACCGTCGGCCGGGATAAACCCGGCCCCACAACGAACGGCAGTGTTGGCTTCCTACCTGCGGGGCAGTGCCGGTTTTTTACCTGTGGGGCCGGCTTTATGCCGGCCAGCGGAGTCGAACCCCCAGCACGATTTTTGACCCCACCACCGTAGGCCGGGATAAACCCGGCCCCACAACGAACGGCAGTGCTGGCCTCCTACCTGTAAGGCAGTGCCGGTGTTTACCTGTGGGGCCGGCTTTATGCCGGCCAGCGGAGTCGAACCCCCAGCACGATTCTTGACCCCACCACCGTCGGCCGGGATAAACCCGGCCCCACAACGAACGGCAGTGTTGGCTTCCTACCTGCGGGGCAGTGCCGGT
>DATJDB010000151.1:0-5310 GCA_035497635.1 Pseudomonas sp. | reverse complement strand
CCGGTACAGTCGGTGCTGCCGCCCTTTTCGCCATTCTGGGCCTGGAAGCGGCGGGTGTAGCGGTAGTCCACCAGGGTGTTGAAGTTTTCCACGGCTTCCAGGTACACGGAGCCGCCGTCGCCACCGTCACCGCCGTTGGGGCCACCCTTTTCGATGAACTTCTCGCGGCGAAAGCTCATCATGCCATTGCCGCCGTCGCCGGCCTTTACAGAGATCGATACTTCATCGACAAATTTCATGGAGCGCCTCCCGCCCTCGGGCGGGCAGTATGAATCAGGTAAATCAGCCCACACGCAGGCCACTAGGATACAGAAACAAAAAAGCCCCGTCGCACGGACGGGGCTTTTTCAGCAAGCGCGGACTCAGGCGGTCACGACGCTCACGTAGCGACGGCCGAACTCGCCCTTCACTTCGAACTTGACCGCACCGTCCACTTTCGCGAACAGGGTGTGGTCCTTGCCGATGCCCACGCCGAAACCGGGGTGGAACTGGGTGCCGCGCTGACGCACGAGGATGTTACCGGCCTTGACGGCCTGGCCGCCGAACAGCTTCACGCCAAGGCGTTTGCTTTCGGAATCGCGACCGTTGCGGGTAGAACCGCCAGCTTTTTTGTGTGCCATGAGTCAAATCCTCCTAAGGATCAGGCCTGGATGCCAGTGATCTTGATTTCGGTGAACCACTGACGGTGGCCTTGGCGCTTCATGTGGTGCTTGCGGCGACGGAACTTGATGATGGTCACCTTGTCATGGCGGCCCTGGCCGATCACTTCGGCAGTGACCTTGGCGCCAGCCACAACCGGAGCACCGATCTGGACGTCGTCGCCGTTGCCAACCAGCAGCACGCGGTCGAAGCTGATGGATTCGCCGGTGGCGACTTCCAGCTTCTCGACCTTCAGGAATTCACCTTCGGCGACTTTGTATTGTTTGCCACCGGTAACGATTACAGCGTACATGGAATATCTCCGTTGATCCTGCTCACCCAGCGCTTAATAAGAGGAGGAATTGGCTGGCATGGCTGCTCGGGTTCGAAGGGTCGCCAAGCATTTGCGTAAGGCAGGGAAATTGCCCAGGAAAGTTCAGGGTGCGCGATTGTACGCAAGGCACCTGGACGGCGCAAGCGGCGCGGGGTCTCGCCTTGACAGTGTCTGGGGCGGCCCCTAGCATGCCGCGCAATCCTGAAAGTGTGAGATACGCCGTGCAGCCGCAACTTTTCCATCGCGTGGTAACGGACGATTTTACCGCCGTCGACGAGATTATCCGCCAGCAGCTCAGCTCGCGCGTTCCTTTAGTGGAAAAGATCGGCGACTACATCATTTCTGCCGGCGGCAAGCGCCTGCGCCCCTTGCTGGTCCTGCTCGCCGGGCGGGCCCTCGGCTACCGCCAGGACGATCTGCGCCTGCTGGCGGCAATCATCGAATTCCTGCACACCTCGACCCTGCTGCACGATGACGTGGTGGATATGTCCGGCATGCGCCGCGGCCGTTCCACCGCCAACGCGCTGTGGGGCAACGCGCCCAGCGTGCTGGTCGGCGACTTCCTGTATGCGCGGTCCTTCGAAATGATGGTCACGCTGGGCTCCATGCCGGTGATGCGCATCATCTCCCAGGCCACCCGGGTGATCGCCGAAGGCGAGGTGCTGCAGCTGTCCAAGGTGCGCGACGCCAGCACCACCGAAGAAACCTATATGGAAGTCATCCGCGGCAAGACCGCGATGCTGTTCGAGGCCTCGACCCACAGCGCAGCGATGCTGGCCCAGGCCCCGACGGACGTGGCCGAAGCCCTGCGCCAGTTCGGTGACAACCTGGGTATCGCCTTCCAACTGGTCGACGACCTGCTGGATTACAAGGGTGACGCCGAAGCGCTGGGCAAGAACGTCGGCGATGATCTGGCCGAGGGCAAGCCGACCCTGCCGCTGATCTACACCATGCGTGAAGGCAGCGCGGAGCAGGCAGCACTGGTGCGTCAGGCGATCCAGAAGGGTGGCATCGAGGATCTCGAACAAATCCGCGAGGCAGTGGAAGCCGCCGGTGCGCTCGAGTACACCGCCCGTCTGGCCCGCGAATACGCCGATCGCGCCATTGCCCGCCTGAAGGTGCTGCCCGATACCGAGCATCGCCAGGCGCTGGAAGAACTGACCCGCTTCGCGGTGGCACGTACCCACTGATGCGGCGCGGTCGTAAATAAATAACCGGAGCCCAGGCTCCGGTTATTTGTTTCTACGCACTCCGTGGGAGGGGCTTTAGCCGTGATGCTTGGACGACCCGCTGCCTAGGCTGATGGGTGGGGCCGGGTTTATCCCGGCCAGCGGAGCCAGGCCGGCGCACCGTCGGCCGGGATAAACCGGCCCTACAGGGAATCGGCACCCTTGTGCCTACGGCGTTATCGCCACCTTCAGCACTCCGTCGCGCTGGTGAGAGAACAGGTCATAGGCCTCGACGATGTCGTCCAGCCGGTAATGGTGGGTGATCAGCGCGCCGAAGTCCGCCCGCCCCGACGCCACCACGTTGAGCAGGCGGCGCATGCGTTCCTTGCCGCCCGGGCACAGCGACGTGATGATCTTGTGGTCCCCCAGTCCGGCATGGAAAGCACCCAGCGGAATGCTCAGGTCTTGTGAGTAAACCCCCAGGCTAGACAGGGTGCCGCCCGGCTTGAGCACTCGCAGGGCCTGCTCGAAAGTGGTCTGCGTGCCCAGCGCCTCGATGGACGCATCCACGCCGCGCCCGCCGGTGAGTTTCAGAATCTCGTCCACCACGTCGACATTGCGAAAGTTCAACGTCACGTCGGCGCCCATGTGGCGAGCGACGTCCAGGCGCTGGTCAACGCCGTCGACCACGATGATGGTGCTGGCACCGCGCAGACGTGCGCCGGCGGTGGCGCACAGACCGATCGGTCCCTGGGCGAACACCACGACGATGTCGCCGATGCGGATGTTGGCCGCCTCGGCGCCGGCAAAGCCGGTGGACATGATGTCCGGACACATCAGTACCTGCTCGTCGCTGAGGCCGTCCGGCACCGGCGCCAGGTTGGCCTGGGCATCGGGCACCAGGGCGTACTCGGCCTGCACGCCGTCGATGCTGTTGCCGAAGCGCCAGCCGCCCATCGGTTTGTAGCCGTGGCAACTGCAGCCGCCGTCCTGACTGGGCACGCCGTCCTGGCAGGCGTAGGAGGTGAAGCTCGGGCAGATGGCGCCGGCAATCACCCGCTGACCTTCCTGATAGCCCTTCACGTTGCTGCCCAGCTTTTCGATGATGCCGACCGGCTCGTGGCCGATGGTCAGGCCGCGCACCACCGGGTATTCACCCTTGAGGATGTGGATGTCGGTGCCGCAGATGGTGGTAGTGGTGATGCGCAGCAGCGCATCGTTGGGTCCCACTTCGGGGACTGGCTTGTCCTGCAGTTCGATGCGGCCGGGTTCGACGAACACGGCGGCTTTCATCATGGTCATCGGCGCTCTCCTCGGGACAGGGTGTGTGAGAAACACTCTAGATCCCCGGGAGCGGCGTCGAGGTTATTCCTCGCCAGCGGCGAAGTCGTAGTTCATGGCGGCGGCCGGGCTTTGCAGATAGTGGCCCTGGATGTAGTTGACGCCGGCCTGCCACAGGCTGGACAAGGCGCTGGCGGTCTCCACGGCGGGCATGATGGTCAGCCGGTTCTGGCCGTGCAGGCTGGCCAGCAGGGTCTTGATGCCTTCCAGTTGCTCGGGCTGGCCAAGCTCGTTGGTGAAGGAGGCATCCAGCTTGACGTAGTCGGCGTCCAGATGACGCAGGGTATTGAGCGGGTTGAGTGCGCAGCCGAACTGCACCAGCGCAACCTTGCATTGCAGCGCATGCAGCCCTTCGGCGAGTGCCTTGGCCTGCTTGAGGTAACTGACCGCATCGGCTTCCCGCAGCTGTAATACCAGGCTGTCGGCGGGCAGTTGCGCGGCCTTGAGTACCGTGGTCAGCCAGGGCAACAGGCCGGCGTCCTGCAGGCTGGCGTCGCTCAGGTGGATGAGCAGGCGGGTGCCATGTCCCTTGGCCTGATGTTCGGCCAGCTGTTTGATGGCGGTCAGCAACACCCAGCGATCAACTTTTGCGGCCAGCCCGGCCTGGCGGGCGGCGTCGAGGAAGTCCGTCGGCGACAGTTCGGCACCCTGTGTCGGGACCAGGCGCAGCAATGCTTCGTAATGCTCCTGCGTGTCGCCACGCAGGCTGATGATCGGCTGGAACAACAGCCGGAAGCCATTGTTCTCCAGCGCCTGGCGCACGATGGCTTCCAGGTTGCCGCGACTGGCTTCGGCGGCCAGCTCCTCGGTCGGATCGTGGAGCTTGAAGCCGGCGCGGCCTTCCAGGCCATCGGCGCAGCGGTGGGCGCGGTCGATGACATCCTGGGCGCGGGCGGTCTTTTCGGTGAGTCCGGCGATGCCGATGGCCAGGCTGGCCTGCACGCTGCGGCCCTGAATGTCGAACAGCTGGCCTTCCAGACGCTTGAGCAATGTCTCCAGTTGCGCCTGCAACTGCTCCGCCGTCTGGCCGGTGTGCAGGAGGGTGAATACGTCATCGCTGAAGCGCGCCAGGCGCGCCTCGGCGGGCAGCTGGGTGGGCAGCCAGCGCGCCAGTTCGGTCAGCAGCAGGCCGATATCGCTGACGCCCAGTTCGGCGAGCAATTGAGCGTAGTGGTTGAGCTGCAGATAGGCGAGGGTGGAGGGCTGGCCGGCGTTCACCGCGCGTTCGGCGGCGGTGTCCATCAACTCCATGAAGTGCTGGCGGTTGAAAAGGCCGGTGAGCGGGTCGAGGGTGCTCGCCTCGCGCAGCCGTTCTTCCAGTTCGGTATTGTCCGCATCGCAGCGGATCACCACCTGGATGCAGGGTTCGCCGTCATAGCTGGCCGGGGAAAAATGCATGCGGGCGCGGAAGCCTTCGCCATCCTCGCGCACGCCGCCGCAGTGCAATTCGTTGCGCCCATTGCCGCTCTGGTAGCCCTTGAGGAATTCCTTGAAGGCGCCCTGATCGCCGGCGCCAATCAGATCGATCATCGGCATGCCTTCCAGCCCGTCAGCATCCGCATAGCCGAACAGTTCCAGATAGGCCCGGTTGGCGTAGATGTGCATGCCGTCGTGCACGTAGGCAATGGCGTCCACCGAGCTGTCCAGCAGCAGTTGGCAGCGCTTTTCCGCCTCGTGCAGCGCGACTTCAGCGGCGCGGCGGGCGCGGCGTTCCTCCAGATTGGCCAGTTCGCGCTGGGCGATGTGCATCAGGCGCTCGTCCTCGCCCTGGGGCAGGGCGTCCTGGGCACCCAGGCTCATGGCCTCGACGATCGCGTCGCTGATGTC
>DATJDB010000150.1:0-1661 GCA_035497635.1 Pseudomonas sp. | reverse complement strand
CCGGTGGGTGCTTCTCGCCCAGGTGTGTCTGGGTGCGCGGGCGCGGTGCCTCGCCATGCAGACGGAAGCTGAGCACCAGCAGCGGCACCAGCAGGCAGACCAGGCTGGGGAAGAACAGCTGAGTGATCACGCCATGGGCAGTGATCTGGCCACCGATCCACAGCATGGTGGTGGTCACGTCACCAATCGGCGACCAGGCGCCGCCGGCGTTGGCGGCGATCACCACTACGCCGACATACAACCAGCGCTCCGGGCGGCCGCGAACCAGCTTGCGCAGCAGGGAGATCATCACGATGGTGGTGGTCAGGTTATCCAGCACCGCCGAGAGGAAGAAGGTCAGCAGACCGATGATCCACAGCAGGCTGACACGCTTGCGGGTGTGGATGCGGTCGGTGATGACCTTGAAGCCGCCATGGGCGTCGATCAGCTCGACGATGGTCATGGCGCCGAGCAGGAAGAACAGGATCTCGGCGATCTCGCCCAGGTGGTGGCGCAGTTCGCCCACCACGAATGCGGAGGAATCGGCCGGATTATGGCTGCCGAGTTCCAGCATGGGCAGGATCTGATCCGCGCCCAAAACCAGAACCGCCCAGGTGAGGGCGGCGGTGAGGAGGGCCGAGGCGGCCTTATCGAGCTTTAACGGGTGTTCGAGCGCGATGCACAAATAGCCAACGACAAAGATGGCTGCCATCAGGAGGTACATGGAATGACTCCAAAGTGAGGGGATTCTTGTGCGGGAGGCTCGGCTGGCATTGAGTGATGAGGTATAGCCAGGCGCCATCATCCGTCATGGCTGGGCATTATGCCTGTCGGGACAGGTGGGCGAAATTGTCGCAGGTCAAGCGGGTTGAAAAACCCGGAAACAGATCCGATGGGATCGTTTCCGGGCCTGGCGATTACAGCGTGGCGATGCGCTCACGCTGCTCGGCCAGCTTGGTCAGCGCCTGTTCGGCTTCGGCCAGCTTGGCGCGCTCCTTGTCGATCACCGCCGGCGGCGCCTTGTCGACGAAGCTGGCGTTGGACAGCTTGCCGCCGACTCGTTGGATTTCACCCTGCAGACGGGCGATTTCCTTGTCCAGGCGCGCCAGTTCGGCATCCTTGTCGATCAGGCCGGCCATGGGCACCAGCACGCGCATGTCGCCAACCAGGGCGATGGCCGCCAGGGGCTCGTTTCCGCCGGCACCCAGCACACGCACCGATTCCAGTTTGGCCAGCTTGGCCAGCAGCGGCTCGAAGTCGGCCAGACGGCGGCGATCCAGATCGCTGGCGTTGGCCAGCATCACGTCGATACGCTTGGCCATCGAGATGTTCATCTCGCCACGGATCTGCCGCACGCCGAGCATGAAGGTCTTCACCCAGGCGATGTCGGCTTCGGCCTCGGCGTCCAGCTTGGCCTGGTCGGCGACCGGCCAGGGTTGCAGCATCAGGGTCGGGCCTTCCTTGCCGGCCAGGCCCTTGATGCGCTGCCAGATCTCTTCTGTGATGAACGGCATGATCGGGTGGGCCAGGCGCAGGATGACTTCCAACACCCGCACCAGAGTGAAACGCGTGCCGCGCAGGCGCTCGGCGGGCGCGTTCTCGTCCCACAGCACCGGCTTGACCAGTTCCAGGTACCAGGCGCAGTACTCGTCCCAGATGAATTCATACAGCGCCTGGGCAGC
>DATJDB010000149.1:0-13057 GCA_035497635.1 Pseudomonas sp. | reverse complement strand
ATCGACGTGCTGCAGTTTGACGACCGGATCGGCGACTTTCACGGCCTGATCCTGCCCCGCGCGGAAATCCTGCGGAACGCCTTCGTGCTCTGGCCGCTGGCACTGCTGGCACCCGAACGGCGTCATCCAGTGGCGGGCCAGACCTTCGCCGAACTGTGGGCACAGGCGCGTATCGACCAGCAGCTGTGGCCGGTGTCCTTCCAGTGGCGTGGCCGCGAGCTGACTCCGGCGGTGCTTGTCGAGCAGTATTCGCGGCCGGCCTAGTGCTGGCTGTATTTGTGGGGCGGGTTTATCCCGACCGACGCACCGCTGCGCAGACTTCCGCCCCGCTGGCCGGCATAAAGCCGGCCCCACAAGGTTCAATGCCGAGCGGTGCGATATTCCCGCAATGCCTCTAGCCGCTGGCGCGTCAGGGCATCCCCCAGTGCCGCGCCCTGAAAGCCCTGCTCCAGCAGTGGCTGGATGGCCTGGTTGCGCGCGCAGTCGGCGGCACCAAGCAAAAAGGCGGTCTGTGGAAATTCCCGGTACTGTCCTGCACCACGCGCAGCCATTTCACAGGCGCCCAGAAACTGCTCGAAACGCTGCGGGCGGCGGTACACGTCGAAGCTCTGCAGCAAGGCCAGCAGGGCTTCGGCGGACAATTCCAGCGCTTCGTGCCAGGCGCCGCGCTGCTGACGGGTCAGCAGGGCCAGCTCGGCACAGTCGCGGGGCGCTTTGCAGCGGCTGTTGATGGTGGCGATCTGCTCGGGCTCGGTGTTCAACAATAGGCAGGCCCAACGCACCGTCAGCGGCTGCTCGTGCTCGGCGCAGGCGCGCAACGCCGCCAGCAGCGCTTCGCCCTGTCCAGCCATGTGGGTGTCCACTTCCGGCAGCAGCTCGGCCAGCGCGGCGCAGTCGTGCAGCACCTGCACGAACACGTCGGGGCGCGGTTCCATCAGCGCGCGGGAGATTTCCTTCCAGCTGCGTTCGGGCGTCAGGTCGCGCAACTCGCCGGACTCGCTCAGCTGGCGCATCAGCCCCAGGGTTTCCGGGGCCACCGTGAACCCGAGGGGGGCGTAGCGGGCGGCGAAGCGTGCCACGCGCAGCACCCGCAGCGGGTCTTCGGCGAAGGCCGGCGCCGCGTGCCGCAGTACGCGAGCCTGCAGATCGCGCAGGCCGCCGTAGGGGTCGATCACCTGGCCATGGTCGTCCTCGGCCATGGCGTTGATGGTCAGGTCGCGGCGCAGCAGATCCTCTTCGAGGGTGACATCCGGGCTGGCGTGGAAGGTGAAACCGCCATAGCCACGCCCGCTCTTGCGCTCGGTGCGCGCCAGCGCGTATTCCTCGCCGGTCTGCGGATGCAGGAACACCGGAAAGTCCGCTCCCACTGGGCGATAACCCAGCGCCACCATGTCCTCGGCGCTGGCGCCGACCACCACCCAGTCGATTTCAGTGACCGGTCGGCCCAGCAGGCGGTCGCGTACCGCGCCGCCGACTTTGTAGATTTGCATCGCTCACCTCCGTGGCCGCGCAGGATAACAGGCGCGGCTGGCAGAGGCTCAGCGGGCCACCGGCAGCTTTTGCACCAGGGCGTCCACGGCGCGGTCGATCTGCTGCTGGCGCTGGCGCTCCGGACTCAGTTCGGTGCGCGCGGCGCCTTCCCACAACAGTTGATCGTTACGGTCGATCACCCGCAGGTGCAGCAGGCCGCGCACATCCTCGAAACGATGGATCGCCTGATAGGGCCCGAGCGGGCTGGGAGGCGGCATGTCGACCGGATAGGTCAGCGGCTGGCTGGCACTGGTCAGCCGGTACTGGATCACCAGCGGGGCTTCGCTGCCGCCCTGCCGGTAGCCGTGGCGGGTCAGGCTGCGCTGCAGCGACTCGGCGAGCAGCACGGCATTGGCACCGGGCGCATCGGCGTAGGGCGCGACCAGTTGATAGTCACGCCGCGCACCGAAGTCGCTGGCGTCGTGGAGGATTTGCACCTGGGCGGGATCGGGCGTGCTGCAGGCGTACAGGCCGATGCCGAGCAGGAGGATGGCGGTATGGCGCATGGGTGCCTCCTCGGAGGGCTCCGGAGAGCCCGGTCAGATCGGCGGCAGGGCAAGGTCCAGGTGCGGGAATTCCTCTCCGCCTCCCTGCAAGGGGATATGCTGGGAGTGGATGACCTTGTCGCCGCGCACCGTCTCTAGATGGACATCGAAACCCCACAAACGATGCAGGTGCTTCAGCACTTCGTGGGTGGAATCGCCCAGCGGCTTGCGTTCGTGCTGGAGGTGACGCAGCGTCAGCGAGCGATCGCCGCGCCGGTCCACATCCCAGACCTGCACGTTCGGTTCGCGGTTGCCCAGGTTGTACTGCGCGGCCAGTTGTTCGCGGATCGTCTGGTAGCCCGGCTCGTCGTGGATGGCGGGCACCAGCAGCTCGTCGCGCTGATCGTCGTCCAGCACGCTGAACAGGCGCAGGTCGCGGATCACCTTGGGTGAGAGGAACTGCAGGATGAAGCTCTCGTCCTTGAAGTTGGCCATGGCGAACTTGAGCGTGGCGAGCCAGTCGCTGCCGGCGAAGTCCGGAAACCAGCGGCGGTCCTCGTCGGTGGGCCGTTCGCAGATGCGCCGCAGGTCGCTGTAGATGGCGTAACCCAGGGTGTAGGGGTTGATGCCGCTGTAGTAGGGGCTGTCGAAGGGCGGCTGGTAGATGACGTTGGTATGGCTCTGCAGGAACTCGATCATGAAGCCGTCGGTGACCAGCCCCTCGTCGTACAGCGCGTTCATCAGCGTGTAGTGCCAGAAGGTGGCCCAGCCCTCGTTCATCACCTGGGTCTGGCGCTGCGGATAGAAGTACTGGGCGATCTTGCGCACGATGCGCACCACTTCGCGCTGCCAGGGCTCCAGCAGCGGTGCGTGCTTTTCGACGAAATAGAGGATGTTTTCCTGGGGTTCGGCGGGGAAGCGCTGGCCGTTCTCGCGGCGCGAGTCCTTGCCGGCGCTGCGCGGAATGGTGCGCCACAGGTCGTTGATCTGCTTTTGCAGGTGCTCCTCGCGACTCTTCTGGCGCAGCCGCTCCTCCTCGGCGGAAATCGGGTAGGGGCGCTTGTAGCGGTCGACGCCGTAGTTCATCAGCGCGTGGCAGGAATCCAGCAGGTCTTCCACGGCCTTGATGCCGTGGCGTTCCTCGCATTCGCTGATGTACTGCCGGGCGAACACCAGGTAGTCGATGATCGAGCCGGCGTCGGTCCAGCTGCGGAACAGATAGTTGCCCTTGAAGAAACTGTTGTGGCCGTAGCAGGCGTGGGCGATTACCAGGGCCTGCATGCACATGGTGTTCTCTTCCATGAGGTAGGCGATGCACGGGTCGGAGTTGATGACGATCTCGTAGGCCAGGCCCATCTGCCCGCGCGTGTAGCCCTTCTCGGTGGCCAGGAAGTGCTTGCCGTAGGACCAGTGGTGATAGCCGATGGGCATGCCCACCGAGGCGTAGGCGTCCATCATCTGCTCGGCGGTAATCACCTCGATCTGATTGGCGTAGGTCTCCAGGCCGAAGCCGGCGGCGAGCCGGCCGATTTCCTTGTCGTAGGCCTGGATCAGCTCGAAGCTCCACTCCGAACCGGTGGAGATGGGTTGGCGCTTCTTGCTGCCCATCAGGCCATCCTCCGCTGGAACAGATCGCGGAACACCGGGTAGATGTCGCTCGCCGAGACCAGTTGCTGCTGGGCGAAGCTGTCCGGATACACCTCGTGCACCGTTTCGTACTCGTACCAGAGCGCCTGATGCTCGCGGGGGGTGATCTCCACATAAGTGAAGTACTGGACGAAGGGCATGATCTTCTCTTCCAGTAGCTCGCGGCACAGCGGCGAGTCGTCGTTCCAGTTGTCGCCGTCGGAGGCCTGGGCGCCGTAGATGTTCCACTCATGCGCCGGGTAGCGAGCGGCCATGATTTCCTGCATCAGCTTCAGCGCGCTGGAGACGATGGTGCCGCCGGTCTCCCGGGAATAGAAGAATTCCTCCTCGTCGACTTCCTTGGCGCTGGTGTGGTGGCGGATGAACACCACCTCGATCTTGTCGTAGCTGCGCTTGAGAAACAGGTACAGCAGGATGAAAAACCGCTTGGCGATGTCCTTGGTGGCCTGAGTCATCGACCCGGACACGTCCATCAGGCAGAACATCACCGCCTTGGAGGTCGGGTTGGGCTGCTTGATCAACAGGTTGTACTTGAGGTCGAAGGTATCCAGGAACGGGATGCGCTCGATGCGCGCACGCAGTTTCTCGATCAGCGCCTCGGTGGCCTGGATGTCGCTGAAGTTGTCTGGCTCCTCGCGACGCAGGCGTTCCAGTTCGACGCGTGCGGCGCGCAGCTTGAGGCGGCTGCTGCCGGACAGGGCAATGCGCCGCGCGTGGGCCGAACGCAGGGTGCGGATGATGTTGATGCGCGACGGATTGCCTTCGTTACTGATGCCGGCGCGCACCGTCTTGAAGCTGTCGGTGCCGGTGATATGGCGCTTGACCAGGTTGGGCAGCTCCAGGTCCTCGAACATGAAATCGAGGAATTCCTCCTGGGTGATCTGGAAGACGAAATCATCCATGCCTTCGCCGCTGTTACCGGCCTGGCCCTGACCGGCGCCAGCGCCGCCGCCTTCCGGGGGGCGAGGAATGCGTTCGCCGGCGATGAATTCCTTGTTGCCCGGGTGCACGCTGGTCTGCCGTCCGCCGCGGCCGTGGTGAAGGGTGGGTTCGTCGATGTCGCGGCCGGGAATGGTGATCTGCTCGCCGTGTTCCATATCGGTAATGGAACGCCTGCCGACGGCTTCTTCGACGGATTTCTTGATGTGGCCACGGTAACGGCTCAGGAAGCGCTGGCGGTTCACCGTGCTCTTGTTCTTGCCGTTCAGGCGGCGATCGATGACGTAGCTCATAAACGCCCTCCGGGCTATGCGGGAAGCTGCCTGCCGAAGCCGGTGGCGCTGTGCGCGCAGCGTCCAGCTTCGGGGGTCAGCTGCGTTACTGCGATTTCCGTACCCGCAGATACCATTCGGACAGCAGGCGCACCTGTTTCTCGGTATAGCCACGCTCCACCATGCGTACCACGAAGTCGTTGTGCTTCTTCTGGTCCTCCTTGCTGGCCTTGGCGTTGAAACTGATGACCGGCAGCAGGTCTTCGGTGTTGGAGAACATCTTCTTCTCGATCACCACGCGCAGTTTTTCGTAACTCAGCCAGCTCGGGTTCTTGCCGTTGTTGCTGGCGCGGGCGCGCAGCACGAAGTTGACGGTCTCGTTGCGGAAGTCCTTCGGGTTGCTGATGCCGGCGGGCTTCTCGATCTTTTCCAGCTCCTCGTTCAGCGCCATGCGGTTGAGGATCTCGCCGGTTTCCGGGTCGCGGTATTCCTGATCCTGGATCCAGAAGTCGGCGTACAGCACGTAGCGGTCGAAGATGTTCTGGCCGTATTCGCTGTACGACTCCAGGTAGGCGGTCTGGATCTCCTTGCCGATGAACTCGATGTAGCGCGGCGCCAGGTATTCCTTGAGGAAGCGCAGGTAGCGCTCGCGCACCTCCGGCGGAAACTGCTCCTGCTCGATCTGCTGCTCCAGCACGTAGAGCAGATGCACCGGGTTGGCAGCAATCTCGTGCGGGTCGAAGTTGAACACCTTGGAGAGGATCTTGAAGGCGAAGCGGGTGGACAGGCCGGTCATGCCTTCGTCCACGCCGGCGGTATCGCGGTATTCCTGGATCGATTTGGCCTTCGGGTCGGTGTCCTTGAGGTTCTCGCCGTCGTAGACGCGCATCTTCGAATAGATGTTCGAGTTTTCCGGCTCCTTCAGGCGCGACAGCACGGAAAACTGGGCGAGCATCTTCAGGGTGTCCGGCGCGCAGTGGGCGCGCGCCAGCGTGCTGCTGGCCAGCAGCTTGTCGTAGATCCGGATCTCGTCGGTCACGCGCAGGCAGTAGGGCACCTTGACGATGTAGATACGGTCGATGAACGCCTCGTTGTTCTTGTTGTTGCGGAAGTTGTGCCATTCCGATTCGTTGGAGTGGGCGAGGATGATGCCGTTGAACGGAATCGCCCCCAGCCCTTCGGTGCTGTTGTAGTTGCCTTCCTGGGTGGCGGTAAGCAGCGGGTGCAGTACCTTGATGGGCGCCTTGAACATCTCGACGAATTCCATCAGCCCTTGGTTGGCCCGGCACAGCGCGCCGGAGTAGCTGTAGGCATCGGCATCGTTCTGCGGGAAGTCCTCCAGCTTGCGGATATCCACCTTGCCCACCAGCGAGGAGATGTCCTGGTTGTTCTCGTCACCCGGTTCGGTCTTGGCGATGGCGATCTGGTTGAGCAGCGAGGGGTACAGCTTGACCACGCGGAACTGGCTGATGTCGCCGCCGAACTCCTGCAGGCGCTTGGTGGCCCACGGCGACATGATGTTGCTCAGCAGGCGGCGCGGAATGCTGTATTCCTCTTCGAGGATGGCGCCGTCCTCGCTGGCGTTGAACAGGCTCAGCGGCGATTCGAAGACCGGCGAGCCCTTGATGGCGTAGAAGGGCACCTTTTCCATCAGCTGTTTGAGCTTTTCCGCCAGGGAGGACTTGCCGCCCCCCACCGGACCGAGCAGGTAGAGGATCTGCTTCTTCTCCTCCAGGCCCTGGGCGGCATGGCGGAAGAACGACACGATCTGCTCGATGCCCTCCTCCATGCCGTGGAAGTCGGCGAAGGCCGGATAGCGGCGGATGACCTTGTTGGAAAAGATCCGCGATAGGCGTGAGTCGGTGGCGGTGTCGACCAGTTCGGGCTCGCCGATGGCCAGCAGCAGGCGCTCGGCGGCGCTGGCGTAGGCACTCGCATCGTGTTGGCAGAGATCCAGATACTCCTGCAGGGAATATTCTTCCTCGCGAGTCGTCTCGAATCGCTGCTGGAAGTGGCTGAAAATGCTCATGTGTCACCTCGCTCGAGTCATTGAGCCGGCGCGGCTCGTTCTTGCGCGGGTGCTGGCTGCCTGCCGAGAACTCGGTCAGGTCAAAATCCCCCAGAACCTAAGGTCGCTAACGCCGGGAGCCGTGGACCGGCTCTTTCGTTTTTCGATGGTCTGGAAGCAAGGATAGTTCGTAATCGCGGCGGTCAATGGCGGGCCGGCCCGAGCGGTCTGTGGTTGGTCGCCCCGTGGCGGGCGACCGGAAAAACAGCCGGAACGGCGTTCAGTCGAGGTCGCGGCTCAGCTCTTGCGGGTACATCAGGCGCCAGCGCTCGAAACCGCCCTCCAGGCTGTAGACCTGGCTGAAACCCTGCTGCGCCAGGAAGGCCGCGGCGCCCTGGCTGGACATGCCGTGATAGCAGTTGACGATCAGCGGCTGGTCGAAATCCGCCTGGGCGATGAAGGCGTGCAGCGACTGGTTGTCCAGGTGGTGCGCACCGGGGATGTGCCCGTTGGCAAAGCTCTGGGCATCGCGAATATCGACCAGTTGCGCGCCCTGCGCCAGCAGTTCACGGGCCTGCTCGGGGGCGATGCGCTGGAAGGTGTCGGTCATGGACGGCTCCTGAAAAGGCGGTACAGGTGATGGAGTCCGCAAGCGAGTAGAGATGCGCCCTCACTCTCGCCGGACTGGGACTCTGCGGCGGCTGGCTCCTGCCGCGCTTCCCGGATCGGTTTCTGGCACTCGCAGCGGTGCAGCTCGCCGCTGTCGACATTCAGCAGGGTCATGGCGCCGCCCCACACGCAGCCGGTGTCCAGCGCGTACAGGCCGGGCTCGTCGCATTGGCCGTCGAGGGCCGCCCAGTGGCCGAAGATCAGCTTCTGACCGCGGGTCTTGCGCCTGGCATGGCTGAACCAGGGGGCAAAGCCGTCCGGCGCGCTGGACAGGCCCTCCTTGCTCTTCAAGTCCAGGGTGCCGTCCTCGGTGCAGAAGCGCATGCGCGTGAAGTAGTTGGTGATCACCCGCAGCCGCGCGATGCCGTGCAGGTTCTTGTTCCACTTGGCCGGCTCGTTGCCATACATGCCATCGAGAAACTCCTGGACGCGGCCGTCGTCCTGCAACACCTCCTCGACCTCGGCGGCGCGCTGCAGGGCTTTCTTCAGCGTCCACTGCGGCGGAATGCCGGCATGCGCCAGGGCGATGTCGCGCTCGGCGTCGTAATGCAGCAGCTTCTGCCGGCGCAGCCAGTCAAGCAAATCGTCACGGTCCGGCGCGTCGATGATTTCGCGCAGCGAGTCGTGCTTCTTCAGGCGTTCAATGTTGTAGGCGGCGGCCAGCAGGTGCAGGTCATGATTGCCCAGCACCGTGGTGATCGAGTCGCGCATGGCATAGAGAAAACGCAGGGTGCCCAGCGAATCCGGACCGCGATTGACCAGGTCGCCGACCAGCCACAGGTGATCCTTGCCCGGCTGGAAATCCACCCGTTCGAGCAGGCACTTGAGCGGCTCCAGGCAGCCCTGGATGTCACCCACCGCGTAGAGCGCCATCAGTGCAGCGCTCCGGGCACGGCGAGGCGGAAGGGCCGGATGGGCGCGTCGAAACGGGTGCCGTCGTCGGCGAGCATCTGGTAGCTGCCGTGCATGCTGCCCACTTCGGTGTGCAGCAGGGTGCCGCTGGTGTAGGTGTGGCTTTCACCGGGCTGCAGGTGCGGCTGCTGGCCGACCACGCCGTCGCCGCGCACTTCCTGAACCTGTCCGTCGCCGTCGGTGATGATCCAGTGGCGGCTCAGCAACTGGGTACCGATCGGCCCGTCGTTGCGCAGCGTGATGGTGTAGGCGAAGGCGTAGCGCTGCGACTCCGGTTGCGAGCGATCGGAGAGGTAGCGGGTGGCGATCTGGATGTCTATTCGAGGGCTTTCCGTCATGCGCGTGGGCTGTCCACCTGAAGTCTGACTAGGGAGTTTCGTCACCGGATGTCTGCAGGGCCAACTGGTCGGCCAGGCGCACGAAGGCGGCCAGGTCCAGCTGTTCGGGGCGCAGCGAACCGTCCACGCCGGCCGCCTCGATCTCCTCGGTGCTGAGCAACTGCTTGAGCGTGTTGCGCAGGGTCTTGCGGCGCATGTTGAACGCCGCACGTACCACGCGGTCCAGCTGGCGCGGGTCCTGGGCCGGGTGCGGCAGGGTTTCGTGCGGCACCAGGCGAACGATGGCCGAATCCACCTTGGGCGCCGGCTTGAAAGCTCCCGGGCCGACATTGAACAGGTGCTCCACACGGCAGTGGTATTGCACCATGATCGACAGACGGCCCCAGTCACCGCCGCCCGGCTCGGCGGCCAGGCGCTCGACCACTTCCTTCTGCAGCATGAAGTGCATGTCGCGGATCAGCCCGGCGTGATCCAGCAGGTGGAAGATCAGCGGCGTGGAGATGTTGTACGGCAGGTTGCCGACCACCCGCAGGCTGTGCGGAGCATCGGCCAGGGTGGCGAAGTCGAACTTCAGCGCATCGCCCTGGTTGATGTGGAAATTCGGCCGGCCGGCGAAGCGGTTGTTGAGGATGGGGATCAGGTCAAGGTCCAGCTCCACCACTTCCAGGCTGGCGCCGCTGTCCAGCAGCCCCTCGGTCAGCGCGCCCTGACCCGGACCGATTTCCACCAGCCGTTCGCCGGCGCGTGGACGGATGGCGCGCAGGATGCGGTCGATCACTCCCATGTCATGCAGGAAGTTCTGGCCGAAGCGCTTGCGGGCGCGGTGTTGGTAGTCGGACATGACGGGGTTCCGGAGGCTGACTGCGCAAAGCGAAAGGCGCGCAGTTTAACAGGTGAAATCGCCTGACGGAAAAGCGGCGTCAGAGCGCCGCTGCGCTTTCAGGATGACCGGCTGTCCGCCATCAGATAGGCCGTCGCCAGCGCCACGCGCAGGCTGCCGGTGTCGATGTTTCCGGTACCGGCCAGGTCCAGGGCGGTGCCGTGATCCACCGAGGTGCGGATGATCGGCAGGCCCAGGGTGACGTTCACCGCCGCGCCGAAACCCTTGTACTTGAGCACCGGCAGGCCCTGGTCGTGGTACATGGCCAGCACCGCGTCGCCGTGCGCGAGATGCTTGGGAGTGAACAGGGTATCGGCCGGCAACGGGCCGATCAGCTCGATGCCGTCCTGGCGCAGCCGCTCCAAGGTCGGCTCGATGACCTCGATCTCCTCGCGGCCCATGTGTCCGCCTTCGCCAGCGTGCGGATTGAGTCCACAGACCAGGATGCGCGGCCGGGCGATGCCGAACTTGTCGCGCAGGTCGGCATGCAGGATGCGCGTGACCCGCGCCAGACGCTCCGGGGTGATGGCAGCGGCCACCTCCTTGAGCGGCAGGTGCGTGGTCACTAGGGCGACGCGCAGCCCTTCGGTGGCGAGCATCATCACCACCTGCTCGGTGTGGGTCAGTTCGGCGAGGAATTCGGTGTGCCCGGAGAACGGCACGCCGCCCTCGTTGATCACGCCCTTGTGCACCGGGGCGGTGATCATCCCGGCAAAGGTCCCGGCCACGCAGCCTTCACCGGCGCGGCGCAGGGTTTCCAGCACATAGCCGGCGTTGGCCGGGTCGAGGCGGCCGGGCTGTGCCGGGGACCGCAGCGGGGTGTCCCAGACATACAGGCTGCCGGCGGGCGCCGGGCCCTGCGGCCAGCGTCCTGGGCCCACATCCAGCAGCTCGATGTCCAGGCCCAGCTCGCTGGCCCGCTGGCGCAGCAGGTCCAGGCTGGCGATGGCCACCAGGGCCCGGGGCTGGGCCTCGCGGGACAGCAGCAGGCAGAGGTCGGGACCGATGCCGGCGGGCTCGCCGGGGGTGAGGGCAAAGAGGGCACAGGACATGGTGGACACCTGTAAGGCCGGCTGATGCCGGCCGGCATGGTTGGAAGACAGGGCTCAGGGGCGGACGCCGATACCTGTAGGGCCGGGTTTATCCCGGCTGCGGGAGGTGGAGGTCGGCCCTGTGCAATGGTCTGGCTCCGTCGGCCGGCGTAAAGCCGGCCCTACAAAAGAACCTGATGACGCGCCTAGATCTTGATCTCCACATACGCCTCGTCGCGGATCTGCCGCAACCAGGTCTGCAGTTCCTCGTCGTACTTGCGCCCGCGCAGGGCATTGAGCGCCTGCTGTTCGCGGAACTGGTCGCTGCTGTCCACCGAGCGGCGGTCCAGCACTTCGAGGATGTGCCAGCCGAACGGGCTGCGGAACGGCCGCGACAGACGGCCCACCGGGGTGTTGGCCATCACGTTGCGGAACTCCGGCACCAGCGCGTTCGGGTCGACCCAGTTCATATCACCACCGTTGAGCGCCGAGCCCGGGTCTTCGGAGAACTGGCGGGCCAGCTTGGCGAAATCCTCGCCGTTCTGGATGCGCTGGTAGAGGCGCTCGGCCAGCTTCTGGCTGTCCTCCAGGCTGCGGATTTCGCTGGGCTTGATCAGGATGTGGCGCACATGGGTTTCCTGGCGCAGCATCTGCCCGCCCTCACCGCCGCGGCGGTCCAGCAGTTTGATGAGGATGAAGCCGCCCGGCGTACGTAGCGGCTCGGTCACCTCGCCGACCTTCAGCGCCGAGACCATGGCGTCCAACGGCGGTGGCAGCTGGGCGGCCTTGCGCCAGCCCATCTCGCCGCCCTCCAGGGCGTTCTCGTCGGCGGAGCGGGCGATGGCCAGCTGGGCGAAATCGGCGCCGCGGCGCAATTGGGCATGGATGTCGCGCGCCTGGCGCTCGGCGGCCTGGATGGCGCTGCTGGACGCCCCTTCGGGCAGCGGAATCAGCAGGCTGGCCAGGCGCAGGTCCTCGGACATCTGCAGCTTGCCCAGGTCCGAGGCGAGGAAATTCTTAACTTCCTGATCGCTGACCTGGATGCGCTCGGCCACGCGGCGCTGGCGCACCCGGCTGATGATCATCTCGCGGCGCACCTGTTCGCGGGCGTCCTCGTAGGACAGGCCGTCGCGGGTCAGGGCGGCGCGGAACTGGTCGAGGTTCAGGCCGTTGCGCTGGGCGATGCTGGCCATGGCGTCGTTGAGCTCGGCGTCGCCGATGCGGATGCCGGAGCGCTCGCCGATCTGTAGCTGCACGTTCTCGATGATCAGGCGTTCCAGCACCTGCTGGGTGAGCACATGCTCGGGTGGCAGGGCTGCACCGCGCCGGCCGATGGTCTGCTGTACTTCGCGCAGACGGGCCTCAAGCTGGCTCTGCATGATGACGTCGCCGTCGACGATGGCGGCGACGCGGTCCAGTGGACGAACCTGGGCACCGGCCACGGTGGCGAACAGCAGGGTGCCCAGCAGCAGCGGGCGCAGACAGTCAGCGAGCTTGATCTTCACGTCTTCGGTAACCTTGAATGCCTTGATCGAGGAAGGACTCTAACCTGTTGCCGGTCACGCCGCCGAGTCCCTTGAGGATGATCTGCACAAAGAAACCGTGATCGGTTTCCTCGTTCAGCGCTGGATTGAGGCTGGTCTCGTCGCGGTCAATCCAGTGGCGATAGACCATACGCAGTTTCCAGCAGCAGCTGTCGTACTCGAAGCCACTGATGGCATCCGTCGTACGTTCACGTCCGTAATCGTATTGCCAGCGGGCCAGCAGGCTCCATTGCGGGGCGATTGGCCAGACCATAGAGATGTCGTGCTGGCTGACCTTGTAATAGTCCTTGATGTAACCGTCCTGTCCGGGTCGGCCATAGTTCGGGTTGGTGACATAGATGCCTTGCAGCGGGTCGTAGCGCAGGGTGTCGTTGCGGTAGCGATAGCCGAGGTTGAGAATCTTGTTGGGGTTATCGGCTGGCTGGTAGTGGAACACGGCGCTACCCGAGCGGGTGCGATGCTCGTCGGGATCCCAGTTAAGGTTGGCGCTCAGGCGCCAGTCGCGGTTGAAACGGTACTGATATTCCAGCGCATAGGGTGAAACCGAGGACTGAGCATCCATGCGAGTCTGATAATCAATATCCGGCAACTGCACTTCGCGATCTTGGAAGTAAAAGGCCTGGCCGATGGAAATGCGCTGGCGCTCAAAACCATTGGGCTGGATCCAGCGGTTGGTCAGGCCGAACGACAGCTGGTTGGCGTCGCCGATGCGATCCTTGCCGGAGAAACGGTTGTCCCGCCACAGGCGGCCATAGCTGAAGCCGGCTTCGCCGGTATCGAAGATGGGGATTTCGCTCTGGTC
>DATJDB010000148.1:0-6070 GCA_035497635.1 Pseudomonas sp. | reverse complement strand
GCTCCACGCGGCGGTTTGGCCGCTTTGTTGTGGATAACGCCACCCCCGCTCGCTACAATGCCGGCTTGTTTGGCGACCTATGTTTTACGCCTTCGAGGCTTGGGGGTATCCGTGTCTGTGGAACTTTGGCAGCAGTGTGTCGAGCTGCTTCGCGATGAGCTGCCTGCCCAGCAATTCAACACCTGGATTCGCCCGTTGCAGGTCGAAGGCGATGCCGAGGAGCTGCGGGTCTACGCCCCCAATCGCTTCGTGCTCGACTGGGTCAATGAAAAGTATCTGGGCCGGCTGATCGAGCTGCTCGGCGAGCGTGGCAGTGGCGTGGCGCCCGCCGTGTCGCTGCAGATCGGAGCCCGGCGCACGGCGCGCGCGATGAATACTGCGCCGCGCCCGGCGGTCGCCGCCCCCGTGTCCAGTGTCAATGCCTTTCCGGCGCCCGGTGCCGAACCTGCGGCGGTCATCGCGCCGCCGCCCAGCCGGCCGGTGGAGCGTACGGTTCAGGTCGAGGGTGCGCTCAAGCACACCAGTTATCTGAACCGCACCTTCACCTTCGAGAATTTCGTCGAGGGCAAATCCAATCAGCTGGCCCGTGCGGCCGCCTGGCAGGTTGCCGACAATCCCAAGCATGGTTACAACCCGCTGTTCCTGTATGGCGGCGTCGGTCTGGGCAAGACTCACCTGATGCACGCGGTGGGCAATCATCTGCTGACGAAGAACCCCAACGCCAAGGTGGTGTACCTGCATTCCGAACGTTTCGTCGCCGACATGGTCAAGGCGCTGCAGCTCAACGCTATCAATGAGTTCAAGCGCTTCTACCGCTCGGTGGATGCGCTGCTGATCGACGATATCCAGTTCTTCGCCAAGAAGGAGCGCTCCCAGGAGGAGTTCTTTCATACCTTCAACGCGCTGCTCGAAGGCGGCCAGCAGGTCATTCTCACCAGCGACCGCTACCCCAAGGAGATCGAGGGGCTCGAGGAACGGCTGAAGTCGCGCTTCGGCTGGGGCCTGACGGTAGCGGTCGAGCCGCCGGAGCTGGAGACGCGTGTGGCGATCCTGATGAAAAAGGCCGAGCAGACACGCATTGAGCTGCCGCATGACGCGGCGTTCTTCATCGCCCAGCGCATACGCTCCAACGTCCGTGAGCTGGAAGGGGCGCTCAAGCGTGTGATTGCCCATTCGCACTTTACCAACAGCCCGATCAGCATTGAGCTGATCCGTGAGTCGCTGAAGGATCTGCTCGCCCTGCAAGACAAATTGGTGAGCATCGACAACATCCAGCGCATCGTCGCCGAATACTACAAGATCAAGCTCACCGAGCTGCTTTCCAAGCGCCGCTCGCGGTCCATCGCCCGCCCGCGCCAGGTGGCCATGGCGCTGTCCAAGGAACTGACCAATCACAGCCTGCCGGAGATCGGCAATGCGTTCGGTGGGCGGGACCACACCAC
Source organism: Pseudomonas sp. (assembly GCA_035497635.1). Lineage (GTDB taxonomy): Bacteria > Pseudomonadota > Gammaproteobacteria > Pseudomonadales > Pseudomonadaceae > Serpens. The sequence continues at coordinate 4,628 of DATJDB010000148.1, read as the reverse complement.
GGTACTGCATGCCTGCCGTAAGATTGCTGAACTCAAGGAGTCCGACGCGGATATTCGCGAGGACTACAAGAATCTGCTGCGCACCCTGACCACCTGATACCACCTGCTCGCAAGGAACCCACCATGCATTTCTCCATTCAACGCGAAGCCCTGTTGAAACCCCTGCAACTGGTGGCCGGCGTCGTTGAACGTCGTCAGACGCTGCCCGTGCTGTCCAACGTACTGCTGGTGGTCCAGGGTCAGCAGCTGTCGCTCAGCGGCACCGACCTGGAGGTCGAGCTGGTCGGTCGGGTCAACCTTGAGGAACCGGCGGAGTCGGGTGAAATCACTGTGCCGGCGCGCAAGCTGATGGATATCTGCAAGAGCCTGTCCAGCGATGCGCTGATCGACATTCGTGTTGATGATCAGAAACTGCTCATCAAGTCGGGGCGCAGCCGCTTCACCCTCTCCACGCTGCCCGCCAATGATTTCCCCAGCGTCGAGGAAGGTCCGGGCTCGCTCGGCTTTAGCGTCGCCCAGAGCAAGTTGCGCCGGCTGATCGAGCGCACCAGCTTCGCCATGGCCCAGCAGGATGTGCGCTACTACCTGAACGGCATGCTGTTGGAGGTCAATGCCGGCGTGCTTCGCGCCGTGGCCACCGACGGGCATCGTCTGGCGATGTGTGCGCTCAATGCCAACCTTCCGCATGCGGATCGCCATCAGGTGATCGTGCCGCGCAAGGGCATCCTTGAACTGGCACGTCTGCTCACCGAGCAGGACGGTGAAGTGGCGATCACTCTCGGCCAGCACCACATCCGCGCGACTACCGGCGAGTTTACCTTCACCTCCAAACTGGTCGACGGCAAGTTCCCCGATTACGAGCGTGTGCTGCCGCGTGGTGGCGACAAGGTGGTTATTGGCGACCGGCAGCAGCTGCGTGAGGCCTTCAGCCGTACGGCAATTCTTTCCAACGAGAAGTACCGTGGCATTCGCCTGCAGCTGGCGAGCGGCCTGCTCAAGCTCCAGGCCAACAACCCGGAACAGGAAGAGGCCGAAGAGGAAGTAGCGGTGGAATACCAGGGCGACACGCTGGAAATCGGTTTCAACGTCAGCTATCTGCTCGACGTGTTCGGCGTGATGGGTGCCGAACAGGTGCGCCTGGTGTTGTCCGACGCCAACAGCAGCGCGCTGCTGCAGGAAGCCGACAACGACGACTCGTCGTATGTCGTCATGCCGATGCGTCTGTAACCCGCCCTCGCCACGTGTCACTGCTTCGTCTGAAGGTCACCGGGGTGCGCAACCTGCAACCGGTGACCCTGCAGCCCTCTCCCCGCATCAACATCCTTCACGGCGCCAACGGCAGCGGAAAGACCAGCGTGCTGGAGGCGATTCACCTGTTGGGCATGGCCCGCTCCTTCCGTAGCCAGCGTCTGCAACCGGTGATTCAGGCTGAAGACAATCGGCTAACTGTGTTCGGCGAAATCCAGCTGCCCGAAGGCGGCAGTAGCAGCCTGGGCGTCGGTCGCGAACGCAGTGGTGAACTGCAAATCCGTATCGATGGAGAGAACGCGCGCAGCGCGGCTCAGCTAGCTGAGACGCTGCCGCTGCAGCTGATCAATCCGGACAGTTTCCGCCTGCTGGAAGGCGCGCCTAAGGTGCGCCGCCAGTTCCTCGACTGGGGAGTGTTCCACGTGGAACCTCGCTTTTTGGGCGCCTGGCAGCGCCTGCAAAAGGCGCTCAGGCAGCGGAATTCGTGGCTTCGGCATGGTAGACTGGATGTCGTTGCGCAGGCCGCCTGGGACCGTGAGCTGTGCTTAGCCAGTCAGGAAATCGATGGCTATCGGCGCGATTATCTCCAGGCGCTGAAGCCGGTTTTTCAAGCCACGCTGGCTCAGTTGCTGGAGTTGTCCGGGCTGACCCTCAGTTACTACCGAGGCTGGGACAAAGACCGCGAGCTGGAAGAGGTGCTTGCCAGCAGTCTTCCGCGCGACATGTCGCTCGGTCACACCCAGGCGGGCCCGCAGCGCGCCGATCTGCGCTTGCGCCTGGAGGGCCATAACGCGGCGGACATTTTATCCCGCGGCCAGCAGAAGTTGGTGGTCTGCGCGTTGCGCATTGCCCAGGGGCATCTGCTCAATCAGGCCAAGCAGGGGCGTTGCGTTTACCTGGTGGATGACCTGCCCTCCGAACTGGATGAGCGTCACCGCAAGGCGTTATGCCGGCTGCTGGAAGAACTGCAATGCCAGGTGTTCATTACCTGCGTCGAATCCCACGTATTGAAGGATGGCTGGCGGAAGGACACACCGGTTGCCATGTTCCACGTGGAACATGGTCGAATCACCCAAGACCATCGGAGTGAAGCATGAGCGAACAAAACACCTACGATTCCTCCAGTATCAAGGTGCTGAAGGGCCTGGATGCCGTGCGCAAACGTCCCGGTATGTACATCGGCGATACCGATGACGGTACCGGCCTGCACCATATGGTGTTCGAGGTGGTGGACAACTCCATCGACGAAGCGCTGGCCGGCCACTGCTCAGAAATCACCATCACCATTCACACCGATGAATCAATCACCGTCCGCGACAATGGCCGGGGCATTCCAGTGGACATCCACAAGGAAGAAGGCGTCTCCGCTGCCGAGGTCATCATGACCGTGCTGCACGCCGGCGGTAAGTTCGATGACAACAGCTACAAGGTCTCCGGCGGCCTGCATGGCGTGGGTGTCTCGGTGGTCAACGCACTCTCCGAAGAGCTGGTGATGACCATCCGCCGCGCTGGCAAGGTTTGGGAGCAGACCTACGTGCACGGCGTGCCGCAGGCCCCGCTGGCACCGGTAGGGGAAACAGAAGGCAGCGGCACGCAGATTCACTTCAAGCCCTCGGCGCTGACCTTCCGCAACATTCACTTCAGTTGGGACATTCTCGCCAAGCGTTTGCGTGAGTTGTCGTTCCTCAACTCCGGAGTCGGCATCATCTTGCGCGATGAGCGCAGCGGCAAGGAGGAACTGTTCAAGTACGAAGGGGGCCTGAAGGCCTTCGTTGAATACCTGAACACCAACAAGACGCCGGTCAACAACGTGTTCCACTTCGACATGCAACGAGAAGAGGACGGGGTTGGCGTAGAAGTCGCACTGCAATGGAACGACGGCTTCAACGAAAATATTCTCTGCTTCACCAACAACATCCCGCAGCGCGATGGCGGCACTCACTTGGTCGGCTTCCGCTCGGCGCTGACCCGCAACCTGAACAACTACATCGAAGCCGAAGGGCTGGCCAAGAAGTTCAAGATTTCTACCACCGGCGACGATGCCCGGGAAGGCCTGACCGCGATCATCTCGGTGAAGGTTCCGGATCCCAAATTCAGTTCGCAGACCAAGGACAAACTGGTCTCTTCGGAGGTCAAGACCGCCGTTGAACAGGAAATGGGCAAGTATTTCGCCGACTTCCTTCTGGAAAACCCCAACGACGCCAGATCCGTGGTCGGCAAGATGATCGACGCCGCGCGGGCGCGGGAAGCGGCGCGTAAGGCCCGCGAAATGACCCGGCGCAAAGGCGCTCTGGATATCGCCGGCCTGCCGGGCAAACTGGCCGACTGCCAGGAAAAGGATCCCGCGCTGTCCGAACTCTACCTGGTGGAGGGTGATTCCGCCGGCGGTTCCGCCAAGCAGGGCCGCAATCGCCGCACCCAGGCGATCCTGCCGCTCAAGGGCAAGATCCTCAACGTCGAGAAGGCGCGTTTCGACAAGATGCTTTCTTCCCAGGAAGTGGGCACCCTGATCACCGCGCTGGGCTGTGGTATCGGTCGCGACGAGTACAACATCGACAAGCTGCGCTACCACAACATCATCATCATGACCGACGCCGACGTGGACGGTGCCCACATCCGCACGCTGCTGCTGACCTTCTTCTTTCGTCAGTTGCCGGAGCTGGTCGAGCGCGGCTACATCTACATCGCCCAGCCGCCGCTGTACAAGGTCAAGAAGGGCAAGCAGGAGCAGTACATCAAGGACGACGAGGCCATGGAGGAATACATGACCCAGACCGCCTTGGAGGACGCCAGCCTGCACGTCAACGAGAGCGCCCCGGGCATCTCTGGCCAGGCGTTGGAAGCGCTGGTGTACGACTACCGCGCGGTGATGAAAACCCTCAAGCGCCTGTCGCGCCTGTATCCGCAGGAAATCACCGAGCATTTCATGTACCTGCCGGCCATCGGCCTCGAGCAGTTCTCCAGCGAGAGCGCCATGCAGGGCTGGCTGGACGGCCTGCGGGATCGTCTGAAGGCCGAGGAGCGCTCGGGCCAGGCGACCTATCAGCTGCAGTTGCGCGAGGATCGCGAGCGCGGTTTCTGGCTGCCGGAAGTGGAGATCAAGGCCCACGGTCTGTCCAACTACATCACCTTCAACCGTGATTTCTTCGCCAGCAATGACTACAAGAGCGTTGTCGCGCTGGGCGAGAAGCTGGGCAGCCTCCTCGAAGAGGGCGCCTACGTGAAGCGCGGCGAGCGCCGCAAGCCGGTGGAAACCTTCAAGGAAGCCATCGGCTGGCTGATGGCGGAAACCAGCAAGCGCTACAGCGTGCAGCGCTACAAGGGTCTGGGTGAAATGAACCCCGACCAGCTCTGGGAAACCACCATGGACCCGAGCGCCC
>DATJDB010000147.1:0-18888 GCA_035497635.1 Pseudomonas sp. | reverse complement strand
TCGCCGCCGCCGACGACCAGGTTTCCAAGGAAGCCCAGAAGATCCTCACCAAGCAGGGTCTGGATATCCGCCTGAGTGCCCGCGTAACCGGTACCGAAATCAAGGGCGAGCAGGTTGTCGTGACCTTCAGCGACGCCAATGGCGAGCAGCAACTGACCTTCGATAAGCTGATCGTGGCCGTTGGCCGCCGTCCGGTCACCACCAACCTGCTGGCCGCCGACAGCGGCGTCACCATGGACGAGCGCGGCTTCGTCTTCGTTGACGACTTCTGCGCCACCAGCGTTCCGGGCGTTTACGCCATTGGTGACGTGGTGCGTGGCGCCATGCTGGCACACAAGGCCTCGGAAGAAGGCGTGATGGTTGCCGAGCGCATTGCCGGTCACAAGACCCAGATGAACTACGACCTGATTCCGGGCGTGATCTACACCCACCCGGAAATCGCATGGGTTGGCAAGACCGAGCAGGCGCTGAAGGCTGAAGGCGTTGAAGTCAACGTCGGTGTCGCACCGTTCGCGGCCAGTGGTCGCGCCATGGCTGCCAACGAAACCGCCGGTTTCGTCAAGGTCATCGCCGATGCCAAGACCGACCGCGTACTGGGCGTACACGTTATCGGCCCGAGCGCTGCCGAGCTGGTACAGCAGGGCGCCATCGCCATGGAATTCGGCACCAGCGCCGAAGACCTGGGCATGATGGTGTTCTCGCACCCGACTCTGTCCGAATCGCTTCATGAAGCGGCCCTGGCCGTGAATGGCCATGCCATTCACGTTGCCAATCGCAAGAAGCGCTAAGGGAGAGACCGGCAGGTGACTTGAACTTTTGCGAGGGGAGATAGCTCACCTGCCGTGTTGGAGGCGTGCCCGCGAGGGGCACGCCAATAGCAATTCAAAGAACGGTAGATCGCATGAATCTTCACGAGTATCAGGGTAAGAAGCTGTTCGCTGAATACGGCCTGCCCGTTTCCACGGGCCATGCCGTCGACACCCCGGAACAGGCCGCAGAAGCCTGTCGGAAAATCGGTGGTGATACATGGGTGGTCAAGGCCCAGGTACACGCCGGTGGGCGTGGCAAGGCGGGTGGCGTCAAGCTGGTTCACAATCCGGAAGAAGCCCGGGACTTCGCAGCCCAATGGCTGGGCAAGCGCCTGGTGACCTATCAGACCGATGCCAATGGTCAGCCGGTCAGCAAGATCCTCGTCGAGGCCTGCACCGATATCGACAAGGAGCTCTATCTGGGCGCCGTCGTCGATCGCTCCAGCCGGCGCATCGTCTTCATGGCCTCCACCGAGGGTGGCATGGAGATCGAGAAAGTCGCCCACGATACCCCCGAGAAGATTCTCAAAGCCACCATCGACCCGCTGGTCGGCGCACAGCCCTTCCAGGGTCGCAGCCTGGCGTTCCAGCTGGGCCTGCAGGGTGAGCAGATCAAGCAGTTCACCCATATCTTCCTGGGCCTGGCGCGTCTGTTCCAGGATTACGATCTGGCCCTGCTCGAAGTGAATCCGCTGGTGATCACCAAGAGCGGCAACCTGCATTGCCTGGATGCCAAGATCAACCTCGACAGCAATGCGCTGTATCGCCAGTCCAAGTTGCGTGCCATGCACGACCCGTCCCAGGACGACCCCCGCGAAGCCCATGCGGCGCAGTGGGAACTCAATTACGTGGCCCTCGAGGGCAATATCGGTTGCATGGTCAATGGCGCGGGCCTGGCCATGGGCACCATGGACATCATCAACCTGCACGGCGGCAAGCCGGCCAACTTCCTCGATGTGGGCGGCGGAGCAACCAAGGAGCGCGTCACCGAGGCGTTCAAGATCATTCTCTCCGACAGCAACGTGAAGGCCGTGCTGGTGAACATCTTCGGCGGCATCGTGCGCTGCGACATGATTGCCGAAGGCATCATCGGCGCCGTGCGTGAAGTCGACGTCAAGGTACCGGTGGTGGTGCGCCTGGAGGGCAACAATGCCCAGCTTGGCGCGCAGATGCTGGCCGACAGCGGCCTGAACATCATCCCGGCAATCAGCCTGACCGAGGCCGCCCAGCAGGTGGTCAAGGCCGCGGAGAGCAACCAATGAGCATTCTGATCAACAAGGACACCAAGGTCATTTGCCAGGGCTTTACCGGCTCGCAGGGCACTTTCCACAGCGAACAGGCCATCGAGTATGGCACCAAGATGGTCGGCGGCGTGACCCCTGGCAAGGGTGGCACCACGCACCTGGGCCTGCCGGTGTTCAACTCGGTTGCCGAAGCCGTGGAAGCCACCGGCGCGGAAGCTTCCGTCATCTACGTGCCGGCGCCGTTCTGCAAGGATTCGATCCTTGAAGCGGCCTTCGGCGGCATCAAGCTCATCGTGTGCATCACCGAAGGCATTCCGACCCTGGACATGCTGGACGTGAAGATCAAGTGCGATGAACTGGGCGTGCGCCTGATCGGGCCGAACTGCCCGGGCGTGATCACCCCCGGCGAATGCAAGATCGGCATCCAGCCCGGCTACATCCATCAGCCGGGCAGAGTCGGCATCGTCTCGCGCTCCGGCACCCTGACCTATGAGGCTGTGAAGCAGACCACCGACGCCGGTTTCGGCCAGTCCACCTGCGTGGGCATCGGCGGCGACCCGATTCCGGGTTCCAGCTTCGTCGACATCCTGCAGCTGTTCCAGGACGATCCGCAGACCGAAGCCATCGTCATGATCGGCGAGATTGGCGGCAGTGCCGAGGAGGAGGCCGCAGCCTTCATCAAGGCCAACGTCACCAAACCGGTGGTGTCCTACATCGCCGGCGTGACCGCGCCGCCCGGCAAACGCATGGGCCATGCCGGGGCGATCATTTCCGGCGGCAAGGGTACCGCCGACGAGAAGTTCGCCGCGCTGCAGGATGCCGGGGTGACAACCGTGCGTTCCCTGGCCGACATCGGCAAGGCGCTGGCCGAAATCACCGGCTGGCAGGCCAGGCAAGTCTGAATGCTCGCTTGAAATACAAAGGCCACCGCAGGGTGGCCTTTGTATTTTTTGCGAGGCAAAAACAGGACCATATGGCTCGTGGAAGATGCAGAAGTGACCGCAAATCGTTAGGCTTGCACCTTTTTTGAACGACCTCTTCAAAAAAGGGCGTCGTTCTGGCCGGCGGCCAGTTTCCCTTACCCTGGGAAGCCACGACTCAAACATTCTTTTGCAGTGGTGTTTCTTCCCATGACTCGTCTGAAAGGTTTCGACCTGATTGCCCTTGGTTTCATGACCTTCGCGCTGTTCCTCGGTGCGGGCAACATCATTTTCCCGGCCAGTGCGGGCATGGCCGCAGGCAACAACATATGGTCCGTGGCGCTGGGTTTCTTGATCACCGGCGTCGGCCTGCCGCTGCTGTCCATCGTGGCCCTGGCCCGGGTCGGTGGCGGCATGCCGAGCCTGACCGGGCCACTCGGCAAGGTGGCCGGTACCGTGCTGGCCGTAGCGGTCTACCTGTCCATCGGCCCGCTATTCGCCACGCCGCGTACCGCAGTGGTGTCGTTTGAAATTGGTGTTGCGTCTTTCGCCGGCAACAGTGACTGGGCGTTGTTCACCTATTCACTGGTGTTCTTCTCGCTGGTGCTGTTCCTGGTGCTCAACCCCGGGCGGCTGATCGACCGGGTCGGCAAGATCATTACCCCGTTACTGCTGCTGGCCCTGGTGCTGCTGGGCGCCGCTGCGATCTTCGCGCCGGCTGGTTCGGTGGGTGTCACGGCGCCGGAATACCGCGAGCTGCCGCTGCTGCAGGGCTTCCTGCAGGGTTACCTGACCATGGACGCCCTCGGCGCTCTGGTCTTCGGCATCGTGATCGCCACGGCGATCCGCGATCGCGGCGTGACCAGCCCGGATCTGGTGACCCGCTATTCCATCATCGCGGTGATCATCGCTGCCATCGGCCTTGCACTGGTCTACCTGGCGCTGTTCTACCTCGGGGCCACCAGCAAGAGCATTGCCTTCGATGCGAGCAACGGCGGACAGATTCTCACCGCCTACGTGCAGCACACCTTCGGCATACCTGGCCTGCTGCTGCTGGCCGCGGTGATCATTCTGGCCTGTCTGACCACTGCCGTGGGCCTGCTCACCGCCTGTGGCGAGTTCTTCAGCGAGCTGCTGCATCTCTCCTATCGCACGGTGGCCGTGGGCTTCACGCTGTTCAGCCTGCTGGTGGCCAACCAGGGGCTCGATCAGCTGATCAGCGTCTCGGTACCGGTGCTGGTGGGCCTGTATCCGCTGGCCATCGTGCTGGTGCTGCTGAGCCTGGCCGACCGGTTGTGGCGCAACCCGCGCCGGGTGTTCATCCCGGTGATGGCGGTGACACTGGTATTCGGGGTGGCCGACGGCCTGCTGGCCAGCGCCTTCAAGGAGCAGGTGCCGGCGTTCTTCGCCAGCTTGCCATGGGCCGCGCAAAGCATGGGCTGGGTGCAGCCGGTGCTGGTGGTACTGGTAGTGGCGGCGCTGGTCGATCGCCTGCTGCCGGTGAAGCGGTAGTGGCCGGAAGGCATCAAGGTGAGGCCGGGCGGGTATAATCGCCCGGCTTCGAAGGAGTGCCCCATGATCTTGACCGATGAGTACCTGCGCCACCTGGTGGCTGCGCTGTGGTTTGTCTTCTGCTGGCTGGGCTACACGCGCTACGCGACCTGGAAGGGGCGGGACACGCCATGCCTGGCCAGTGTCATGCACCTGTACCGCGAGGACTGGATGCGCCGCATGCTGCAGCGCGACAACCGCATCGCCGACGCCAACGTGATCGGCAATCTGGAGCGCAACGCCTCGTTCTTCGCCTCCAGCACACTGATCATCCTGGCCGCCGTCGTCACCGCTCTCGGCGCCTCCGATCGCGCCGTGTCGCTGCTCGCCGAGCTGCCCTTCATCGAACCGGTCGGCCGCGGCATGTCCGAGCTCAAGCTGTTGCTGCTGGGCCTGGTGTTCGTCTACGCCTTCTTCACCTTCAGCTGGTGCATGCGCCAGTACAACTTCGCCGCCGTGCTGCTGGGTTCGGCGCCGTTGCTGGCCGAGCGTAACGTCAGCGACCAGGAGCGCAACATCTTCGCCAAGCGCGCCGCCAAGCTGCTGTCGAGCGCCGGCAACCATTTCAACCTGGGCCTGCGGGCGTATTATTTCGGCCTGGCGGCGCTGTCCTGGTTCATCCATCCCTGGGTGTTCATGGCGGTCACCGCCGGCGTGGTGCTGGTGCTCTACCATCGCGAGTTCCATTCCCGGGTGCTCGAGGTGCTGACCCATACCCCCGCGCCGCTTGCCGCTCCGGCTGCCAGCCAGAACGTCCGCGAGCCCGATCATCTCTGACTCGGGCGGGTTGCTCCCGCCCGTTTCGCACCTTGCGAGTCCTACATGAACAAGAATCCCCTCGTGCAGCGCGCCGAACGCTTCCTTTCCGCCCTCCGGCACTGTCAGGTGCTAGGCCTGCAAGTGGAAAAGGCCGATGAAAAAGGCCTGGTCCTGCGCCTTCCCTACAGCGATAAGATCGTCGGCAACCCGGAAAACGGCGTGATCCATGGCGGAGCCATCACCACGCTGATGGACACCACCTGTGGCATTTCCACCGTGTGCTTCCTCCCGGATTTCGAGGTCTGCCCGACCCTGGACCTGCGCATCGACTACATGCACCCGGCCGATCCGCACAAGGACATCTTCGGTTTCGCCGAATGCTACCGCGTCACCCCCACGGTGATCTTCACGCGCGGCATCGCCTATCAGGACGATCCCGAGCAGCCCATCGCCCACGCGGTGGGCACCTTTATGCGCATGGGCAAGAGCGCGAACCTGAAAGCGGGCGTATTTCCGGAGGGCAAGGCATGAAGGCCGAAGAATTCAACGCGCTGGTGAGCAGCGCGCACACGCGCAACGACTACAGCGCGCTGATCGATCTGGTTCCCTATGCGCGGCTGATCGGCATCGAGTGTCTGCGCCTAGGCGACGACATGGTGTTCCGCCTGCCGGCCCAGGCCGACAACATCGGCAACCCGGTGCTGCCGGCGCTGCATGGTGGGGTGATCGCCGGGTTCATGGAGCATGCGGCGCACCTGCATCTGCTGATGTTCATGGGCACCCAGCATCTGCCCAAAACCATCGACTTCTCGGTGGATTACCTCAGGGCCGGTCACTATCGTGACACCTTCGCTCAATGCCAGGTGTGGCGGCAGGGTCGCCGTGTGGCCAACGTGGCCATCACCGCCTGGCAGACCACGCAAGCCGAGCCCATCGCCACCGCGCGCGCGCACTTCAAGGTCGACGAGTCCTGACCACCGTTCCTCGTCCGGCGGCGTGGGCCGGACGAGGAACATTCAATGGATGCCCTGCTGATTCTCGGCGGCTTCTTCCTGCTGCTGGGCATGTACTTCTGGCTGGCCCTGCGCGCCTTCGCGCACGGTGCCGGCTGGAGGCTGCTGAGCCTGCTGCTGCCCTTGACGCTGCTCAAGGATAAAAAGCGCGGCTGGAGCGTGGCGGGCGACCGCTATCCCGCCGCGAAGCGAACCTGGCCGGCCGGCTGACGGTGCCAAGCCCTTGAAATCCTGAACGTCGTCCCCCATCTGCTGGAACATCCCGTCGCGCAAGCGGCCCGTATCCAACAGCTGGAGAGTTGAAGACGATGAGTGTGGAAACTCAAAAAGAAACCCTGGGCTTCCAGACCGAGGTGAAGCAGCTGCTGCACCTGATGATTCATTCCCTGTATTCCAACAAGGAAATCTTCCTGCGTGAGCTGATCTCCAACGCGTCCGACGCCGCGGACAAGCTGCGTTTCGAAGCGCTGGCCAAGCCCGAGCTGCTCGAAGGCGGCGCCGATCTGAAGATCCGCGTCAGCTTCGACAAGGATGCCAAGACCCTCACCGTTGAAGACAACGGCATCGGTCTGAGCCGTGACGACGCCATTGCCCACCTGGGTACCATCGCCAAGTCCGGTACCGCCGACTTTCTGAAGAACCTCACCGGCGACCAGAAGAAGGATTCGCGCCTGATCGGTCAGTTTGGCGTGGGCTTCTATTCCGCCTTCATCGTCGCCGACAAGGTGGATGTATTCAGCCGTCGTGCCGGCCTGTCCGCCGCCGAAGGCGTGCACTGGTCGTCGAAGGGCGAGGGCGACTTCGAGATCGCCACGGTGGAGAAGGCCGAGCGCGGTACCCGCATCGTCCTGCACCTGAAGAGCGCCGAGGATGAGTTCGCTGACGGCTGGCGCCTGCGCAACATCATCAAGAAATACTCCGACCACGTGGCGCTGCCCATCGAGCTGCCCAAGGAGCAGGTCGGCGAAGCGCAGGACAAGCCCGCGGAAACCGAGTGGGAAGTGGTCAACCGCGCCAGCGCGCTGTGGACCCGTCCGCGTACCGAAATCAAGGACGAGGAATACACCGAGTTCTACAAGCATGTCGGCCACGACTTCGAAGACCCGCTGGCCTGGAGCCATAACAAGGTCGAAGGCAAGCTGGAATACACCTCGCTGCTCTACGTGCCGGGCCGCGCGCCGTTCGACCTGTACCACCGCGAAGCGCCCAAGGGGCTCAAGCTCTATGTGCAGCGCGTATTCATCATGGATCAGGCCGACCAGTTCCTGCCGCTGTACCTGCGCTTCATCAAGGGTGTGGTGGATTCCAATGACCTGTCCCTGAACGTGTCCCGCGAAATCTTGCAGTCGGGCCCGGTGATCGACTCCATGAAGTCGGCACTGACCAAGCGCGCCCTGGACATGCTCGACAAGCTGGCCAAGGACAAGCCCGAGGACTACAAGAGCTTCTGGAAGCAATTCGGTCAGGTTCTGAAGGAAGGCCCGGCGGAAGACTTCGCCAACAAAGAGAAGATCGCTGGCCTGCTGCGCTTTGCCTCCACCCATGGCGCCAGCGGCGAACAATCCGTATCGCTGGGTGACTACCTGAGCCGCGTGCAGGAAGGCCAGGACAAGATCTACTTCCTGACCGGCGAAAGCTACAGCCAGGTCCGCAACAGCCCGCACCTGGAAGTGTTCCGCAAGAAGGGTGTGGAAGTGCTGCTGCTCACCGACCGCATCGACGAGTGGCTGATGAGCTACCTCACTGAGTTCGACGGCAAGCCGTTCGTTGACGTGGCGCGCGGTGATCTGGACCTCGGCAAGCTGGATTCCGAGGAAGACAAGAAGGCCCAGGAAGAAGTCGCCAAGACCAAGGAAGGCCTGGTCGAGCGTCTGAAGAAGGTGCTGGATGCGGAAGTGGCCGAAGTGCGCGTGTCGCACCGCCTGACCGAATCCCCGGCCATCCTCGCCATTGGCGAACAGGACCTGGGCCTGCAGATGCGCCAGATCCTAGAAGCCAGCGGCCAGAAGGTGCCGGACGCCAAGCCGATCTTCGAGATCAACCCGCAGCACCCGCTGATCGAGAAGCTGGATGCCGAGCCGGACGAAGACCGCTTCGCCGACCTCAGTCACATCCTCTTCGACCAGGCCGCCCTGGCCGCCGGCGACGGCCTCAAGGACCCGGCCGGTTACGTGCAGCGTCTGAACAAGCTGCTGCTGGAACTAAGTGCCTGATCGGATCGTTCGGGTGAAATGAGGAAAGGGCCACTTCGGTGGCCCTTTCCTTTTGTCTATTTGCCGCCGCTGGCCAGCGCTGTTTTGGCCGCCAGCGGCGCACCGTGCGTGGCCCTGGTGGACAAGGAAAGCGTTGTCCACCCTACTGTTCCCGCTTACGCCAGCGCCGTGCTCACCTTGGTGCCGTTCAGCAGGCTTTCCATCACCGGACAGCGACGCTCCACTTCTTCCAGAAAGGCCTGCTTACCGGCCTGATCCAATGCCGGCGCGTCGATGTCGACCTTCAGGCGAATCTCCTGAAAACCCACCCGGGCGTCGGTCTCGCGGCCGAGCAGGCCGTTGGGGTCGTAGTCGGCTTCCACCTCGAAGGTCATGCCGTTGATGGTGAGCTTCTGTTGGTGGGCGACGATGCGACCGATGCTGCCGAAACAACCAGCCACGGTGGCGATCATTACCTCCAGCGGGCTGGCCCCTAGGTCGGCGCCGCCGGCGGTCTTCGGCTGGTCCATGATGATGTGGTGGCTGCCGCACTGGATGTCGATGGTCATGCCGGCCTGCATGTGGCCGCTGGCTTTGATGGTCTTGAGCGCCATGGGAAAACTACTCCGTGGAATGATTGAACGCCGAAAGGCTAGGGCGGGTCTGGTGATCCGCCCTTGATATGCATAAATACCCCTGGGGGGTATAAAGAAACGCATGCTACGGCGTTTGGCCTCGGGTTGAAACAGGCGCACTGAGCGCAAACAAAAAGCCCGGGCATCGGCCCGGGCTTTTGGTGTATCGCGAGACTGGATCAGTCCTCGATGGCACCCATCGCGGTGGTGTTGAAGCCACCGTCGACGTACATGATTTCACCGCTGATACCGGACGCCAGGTCCGAGCACAGGAAGGCGCCGGCATTGCCGACTTCCTCGATGGTCACGTTGCGACGCAGGGGCGTCTGCTTCTCGTTGGCGGCGAGCATCTTGCGGAAGCTCTTGATGCCGGACGCGGCCAGGGTGCGGATCGGGCCGGCGGAAACGGCGTTCACGCGGGTGCCTTCCGGGCCGAGGCTGCCGGCCAGGTAACGCACGCCGGCTTCCAGACTGGCCTTGGCCATGCCCATCACGTTGTAGTTGGGCATGGTGCGCTCGGCACCCAGGTAGGTGAGGGTCAGCAGGCTGCCGTTGCGGCCTTTCATCATTTCGCGGCCGGCCTTGGCCAGGGCGACGAAGCTGTAGGCGCTGATGTCGTGGGCGATCTTGAAGCCTTCACGGGTGGTGACGTCGGTGAAGTCGCCATCCAGTTGGTCGCCGGGGGCGAAGCCGACGGAATGGACGATGCAGTCCAGACCGTCCCACTTCTTGGCCAGCTCTTCGAAGACCTTGGCGATGTCCTCGTCGTTGGCAACGTCGCAGGGGAAGCACAGGTCGGCGCTGGAGCCCCAGCCGGCGGCAAAGCCTTCCACGCGGCCCTTGAGCTTGTCGTTCTGGTAAGTGAAGGCCAGTTCGGCACCTTCACGGTGCATGGCTTCAGCGATGCCCGAGGCAATCGACAGCTTGCTGGCGACACCAACGATCAGTACGCGCTTACCGGCGAGAAAACCCATGTTCTATTCCTCTTGCTAGTGGTTTGGCGTTGCCGGGGCCAGAAAGGCCGCTTCCAGCAACTGCCGGGTATAAGGATGTTGCGGATCGGCGAACACCTGCGGTGCTTCGCCCTGTTCGACAACCTGTCCCTGCTTCATCACCAGCAGGTGATGACTCAGGGCTCTGACCACCGCCAGATCGTGGCTGATGAACAGATAGGTCAGGTTGTGCCGGGTCTGCAAGTTGCGCAGCAGCTCGACGACCTGGCGCTGAACCGTGCGGTCGAGCGCCGAAGTGGGCTCGTCCAGCAGGATCAGCGCCGGCTTCAACACCAGTGCCCGGGCAATGGCGATACGCTGCCGCTGCCCGCCAGAGAACTCGTGGGGGTAGCGGTGTCGGGCATCCGGGTCCAGACCTACCTCCGTGAGCGCGTCGATGATGGCTTGTTCCTGCTCCTCGGCGCCGCCGAGACGGTGAATGCGCAGCCCCTCACCAACAATCTCGCTCACACTCATGCGCGGACTGAGGCTGCCAAAAGGGTCCTGGAAGACCACCTGCATCTGTCGCCGCAAGGGACGCACCTGATGCTGGTTGAGACCTTCCAGGGCCTGGTCCTGGAAACGGATACCGCCCTGACTGTTGATCAGACGCAGGATCGCCATTCCCAGGGTGGACTTGCCGGAACCGCTTTCGCCCACGATGCCCAGGGTTTGCCCTTGCAGCAGGGAGAAGTCGATGCCGTCCACGGCCTTCACATGATCGACCGTGCGCCGCAGCAACCCCTTCTTGACGGGGAACCACACGCGCAGGTCGTTCACTTGCAGAATCGGTTGGCCTACCGGGTTGTTAGCCGGTTCGCCACTGGGTTCTGCGCCGAGCAGTTCCCGACTGTACGGGTGCTGCGGAGCGCGGAACAATTCCTCACACGACGCCTGTTCGACGATGCGTCCGCGCTGCATGACACATACCCGGTGGGCAATTCTGCGCACCAGGTTGAGGTCGTGGCTGATAATGAGCAGCGACATGCCCAAACGTGCCTGCAACTCCTGGAGAAGTTCGAGGATCTTGAGCTGAACGGTTACGTCCAGCGCAGTGGTGGGCTCGTCGGCGATTAGTAGTTCCGGTTCGTTGGCCAGAGCCATGGCAATCATCACGCGCTGGCGCTGGCCGCCCGACAGTTCATGCGGATAGGACTTGAGGCGCGTGGCCGGCTCGGGAATGCCCACCAGCTCCAGCAGTTCCAGGGTGCGCGTGGTAGCGGCGTTGCCGCTCAGGCCCTTGTGCAGGCCCAGCACCTCGTTGATCTGCTTTTCCACCGTATGCAGCGGATTGAGCGAGGTCATCGGTTCCTGGAAAACCATGGCGATGCGGTTGCCGCGGATACCGCGCAGGGTCTTCTCGTCCGCCTGCAGCAGGTCGCGCCCGTCGTAGCGGACGCTGCCGGCCGGATGACGGGCCAGTGGGTAGGGCAGCAGGCGCAGGATGGAATGCGCGGTGACAGATTTGCCCGAGCCGCTTTCGCCCACCAGCGCCAGGGTTTCGCCCTTGCGGATGTCGAAGCTCACGCTTTCCACCACACGCTGCGCCTGGCCGGCGGTGACGAATTCGACGGCCAGGTCGCGGATTTCGATCAGGTTGTCGCTCATCTCACTTCCTCGGGTCGAAGGCATCGCGGGCGGCTTCGCCGATGAATACCAGCAGGCTCAGCATGATCGCCAGCACGCTGAACGCGGCGATGCCCAGCCACGGCGCCTGCAGGTTGGATTTCGCCTGGGCCACCAGCTCGCCCAGCGAGGGTGAACCGGCCGGCAGGCCGAAACCGAGGAAATCCAGCGCCGTCAGTGTGCCGATGGCGCCGGTCAGGATGAACGGCATGAAGGTCATGGTGGAGACCATGGCGTTGGGCAGAATGTGGCGGAACATGATGGCGCCGTTTTCCATGCCCAGCGCGCGGGCGGCGCGCACGTATTCCAGGTTGCGGCCGCGCAGGAACTCGGCACGCACCACGTCCACCAGGCTCATCCAGGAGAACAACAGCATGATGCCCAGCAACCACCAGAAATTCGGCTGCACGAAGCTGGCCAGGATGATCAGCAGGTAGAGCACCGGCAGCCCGGACCAGATTTCCAGAAAGCGCTGCCCGGCCAGGTCCACCCAGCCGCCATAAAAGCCCTGCACGGCGCCGGCCACCACGCCGATGATCGAGCTGAGAATGGTCAACGTCAGGGCAAACAGCACCGAGACGCGGAAGCCGTAGATGATGCGCGCCAGCACGTCGCGGCCCTGGTCGTCGGTGCCGAACCAGTTTTGCAGCGACGGCGGCGCGGGCGCGGGTACGTTCAGGTCGTAGTTGATGCTGGCGTAGTCGAAGGGAATCGGCGGCCAGAGCATCCAGCCGTTCTTGTCTTCGATCAGTTGGCGTACGTACGGGCTCTTGTAGTTGGCCTCCAGCGGGAATTCGCCACCGAAGGCGGTTTCCGGGTAGCGCTTGAGCACCGGTACGTACCATTCGCCGTCGTAACGTACCGCCAGCGGCTTGTCGTTGGCGATCAGCTCGGCGCCCAGGCTGAGCACGAACAGTGTGAGGAACAGCCACAGCGACCACCAGCCACGCTTGTTGGCCTTGAAACGCTCGAAGCGGCGTCGGTTGAGCGGGGACAGTTTCATCTCAGCCCTCCCGGCTTTCGAAGTCGATGCGCGGATCGACCAGGGTGTAGGTGATATCCCCGATCAGCTTGACCAGCAGGCCGAGCAGGGTGAACAGGAACAGGGTGCCGAATACCACCGGATAGTCGCGGTTCAGCGCCGACTCGAAGCTCAGCAGGCCCAGGCCGTCGAGGGAGAAGATCACCTCGATGAGCAGCGAGCCGGTGAAGAACATGCCGATGAAGGCCGCCGGGAAGCCGGCGATGATGATCAGCATGGCGTTGCGGAACACATGGCCGTACAGCACGCGGTTGGGGCTCAGGCCCTTGGCCTTGGCGGTGACCACGTACTGCTTGCCGATCTCGTCGAGGAAGCTGTTCTTGGTCAGCAGGGTGAGGGTGGCGAAGTTGCCAATTACCAGTGCGGTCACCGGCAATGCCAGGTGCCAGAAGTAATCCCCTATCTGGCCCAGCAGTGACAGTTCGTCGAAGTTGCTCGAGGTCAGTCCGCGCAAGGGGAACCAGTTGAAGTAGCTGCCGCCGGCGAACACTACGATCAGCAGGATGGCGAACAGGAACGCCGGAATGGCGTAGCCGACGATGATCGCCGAACTGGTCCAGACGTCGAAGGCGCTGCCGTGGCGGGTGGCCTTGGCGATGCCCAGCGGGATGGACACCAGATACATGATCAGCGTGCTCCATAACCCCAGGGAGATGGAGACCGGCATCTTTTCCAGAATCAGGTCGGTGACCTTGGCGTCGCGGAAGAAGCTTTCGCCGAAGTCGAACCGCGCATAGTTCTTCAGCATCAGCCAGAAGCGCTCATGGGCCGGCTTGTCGAAGCCGTACATACGCTCGATTTCGGCCACCAGTTCCGGGTCCAGCCCCTGGGCGCCGCGGTAGTTGGAGCCGGATGCCGCCTCCGCGCCGCCGCCGGCGATACGCCCCGTGGCGCCACCGGCGGCGGCGTCAAAGCCTTCCAGGCGGGCGATGGTCTGTTCCACCGGGCCACCGGGGGCGGCCTGGATGATCAGGAAGTTGATCAGCAGAATGCCCAGCAACGTCGGGATGATGAGCAGCAGGCGCCGTGCAATATAGGCCAGCATCATTCAGCTCCCTGCGTATCGGCCGGGGTCGGCGGCGGCGCGCTGCCTTCGATCCACCAGCTCATCAGGCCTACGTCGTAGCGCGGCGTGCGGTGGGGGCGCTTGAGGTGCGTCCAGTGCGCCACGCGGTAGGTGTCGATGTAGTAATTGGGCACCAGGTAATGGCCCCAGAGCAGCGCACGGTCCAGCGCGCGGGCATGGTCGATCAGGCTCTGCCGCGAATCGGCGCGGATCAGGCCCTCCACCAGCGCATCGATGGCCGGGTCGCGCAGGCCAATGAAGTTGCGGCTGCCGGGGCTGTCGGCGCTGCGCGAATGCCAGAACTCCATCTGCTCGTTGCCCGGCGAATTGGATTGCGGCCAGATGCTGGAGGTCATGTCGAAGTCGCGTGAACGCAGGCGATTGATGAACTGGGAGACATCCACACGGCGCAACTGCATGTCGATGCCCAGCTCGGCCAGATTGCGCTTGAACGGCAGGATCACGCGCTCCAGGTTGGCCTGCAGGACCATGAACTCGAAACTCAGCGGCTGGCCGTCGGCATTCACCATGCGGTCGTTTTCCACTCGGTAGCCGGCCTCCAGCAGCAGCTGATAGGCGCGGCGCTGGCGGTCGCGGATGATGCCGCTGCCGTCGCTGACCGGCGGACGGAATTCCTGGGTGAAGACTTCCTCGGGCAAATGCTCGCGCAGCGGCTCCAGCAGCGTCAGCTCGGCTTCACTGGGCAGGCCGCGAGCGGCCAGTTCAGAATTGGCGAAAAAGCTGCTGGTGCGCTTGTAGGCGCCGAAGAACAGCTGCTTGTTGGTCCACTCGAAATCGAACAGCAGGGCGATGGCCTCGCGTACGCGACGATCCTGGAACATCGGGCGACGGATGTTGAAGGTGAAGCCCTGCATGCCCACCGGATTGTGGTTGGGGATGGCTTCCTGAATGATCCGGCCGCTGCGCAGGGCCGGGCTGTCGTAGCCGGTGGCCCAGTCCTTGGCGGAATACTCGAGGTTGTAGTCGAACTGCCCGGCCTTGAAGGCCTCCAGCGCCACGGACATGTCGCGGTAGTAGTCCAGCGTAATGGTGTCGAAGTTGTACAGGCCGCGGGTGACCGGCAGGTCGGCGGCCCACCAGTCCTGGATGCGCTCGTAGCGCACCGAACGGCCGGCGGCGTAGCTGGCGATGCGATACGGGCCGCTGCCCAGCGGCGGCTCCAGGCTGGTGCGGGTAAAGTCGCGCTTGGCGGGCAGTACCTTCATGGCCTGCAACGCGGTGAGCAGTTCCGGGCTGGCTGGCTTGTCCAGTTCTGCGACCAGGCGCTTGTCGTCCTCGATGCGCAGGCGCTTGAGTGCCGCCAGTGCGGGAAGGTCCTGGGCCTCCCGGGAGAGCCGCACGTCTTCGGCGCTGGGGATCTCCTCGCCTTCATTTAGGGTGACGGTGATGCTGCGGCCGTCCTCGGCAGTGGTCAGCGAAGCGATGGCCTGCAGGGTCGGGGCGGCTTCGGATTTCGACAGGTCCCGTTCCTGCCACCAGTGGCGCGGCAGGATCTGCAGTTGCCCGACGATCAGCGGCAGCTCACGGTTGCCGGTGTGGCTGAAATCGAAGCGTACGCGGCGGCTGTCCTCGGCCACGACCGCCTTGATATCCGCGTAGTAGTGGCGGTACATCGGGTCGCCCTTGCTGACCAGGGTGTTGAAGGTGAACACCACGTCCTCGGCCGTGACCGGGGTGCCGTCATGGAAGCGCGCCTGGGGATGCAGGTGGAAGCGCACGAAGCTGTTATCCGGCGCCTTTTCGATCTTCTGGGCCAGCAGACCGTATTCGGTGAAGGGCTCGTCGGGCGAGTGATAGGTGAGGGTGTCGTACACCAGCCCGATCATGCTGGCTTCGTTGCCTTTGGGGATGAACGAATTGAAGCTGTCGAAGCCGTTCAGGCCGGCCAGGCGCAGGGTGCCGCCCTTGGGCGCGTCAGGATTGACGAAGTCGAAGTGCGTGAAATCGGCCGGGTAGAGCGGCGCCTCGTCATATAGCGTGAGGGCGTGCTGTGGTTGCGCCAGTGCCGCGCCGCTCAGCCCCAGGGCGAGCGCCGTGGCCGGTAGCAGGCGTTTGAACAGGGTGTTCATCGTGAGCTCTTCTCCATGGGCTTTTGCCACCAGGCACGCAGCCCGAGGGTATAGGGCGGTGTGCTGTGAAAGGCCAGACGATTGCGGTAGGCCAGACGGTGGTGATCGATGTACCAGTTGGGAATGCTGTAGTGCTGCCAGAGCAGCACGCGGTCCAGGGCGCGGGTGGCGGCGACCTGCTCGTCGCGGCTGGTGGCGGCCAGCAGACGCTCAAGCAGGGCGTCCACCACCGGATCGCTGATGCCCGCATAGTTGCGGCTGCCACGCACGTTCGTCTGGGAAGAATGAAAGTACTGCCATTGTTCCAGGCCGGGGCTGAGGCTCTGCGGCAACGTCATCAGCACCATGTCGAAATCGAAGCTGTCCAGACGCTGCTTGTACTGCGCACGGTCGACCACGCGCAGGTTCGCCTGGATGCCCAGACGCTGCAGGTTTTCGCTGTAGGGCTGCAGGATGCGTTCCAGACGCGGGTTGACCAGCAGGATCTCGAAGCGCAGGGGTACGCCCTGCGCATTGCGCAGGCGGCTCGGCTGGCCCGAATTCTTCCAGCCGGCCCTGGCCAGCAAATCGAGTGCACGGCGCACAGTCTCGCGGGGGATGCCCCGACCTTCCGTGCGCGGCATGGACCAGGGGCGGTTCAGGGTGCCGGGAGGCAAGTCCTTGCGCCACTGCAGCAGCAACTCGCGTTCCGCGCCGTCGGGTTTGCCGCTGGCCGAGAATTCGCTGTTGGGAAAGTAGCTTTCGCTGCGCCGATAGGCACTGTTGAAGAGTGTACGGTTGGCCCATTCGAAATCCAGCATCAAGCCCATGGCTTCGCGCACGCGGCGATCAGTGAAGATCGCCCGACGGCTGTTCATGAACAGCGCTTGCGTCTGGGTGGGAATCCGGTGGGGAATTTCGGCGCGGATCACTTCGCCGCGCGTCACTGCCGGGAAGTTGTAGCCGGTGGCCCAGTTTTTCGCCTGGTTTTCCAGAAAGATATCGAATTCGCCGGCCTTGAAGGCCTCGAATGCGACGTGGTTGTCACGGTAGAAATCCACTTCCACCCGGTTGAAGTTGTACTTGCCGCGATTGACCGGCAGATCCTCGCCCCACCAGTTCTTCACCCGCTCGAAGACCAACCGCCGTCCGGGTTCGACCTGAACGATGCGATAGGGGCCGCTGCCCAGCGGGGGTTCGAAGCCGGTGGCCTTGATGTCGCGGGTGCTCCAGTAGTGCTGGGGCAGCACCGGCAGCTCGCCGAGACGCAGGATCAGCAACGGATTGCCGGCGCGCTTGAAGACGAAGCGGATGCGCTGGCTGTTGAGGACGTCGACGCGTGCGACTTCCTGGAGGCTGGTGCGGTAGCTCGGGTGACCATCGCGCAGCAGCGTGCGGTAGGAGAAGGCCACGTCCGCCGCGGTGATCGGTTTGCCGTCGTGAAAGCGTGCTTCGCGGCGCAGGTTGAATACCACCCAGCTGCGTTCGCTGTCGTAATCGACGGATTCGGCGACCAGTCCGTAACTGGACGCCGGTTCGTCACCCGAGGGATCGTAGTCACCGGTTCCCACCATCAGCGGGGCGTTCAGCTCGCTGACGCCGTATTGCCAGAAGTTGGCCGTGGCCGAGGGGCTGGTGCCCTTGAGAGGATAGGGATTGAGGCTGTCGAACGTACCCAGGCCCATCAGGCGCAGCGTGCCGCCCCGGGGCGCGTCGGGGTTGACCCAGTCGAAATGGGAAAAGGCGGCGGGATACTTGAGCGTGCCGAACTGGGCATAGCCATGGCTGTGGAAGAGCCCGGCGTATACCGGCAGGCAGAACAGGCTCAGCAACAGGGGAAGAAGGCGGTACATCAGGCGAGGAAACCCGGTCCATGGCGGCGGTTGAAGCTGCCGGTACAGTACCAGCTTGCCCCGGGGGGCAAAAGCCCGCCGACCCGAGGCTGCGGATCGGCGGTTTGCTGCGGAAGGCCCTTATGCCGGTGCCTTCAGTCCGCGAGATAGAGGGTCAGGGTCTGGCCGGGGCGCAGCGCTGAGCTGCTGTTCGGATTCCAGTTCTGCAGGTGGCTGACGTTCACGTTGAAACGCTTGGCAATGGCATACAGCGAGTCGCCCTTGCGTACCTTGTAGATCGTCGGCTGCTCGCCGGTCGGCTGGGCGCTGCCACCGCGCAGGGTCAGGACCTGGTCGATGCGCAGACGGTTGCCGGGCAGCTTGTTCCAGCGCTTGATGTCTCCAACGCTGACCTTGTGGTTGGCGGCAATGGTCCACAGGGAATCGCCGTTCTTCACCCGATAGTTGTAGCTGCCTTCGCCGCCAGCGTTGGCGCTGGCCAGCACGGTACGGGCCGCCGGCGCCGGGTGACCGCCATGCGACGGAATGCTGAGCATCTGGCCGATGCGCAGATGCGTACCCTTGACGCGGTTGATTTCCTGCAACATGCCGACGGTCAGATTGTGCTGACGGGCGATGGTGTACAGGCTGTCGCCGGGGCGGACCTTGTATTCACGCCAGTCCACCAGATCTTCCTGGGGGAGCTGAGCCAGATTGCTGGTGAGGATTTCGACGTTGCTGCTCGGCACCAGCAGATGGCGCGGGCCGTCCATGGTGATGCGGCGCTTGAACGCCGGATTGAGCAGGTACAGATGCTGTTCATCGATTTCGGCCAGCTTGGCGGCGCGGGCCAGGTCCATGCGGCGGCCGATCTCCACGACTTCGAAATAGGGTTCGTTGGGGATCGGGTTGAGCGCGACGTTGTATTGCTCCGGCGCCTTCACCAGCGATGCCAGGCCAAGCAGCTTGGGCACGTATTCGCGGGTTTCGCGCGGCAGCGGCAGGCTCCAGAAATCGGTGGGCAGGCCCTTGCTCTTGTTACGTTTCATGGCCCGGCGCACGGTGCCTTCACCGGCGTTGTAGGCTGCCAGTGCCAGCGGCCAGTCGCCCTTGAACATGGTGTGCAGGCGGGTCAGGT
>DATJDB010000146.1:0-3465 GCA_035497635.1 Pseudomonas sp. | reverse complement strand
GATAGGGATCGAACATGGCTATCGCCTCGCCTTCGCTGGATTCATCCAGGACGAGCAAGGGGCGCACCAGCCGCCGACCCTCTCCGATCAACGGCCATGGCAGCGTTCCAGAGCGCCGCGCCGCTCGGGCGCCAGGAGGGAAGACGCACCAGCACGGCAACTGGCGCGCATTCCTGCCCCGCAACGATGCAATGCATCGGCGTGGGACTGCCCAGACGTCGACGACCGTGCGAGAATTTGCGGTTTTCCGAATTCGGCCCGTGACGTTGATGCAGTTTGATCTTCCCTTCCCACCAGTGAGCCTGCAGCCATGAGTGTGGACCTTCGCGGCGTGACCCAGCGCAACTGGCTCGAGCGCTTCGAGCCGGCCTGCGTGACGCGCGGTCGACGCTATGCGGAACAAGGACGGGCCACCCTGTTGTCGATCGAAGGGCAGATTCTCAAGGCCCGCTGCCAGGGTTCGGAAGAACGCGACTATCGCCAGTCCATACGTCTGCAGCCACGCGATCCCCTGTGGGAGGTGCACGGCCTGTGCAGCTGTCCAGTCGGTTACAACTGCAAACATGTGGTGGCTGCCCTGCTGACCCTGGAGCGCGCGCATCAACGGGGCGAGGCCCCGCAGGCCAGCGACCCCGAGGTCGAGCAGATCCTGCGCACCGACATCGAGCCAAGGCCGCACCTGCTGCTCAACAGTCATGTGCGCGTGCATTTCGATGCCCGCAAGGGTCGCATGACCGAACAGATCCAGCACCGCGCCGCCCTCACCTTCGAGTACGAGGGCTTGCAGGTGCACGGCAAGAATGCCGGAGATCTGCTGCGCTTCGTCGCACCGGGTCGCCAACTGCGCATTCGCCGGGATCAGGCGCGCGAGGGGCGGTATCGCCAGCGCCTTGCCGAACTGGGGTTCGGCATCGCCCTGCGGGTCAGCGAGGCACTCGGTGAAAAGGACGGCGAACCCTACGAGCTACCCAATTCCACCCGTTGGATGCAGTTCGCCCGCGAAGGCCTGCCGGCGCTGAGCCAGGAAGGCTGGCATATCCATGTGCTGCCAGATTTCCATTTCAATCTCACCGACGTGGATCGCTGGTATGCCCGCCTCGATGAGGCAAGCGACCCGCACTGGTTCGACCTGGAAATGGGCATCGAAGTGGAAGGACAGCGCATCAGCCTGCTGCCCATCTTGCTGCAGGCCATCCGCAGCAAACCCTGGCTGTTGAACAACGCGGCGCAAGACGCTGCGGAGGATGATGCGCTCTTTGCCCTGCTGCCGGGTGGGCAGCGAGTGGCGTTACCGCTCTCCCGCCTCCGGCCGCTGCTCGCCAATCTGGGGGAGCTGCATTTTCAGGATCAGCCAGCGGATCTGCAGCGCCTGCGGTTGCCGCTGGCGGACGCCGCACGCCTGCAGCGCCTGGAGGCTGCGGATAATGACGTGCGCTGGGAGGGCGGCGCGCGATTGCGCGAGCTGGCGAACCGGCTCAACACGCTCGGCTCGCAGCCCATGCCGCAGCCCGAGGGGCTGCAGGCACGCTTGCGACCGTACCAGCAGCAGGGTGTGGCTTGGATGCAGGCGCTGGGCGAGCTGGGCATGGGCGGAGTGCTGGCCGACGACATGGGCCTGGGCAAGACGCTGCAAACGCTGGCTTATATCCTGTCGGAAAAAAATGCCGGGCGGCTTACCGCACCAGCGCTGATCGTCATGCCGACCAGCCTGATCCCCAACTGGCTGGATGAGGCCACGCGCTTCACTCCACAGCTGAAGGTCCTGGCGCTTCAGGGCCCGCGCCGTCATCGGCAATTCGCGCAGCTTGCGGAATACGATCTGCTGCTCACCAGCTACGCCCTGCTGCCGCGCGATGCCGAACAGCTTGGTCGCCAGCGCCTGCATCTGCTGATCCTCGACGAGGCACAGAACATCAAGAATGCGCGCAGCAAGGCGGCCCAGGCGCTGGCGACGTTCAATGCCGGTCAACGGCTTTGCCTGACCGGCACGCCGCTGGAAAATCACCTAGGTGAGCTCTGGTCACTGTTTCACTTCCTGATGCCTGGCTGGCTCGGCCGGGAGCAGGAATTCGCACGACACTACCGTACCCCCATCGAAAAACACGGCGACATCGAGCGACTCGCCCTGTTGCGCACGCGAGTGCAGCCCTTTCTCCTGCGCCGCACCAAGGAGCAGGTGGCACCCGAACTGCCGGCGAAAACCGAGATCGTTCACTGGGTACAACTGACGCCGGCACAGCGCGATCGTTACGAAGCCTTACGCCTGGCGATGGATAGCAAAGTGCGCGAAGAAATCCAGCGTCAGGGACTGGCCCGCAGCCAGCTGGTAATTCTCGAGGCCTTGCTGCGCCTGCGACAGGCCTGTTGCGACCTGCGCCTGCTGGATGGCGGGCACGGCAAACCGGAACATTCCGCGAAGCTGGTGGCCACGCTGGAAATGCTGGAAGAATTGAGTGCCGAGGGTCGGCGCGTACTGCTGTTCTCGCAATTTACCGGCATGCTAGCGCTGATCGAACAGGAACTGAAACGTCGCCACATCAGCTACACCACGCTGACCGGGAGCACCCGGGATCGTGCCACGCCGGTGCGCGAGTTCCAGGCCGGCCAGCATGCGGTCTTTCTGATCAGCCTCAAGGCGGGTGGTGCGGGACTCAACCTGACTGCGGCGGACACCGTCATCCACTTCGATCCCTGGTGGAACCCGGCCGTCGAAGCACAGGCCAGCGACCGCGCCTATCGCATCGGGCAGGACAAGCCGGTGTTCGTGTACAAGCTGATCGCCAAGGGCAGTGTCGAGGAGAAAATCCAGCAGCTACAGCGACACAAGGCGCGACTGGCCGAAGGGCTGCTCAGCGGTACGGATGGCGGCTGGCAGCTCAGCGAAGAAGATCTGAATACGTTGCTCGGCCCGCTGCAATAACGAGCAGGCCGCACGGCTGCGATCAGAGAATGTGGTTCTCCACCACGTACCAGATTTCGCCGCGCGCCTTGGTCAACAGGGCCAGCTGCGCCTCTTCATCAACCGCGCCACCCATGGACTGTCCCAGCCCGGTGACCACATAGATAATGGCGTCAATGGCCTTGGTTCTGGTCTCGTCCAGCTCCTTGCCCGTCAGGTCCAGTTTTTCGGACAGCATCAGCCAGATATTCTGGCGAACCTCTGAAAACAACTGATCCACTTCTTCCTGATTCGGCTCCTCCACATTCATGATGGGTTGAGAAACCAGGAACAGCACCTGTTCCATCAGGTCATTGATCAAAGCATTGTCTTGTTGAACAGCCATTGCGCAGCGCCTAGAAAATGAATGTAAAACGTTAACGGCCTGACGGACGAAAAATTGAATTCGCCAACCAGAAAAAGACAAAACCCCAACCCGCGGTCGCGGATTGGGGTTCTGGTTTTGGATGCTTGACGATGACCTACTCTCACATGGGGAGACCCCACACTACCATCGGCGATGCGTC
>DATJDB010000145.1:0-12530 GCA_035497635.1 Pseudomonas sp. | reverse complement strand
TGTACGGCTGCGCGATGGGCTGAACCTGGCGCGCGGGCGCATCACCCACCCGGGCGTCGCCGAGGCGCATGGGCTGGTCTGTCACTCGGCGCAGGAGGTGCTGGCCATGGGTCGCGGCTAAAGCCGCTCCTACAGAATTCCGGCCACCGCTGGCCTTGTAGGAGCGGCTTCAGCCGCGATGAGCGATAAGCGTCAGGGGTTCAGGTGATGCAGGCATTGGCTGGCGGCCTGGCCGAGCCGCTCGCGGGTGCGGTCGTCGAGGTTGGCCTGGCCTTGCAGCTGGCGGATTTCGGCGTCGCTGAATTCATTACTGACCCGCTCGGCCGAGCATTCGCAATAGGCCTTGGCCTTGGCGGGCGGCGTATTGGCGTCGGCGCTGCTCACGCATTCATCGACAAACTGCTTGCGGGCGTTGTCCGGCCAGTCGGCGGCGAGCAGCGGGGCGCTGCCGAGCAGGAGGAAGGGCAGCACGGCCAGGGAGGGAATGCGCATCGAAGAACTCCTCTAGGAAAGAAACACGATGCAGCTGTGAGGTCCGGGTGCCGGCAGAGTTCCGTTGCGCTTGCCCCGCAGGCCCACAAAATCTGTGGATAACCCTGGGGGCAAAGCGGTGGATGCTTTCCGGTTAGGTGCGGGGGCCGGCGCCTTTTCGGTCAGCTCAGGCGGAAGCGGCCGACCAGCTCGCGCAGGCGGTCGGTCAGCGTTTCCAGCTGCTGACCGGCTTCGCCGGCGCGGCGGGCGCTGGCGGCGACCTTTTCGGAATTGCCGTTGATGCTTTCCAGGTTGCGGTTCAGTTCCATGGTCACCTGGGTCTGCTGTTCCACGGCGGTGGCGATCTGGATGTTCAGGTCGGAGATTTCCACCACCGAACGGCTGATCTCGCGCATCGAGTGACCGGCGGCGCCGGCCTGCTCCACGCTCTGGCGCATGCTGGTCTGGCCGCGCTCCATGCTGTCGGCGATCTGCGTGCTGCGGTTCTGCAGTTGGCTGATGATGCCGTTGATCTCGCCGATGGAGTCCTGGGTGCGCCGCGCCAGGTTGCGCACCTCGTCGGCCACCACCGCGAAGCCACGGCCCTGTTCGCCGGCGCGGGCGGCCTCGATGGCTGCGTTGAGCGCCAGCAGGTTGGTCTGGTCGGCGATCTGGCTGATCACGTCGGAGATCGCGCCGATGGCGGTGCTGTCGTTCTGCAACGCGCTGGCCAGGTTGCCGGCCTCCTGGATCTCGCCGGCGGCGTGACCGAGCTGGTCGATGGCGCCCCTCACCACCTGATCGCTGCTGTGGGCCTGGCCGCTGGCGCTGCTGGCCGCTTCGGCGGCGTGGGTGGTGGTGCGCGCCATTTCCTGGAAGGTGGCTTCCATCTGGTTCATTGCCGAGGCGATCTGACCGATGTCGTGCTGCTGGGCATCGAGAATCCGCGAGCCGTCACGGGACAGACCGAGTACCTGATCGGCGGTCGTCTCCAGCTCGCGCAGGCGTGCCTGCACCTCGCCGACCAGCGTGGCGATGCCCTCTTGCATGGCGTGGAAGTCGCGGGCCAGCGCGCCCAGCTCGTCCTCGTCGAAGTCGCGCAGGCGCAGCGCTTCGCTGAGGTCGCCCTGGCCGACGCGGTGCATCTGACCGCTGAGCAGTTGCAGCGGACGCTTGATCTTGCCGGTGATCAGCCCGCCCATGATTAGGGTGAACAGCAGCAGCGCCACGCCGAACACCGCCTGCAATATCTGCTGGCGTTGGATGGCGGCCAGTTGCTCGGCCTTGAGCTGGTTGGCTTCGCTGACGATCTCGGCCTGCAGGTCGGTGAGCAGGCCCCCCAGGCGGTCGAACGGCGCCAGCATCGGGCCGAGGATGGTGCGCCGTGCTTCGTCGATGCTGCCCTGGCCGATCAGTTGGATGTAGTTGCCCTGCATGCGGTGGTAGTCCTGCATGCCGGCGCCGAAGTCGCGCAGGAAGCGCTTGAGGGCCGGGGTGTCGGCCAGCGCTTCCATCTCGCGCAGGTAGCGATCCACAGCGGCGTTGTTGGTTTCGATCTTTTCCAGGATCACCCGGTGCTCGGCGGGGCTGACGGTCAACCCGTAGTCGAGGGCGAAGCGCCGGTAGGTGACGGTGCTGTAGCGCAGGTGGGAAATGGTGGCGAGCAGGCTGACGTTGCGCTCGACAAGACTTTCCATCTGCGTGCCGACCCGGCTGACGCCCAGCTGCAGATAAAGGCTGAAGGCAAGCAGCGCGGCGAGAATCGCGCCGAAGGACAGGGCAAGGGTGCGCTGGATGGAGAGACGGGACAACATGAAAGGCCTCACGCGGTGATCGGGGCGACGGGCGCCGATGCGCGGCAATCTGCCACTACCATTGGCGAATTGCCAGTTGAGAGTGACTGGTGGGTCGATAGGCAGAGTCAATCGCCCCGGCGCGTCCGTTTTACAGGTGATTGAAAACAACCTGCGCGGGCAATTCTTCGTCGAAAACGAGGCCTGTTAGACTGGCGCCCCCGTTTGCGGAACCCACCATGACCTTACAGCCACTTGATGCACGCACCGCCCGGATCCTGCCCTGGCTGGTGGCGGTGGCGTTCTTCATGCAGACCCTGGACGGCACCATTCTCAACACCGCCCTGCCGGCGATGGCCGTCGACCTGGCCGAAGACCCGCTGCGCATGCAGGGTGTGGTGATCGCCTACATGCTCACCGTGGCGCTGCTGATTCCGGCGTCCGGCTGGATTGCTGACCGTTTCGGCACCCGGCGGATTTTCTTCAGCGCCATCCTGCTGTTTTCCCTCGGCTCGCTGCTCTGCGCGCTGTCGGTGAGCCTGCAGCAATTGATCGCGGCGCGGATTCTGCAGGCTTTCGGCGGGGCGCTGATGATGCCGGTGGGACGACTGGTGGTGCTACGCGCCTACCCGCGCAACGAGCTGGTACGGGTGATGAGCCTGGTGACCATTCCCGGGCTAATCGGCCCGCTGCTGGGCCCGACCCTGGGTGGCTGGCTGGTGGAATACGCCAGCTGGCACTGGATATTCCTGATCAACCTGCCGGTGGGTGCGCTGGGCGCCTGGTTCGCCCTGCGCTTCATGCCTGATTTGCGCGGGCCGCAGCGCAGTCAGTTCGATACCCTGGGCTTCGTGTTATTCGGCGCGGCGATGCTGCAGATCACCATTGCCCTGGAAGGTCTGGGCGATCTGCACATGCCGCACGCGCGGGTGATGCTGTTGCTGTTCGGTGGCGCGGCCTGCCTGGCCGCCTACTGGCTGCGCGCCGGACGCATCGAGCGTCCGCTGTTCTCGCCGCGCCTGTTCCACACCCGAAGTTTCGCGGTGGGCATCCTCGGCAACCTGTTCGGCCGGCTGGGCAGCGGCGCGCTGCCGTTCCTGGTGCCGCTGCTGCTGCAGCTGGCGCTGGGCTATTCGCCGGCCGAGGCGGGCATGAGCATGATCCCGCTGGCGCTGGCCGCCATGGCCATCAAGCCGGCCACCAAGCCGTTAATCGATCGCTTCGGCTACCGCCGGGTGCTGGTCACCAATACCCTGTTGCAAGGCGCGCTGATCGCCAGCCTCGGGCTGACCGGCGAGACCTCGCCGCTGGCGCTGCTGTTGCTGCAACTGGCCTTGCTCGGCGCCTGCAACTCCCTGCAATTCAGCGCCATGAACACCATCGCGCTGATCGACCTGCGCGATGATCAGGCCAGCAGCGGCAACAGCCTGCTGGCGGTGGTGGTGCAACTGGCCATGGGCCTGGGCGTGGCCTCGGCGGCGGCGTTGCTGGGGGGCTTCAGTACGGACAGCGATGTCCTGCGTGCCTTCCAGCTGACCTTCCTGTGTCTGGGCGGGCTGTCGATGATCGCCGCGGCGATCTTCCTGCAACTGGGCGAGCAGGATGGCCGCGGCGGCCCGCTGCCGCCGAGGGTGCAGACGCCGGATTAGCGGCGCACCGCTTTGACCGGTAGGACCGTAGGAGCGACTTCAGTCGCGAGCTTTTGGGGTGCATCTGCACGAAAAGCATCGCGGCTGTAGCCGGCAGCGGCGGCCGCCTGACCTGTAGGAGCGACTTCAGTCGCGAGCTTTTGGTTGGCAACCATGAAGAGCATCGCGGCTGAGGTCGCTCCTACCGTAGAAGCAGGTGCGTATCGGGATCAGTACGCGCGAAATTCCTTGTGGCAGCTCTCGCAGGCGTCTTCCACGCGTTGCATCGGTGCGACCAGAGCCTTGGGTTCCAGCGGGCGGGCGGCGGTGGCGGCGACCAGCGCGGCGGTGGCGGCTTCCTGGGCACGGGCCAGTTCGTCGAAGCGTTCCTGGCGCTGCCAGACGTCGTCGCGCGCCGAGGTCTGGTCGCTGTCCTTGAGTTGCGGGAAGTGCTGCCACGGTTGGTGGGTGATGGTGTCCAGGTGGGCGGCGCCCTCGATGAACGCCTCCTCGTTGAAGTTCAGCCGCCCGCGCAGCATGCCGCCGAGGTCCTCGCTGGTCTTCATCATGTCCTTGAAGATGGCCTTGCGCTGGCCGAGCGGGGAATTGGGGTCGATACGATCACAACCGGCCAGCACCAGGGTGGCGAGCAACATCAGGCCTACAACTTTCGACGTCATGGTCAGGAAACCTTGGGGGCAGAAAAATCAGCCCGCGATTATCCCCCTCCCTGCCGCCAAGGAAAGCCCCTAACGATGTCAGGTTTTTACCGGAGCTGTTCCCAGTCGCCGCCCAGGGTTTCGCAGTCGACGCGCGCCTGCTCGCGATCGGTGATCCGGTAGTAGAACGTGACGATCCGCGCGCCGTCCGGCAGGGTGCTGGGCAGAGCCTCGCCGGGCGCGCGGCGCCCGAACGCCTGCTCGTTGGCCAGGGTCTCCGGCGTCATGCGGGCGGTGCAGCGCGCCTGGGGTTCCGGCGGACACTGCTGGCGCAATTCGCGGTGTGTCTGGCCGACATCGTCCTTGTCGCGACAGGCCCAGCGCATGGCGTCGGTGTCGTCCATGTCTTCGAAGTAGAAGCACTTGGTCGGCACCACGGGATCGGGCAAGGTCCCGGTGCTTTCCTCGATGACATAGCAAGCTGCCCCCAGCGCGGACGCGCTATACAGCGGGGCAAGCAGCAGGCCAATCCGGGCCAGACGGGTCATGGTGGCGTCCTCTTGGCAGTCGGTGCTGATGCTTCGATGGACGCATGGGCAAGCAAGTTCGGCGAAGCGGCCAGCCGGGCTTGGGTCGGCGCCGCGCTGCCGCTATAATCGCCGGCATTTTCACGGCCGGCTCCGCTCCGGTCGTGCCCGCCACCCGTTCGAGGGGCGCTGCAGCAGGCTGCTTTTACCAAAGAGCAACTGTCAGGCTCGAACGGGGCGTTTATCTGAACGCATCAACGGCGCCCATTCGCACACTACGAATGGAGAACTCTTCAATGAGCGCTGTCATGACGCCCGCCGCTTTTACCGATTACAAGGTCGCCGACATTTCCCTGGCCGACTGGGGCCGCAAGGAACTGATCATCGCCGAGTCCGAAATGCCGGCCCTGATGGGCCTGCGTCGCAAGTACGCCGCGTCCCAGCCGCTCAAGGGCGCGAAGATCCTTGGCTGCATCCACATGACCATCCAGACCGGCGTGCTGATCGAGACGCTGATCGCGCTGGGCGCCGAAGTGCGCTGGTCGTCCTGCAACATCTTCTCCACCCAGGACCAGGCCGCCGCCGCCATCGCCGCCGCCGGTATTCCGGTGTTCGCCTGGAAGGGCGAAACCGAGCAAGAGTACGAGTGGTGCATCGAGCAGACCATCCTCAAGGACGGCCAGCCGTGGGACGCCAACATGGTGCTGGACGACGGTGGTGACCTGACCGAAATCCTGCACAAGAAGTACCCGCAGATGCTGGCCAACATCCACGGCATCACCGAGGAAACCACCACCGGCGTGCACCGTCTGCTGGACATGCTCAAGAACGGTTCCCTGAAAGTCCCGGCGATCAACGTCAACGACTCGGTGACCAAGAGCAAGAACGACAACAAGTACGGCTGCCGTCACAGCCTCAACGACGCCATCAAGCGCGGCACCGACCACCTGCTGTCCGGCAAGCAGGCGCTGGTGATCGGCTACGGCGACGTGGGCAAGGGTTCGGCGCAGTCGCTGCGTCAGGAAGGCATGATCGTCAAGGTTTCCGAAGTCGACCCGATCTGCGCCATGCAGGCCTGCATGGACGGTTTCGAGCTGGTGTCACCCTACAACAACGGCCTGAACGACGGCACCGATGCCTGCATCGACGCTGCGCTGCTGGGCAAGATCGATCTGATCGTCACCACCACCGGCAACTCCAACGTGTGTGACGCCGGCATGCTCAAGGCGCTGAAGAAGCGCGCCGTGGTGTGCAACATCGGTCACTTCGACAACGAGATCGACACCGCCTTCATGCGCGCCAATTGGGGCTGGGAAGAGGTGAAGCCGCAGGTGCACAAGATCCACCGCACCGGCAAGACCATCGACCCGACCAACGATGACTACCTGATCCTGCTGGCCGAAGGCCGTCTGGTGAACCTGGGCAACGCCACTGGTCACCCGAGCCGCATCATGGACGGCTCCTTCGCCAATCAGGTGCTGGCGCAAATCTTCCTGTTCGAGCAGAAGTTTGCCGACCTGCCGGCCGCCAAGAAGGCCGAGCGTCTGACCGTCGAAGTGCTGCCCAAGAAGCTCGACGAAGAAGTCGCGCTGGAAATGGTCAAGGGCTTCGGTGGTGTGGTCACCCAGCTGACCCCGAAGCAGGCCGAGTACATCGGCGTGAACGTGGAAGGCCCGTTCAAGCCGGACAGCTACCGCTACTGATGCGAACCGTAGGGTGGAAAACGGCCAACGGCCTTTTCCACCTGCCGTTCCAAGGCGGTGGAAAAGCGCTGCGCGCTTTCCACCCTACGCTCTGAAGGATTGATTCCATGTCCCAGGAACGCCGCTACAGCTTCGAGTTCTTCCCGACGAAGACCGAGGCCGGGCATGAAAAACTGCTCAATACCGCCCGCCGCCTGGCCGAATACCAGCCGGACTTTTTCTCCTGCACGTACGGTGCCGGTGGTTCGACCCGCGACCGCACCCTGAATACCGTGCTGCAGCTGGACGGCGACGTGAAGGTGCCGACCGCACCGCACCTGTCGTGCGTCGGTGACAGCAAGGCCGAGCTGCGCCAACTGCTCGCCACCTACCAGGACAACGGCATCCGCCGCATCGTCGCCCTGCGCGGCGATCTGCCGTCGGGCATGGGCCTGGCCAGTGGCGAGCTGCGCTACGCCAACGAACTGGTCGAGTTTATTCGCGCCGAAACCGGTGATCACTTCCACATCGAAATCGCCGCCTACCCGGAGATGCATCCGCAGGCGCGTAACTTCGAGGACGACCTGGCCAACTTCGTGCGCAAGGCCCAGGCCGGCGCCGACAGCGCCATCACTCAGTACTTCTTCAACGCCGACAGCTATTTCTACTTCGTCGAGCGCGTGCAGAAACTGGGTGTGGCCATCGATATCGTCCCGGGCATCATGCCGATCACCAACTACACCAGCCTGGCGCGCTTCTCCGATGCCTGCGGCGCGGAAATTCCGCGCTGGGTGCGCAAGCAACTGGAAGCCTATGGCGACGACATCGCCAGCATTCAGGCATTCGGCGAGCAGGTGGTCAGCGAGATGTGCGAGAAGTTGCTGGCCGGCGGCGCGCCGGGCCTGCATTTCTACACCCTCAACCAGGCCGAGCCGAGCCTGGCGATCTGGAACAATCTCAAGCTGCCGCGCTGAACGACGATGCGTTAGGGCCGGCTTTACGCCGGCCTTTGGCCGGGATAAACCCGGCCCTACACGCCTGCCGGCAGGGCTGAACCCCGCGCTTCGTAGCTGACTTGCGGAACCCGCGCCCCACGGTACCGGTCAGAAAAAACGGCACCACAACCGTCCACGCTGGTATACACTCCCCCGGTCCGCCCCGGCTCGCGCCCGGACCCCGACTCCTCTCAATGGGTCGGCAGTACCGGTCGGGATCGCCCCCCTCTTATGGCGATTCATGCCAGGCGTCCTTTTCATCGGGCTTGCCCCACATACAGACAGGATCATCCATGTCCTTTGCTTCCCTCGGTCTCTCCGAGGCACTGGCCAGCGCCGTCGAGGCCGCTGGCTACGCCCAGCCCACTCCGGTGCAACAGCGGGCCATTCCCGCCGTGTTGCAAGGCCGCGATCTGATGGTCGCCGCCCAGACGGGCACCGGCAAAACCGGCGGTTTCGCACTGCCCGTACTCGAATTGCTGTTCCCGGATGGCCAGCCAGACAAGAACCGTCGCCACGTGCCCAAGCAGCCGCGTGTGCTGGTGCTGGCGCCAACCCGCGAACTCGCCGCCCAGGTGCATGACAGCTTCAAGCTGTATGCCCGCGACCTGCCGTTCAAGAGCGCCTGCGTATTTGGCGGTGTCGGCATGAACCCCCAGGTCCAGGTACTGGCCAAGGGCCTGGACGTGCTGGTGGCCTGTCCCGGTCGACTGCTGGACCTGGCCGGTCAGGGCGCTGTCGATTTGTCCCACGTGGAAATCCTCGTACTTGACGAAGCCGACCGCATGCTCGACATGGGCTTCATTCACGACGTGAAGAAAGTGCTGGCCCGTCTGCCGGCCAAGCGCCAGAACCTGCTGTTCTCGGCGACCTTCTCCCAGGACATCATCGGCCTGGCCGGCAAGCTGCTGCACGAGCCCGAGCGCATCGAAGTCACGCCGCCGAACACCACCGTGGAGCGCATCGAACAGCGTGTCTATCGCGTGCCGGCGACCCACAAGCGCGCACTGCTGGCGCACCTGATCACCCTCGGTGCCTGGGAACAGGTGCTGGTCTTCACCCGCACCAAACACGGTGCCAACCGCCTGGCCGAGTACCTGGAAAAGCACGGCCTGTCGGCTGCCGCGATCCATGGCAACAAGAGCCAGAACGCGCGCACCAAGGCGCTGGCCGACTTTAAGGCGAATACCATTCGCGTGATGGTGGCCACCGACATCGCTGCCCGTGGTCTGGACATCGACCAGCTGCCGCACGTGGTCAACTATGAGCTGCCCAACGTCGAGGAAGACTACGTTCACCGTATCGGTCGTACCGGCCGGGCCGGGCGTAGCGGCGAAGCGATCTCGCTGGTCGCCCCGGACGAGGAAAAGCTGCTCAAGGGCATCGAGCGCATGACCCGGCAGCGCATTCCCGATGGCGACCTGATGGGTTTCGACCTGGCCAGCCTGGAAGTGGAAGCGCCGGAAGTGCGTGCCCCGCGCCCGCCGCAGAATCGTGGTGGTCGCCGCAACGACGAACAGAAGGCTGCCCCGCGTGGCGAGAAGCGACCGGCCCGTGCATCTGGCGAGAAAAAGCCGGCTGAAGGGCGTGGCGGCGAACAGAAGTCCGCCGACGGTGCCAGCAAGCCGCGTCGCAGTCGCGGTGGCCAGGGGCAGGGCCCGGCGCGCGGCAAGCCGCAGCAAGCGGCTGGCACGGCGATTCGCCCGCCACTGCCGGCGGATCGTGACCCGGAAGTGTTCCTCGACGACGAGATCGACAACTTCGGCAACCGTGTCGACTACGTGCCGCCGGCCAACCAGGCCCAGAACGGTCGTGGCCGGCGTGGCGGTCAGGCCAATGCGGGTGGCAACCCCCGTCCGGCACGCAGCGGTGCGGGCGCGGGCGCGCCTGCAGGCGGCAAAGCTGCGGGCGGCCAGAACCGCAAGAAAGGCGGCGGCGCTGGCGGTGGTCGTGGCAAGGCACAGGGCACTGGCCGCGTGCTGACCCCCAACGGCAGTAGCAGCAAAAGCGGCGACTCGCCGCTGTCCGCCACGCCGCGCCGTTCCGAGCGTCAGCCGGTGATCATCCACAAACACCGCGAACGGCTGCCCAATCTGGAACAGCTGGATGAGTTGCCGGACAACCGGCCGCGTAGTGAAAAGCCGGCGTTGCTGACCCGCAACCGCTGAGCCTGAGCCAGCAAAAAAGCCCCTGCAGTGCAGGGGTTTTTTTGTTTTGGCGTGTGGGTAACGTTGGCGTGTAGCCGCTCCAGGTTCGTGCAGGCCCTGCGAGGCGCGCCGTGCCCTACGGCTACAACCCTTCCAACAGCACTCGATAATCCTCTTGCGCGGCGAACTCTCCGGTATCCCGCGCGTCCTGGCGGCTGTCCGGGCGGCGTACCGCCAGCAGATGGGCAATGCCATAGGCGCCGGCGCTGCGCAGGATTGACAGGCTGTCGTCGATGAACAGGCTGCGCGCCGGATCAAAGCCGAAATCCGCCTGCAAGGCATCCCAGAATTGCGCGTCCTCCTTGGGAAAGCCGTAATCATGGGAACTGATCAGTCGGTCGAAGTAGGGCGCCAGTGCCACGCGCTCCAACTTCAGCGACAGCGAATCGCGATGGGCATTGGTAATCAGCGCCACGCGCTTGCCGGCCTGGCGCAAGGCGGCGAGGAAGGTGTCGGCATCCGGGCGCAGGCTGATCAGGTGCGCCACCTCGCGCTTGAGCGCAACGATCGGCAGGTCCAGTTCGCGGCTCCAGAAATCCAGGCAATACCAGGTCAGTTGGCCGGCGTGCCGGGCGAACAGCGGCTGCAGTTCCAGATCGGCCATGGTGCGGCTGATGCCGTGGCGTTCGGCGTAGCGCTGCGGCAGGTGTTCCAGCCAGAAATGGTTGTCGAAATGCAGGTCCAGCAGGGTGCCGTCCATGTCCAGCAGCACGGTATCGATGGTGTTCCAGGGCAGGGCGGGCATGGAGTCTCCGGGAAGCCACGATCTGTGGCGCGGTACGGCGGGGAAAGGCGGTTATGATACCTGCATGCCCGTTCCGGAGAATGTCATGCATGAGAAGCCCGCCGTGCTGGCTCGCGAGATCGTCGCTCGCAGCCGGCTGTTTGCCGTCGAGGAATTGCAGCTGCGTTTCAGCAATGGCGTGGAGCGCACCTATGAGCGTCTGGTCGGCAAGGCCGGCTACGGCGCGGTGATGGTGGTGGCCATGGCCGACGCCGAGCATGCGCTACTGGTGGAGGAGTATTGCGCCGGCACCGACGACTATCAGTTGTCACTGCCCAAGGGCCTGATCGAGCCGGGCGAGGAGGTCCTCGATGCCGCGAATCGCGAGCTCAAGGAAGAAGCGGGTTTCGGCGCCGAGCGCCTGGAATATCTCACCGAGCTGTCGCTGTCTCCCGGCTACATGAACCAGCGCATCCGCGTGGTCCTGGCCCGCGATCTCTACGAAGAGCGCCTGCCCGGCGATGAGCCCGAGCCGATGGCGGTCAGTCGCGTCAATCTGCGCGAACTGTCCAGCCTGGTGGCACATCCGCAATTCAGTGAGGGCCGCGCGCTGGCGGCGCTCTACCTGACCCGCGACCTGCTGATTCAACGTGGGGAGCTGGTGCTGTGAGTGAACCGAATCTTCAGGTCTTGCTGCCGGCGGTCATTGCGCTGGTCGAGCGTGCCGGCGCGGCCATCCTGCCGTTCTGGCGCCACGAGCTGGCGGTGCAGCACAAGGCTGACGATTCACCGGTGACGGCGGCCGATCTGGCTGCCAATCAGGTGCTGGTCGAGGGGCTGGTCGCTTTGGCGCCGGATATCCCGGTGCTGTCCGAGGAGAGCTGCGCGATCCCGTTCGCCGAGCGTGCCGGCTGGCAGCGCTGGTGGCTGGTGGACCCGCTGGACGGCACCAAGGAATTTATCGCCGGCAGCAGCGAATTCACTGTCAACGTGGCGCTGGTGGAAGCGGGGCGGGTGCTGTTCGGCGTAGTCGGCGTGCCGGCCGACGGGCGCTGTTATTACGGTGGCGCCGGTCTGGGCGCCTGGCGCCAGGTGGGTTCGGAGCCGGCCCGGCCGATCCGAGTGCGCCGGGAACCGGCCGAGCGCTTCACCCTGGTGGCCAGCCGGCGCCATTCCAGTCCCGAGCAGGAGCGCCTGCTGGCACGCCTGGGTGAGCAGGTCGGTGCGCTGGAACTGACCAGCGTGGGCAGCTCGCTGAAATTCTGCCTGCTCGCCGAAGGCGCCGCCGACTGCTACCCGCGCCTGGCGCCGACTTCGCAGTGGGACACCGCCGCCGCCCAAGGCGTGCTGGAAGGTGCCGGCGGCGAGGTGCTCGACTTGCAGGGTCGACCGCTGGGTTATTCGGCGCGGGAGGATTACCTCAATCCGCACTTCCTGGCGCTGCCGGCCGAGGCGCCCTGGCGCGAAACGCTGTTGGAGCATGTGCGCCATAGATGAATGGGTTGGGCCTTGTGGGGCCGAGTTTACCCCGGCCAAAGGCCGGCGCGGCCGGCCCTGTTTGCGCAAGTGTAGGGTGGGGCGCGCTTCACCGATGCGTCATCGCGCTTTTTGTGCGGTCCACCCAGAGCTCGCGAATGAATTCGCTCCCACGGGGGTTGTGCATCACCTGTTGCGGGGTTTGTGCATCACCTGTGGGGCCGGGTTTACCCCGGCCAAGGGCCGGCGCCGCCGGCCCTGTTGCGCAAGTGTAGGGTGGGGCGCGCTTCACCGATGCGTCATCGCGCTTTTTGTGCG
Source organism: Pseudomonas sp. (assembly GCA_035497635.1). Classification (GTDB taxonomy): domain Bacteria; phylum Pseudomonadota; class Gammaproteobacteria; order Pseudomonadales; family Pseudomonadaceae; genus Serpens. Next base: position 50 of record DATJDB010000145.1, on the reverse strand, counting down.
GTCCACCCAGAGCTCGCGAATGAATTCGCTCCCACGGGGGTTGTGCATCA
>DATJDB010000144.1:0-3632 GCA_035497635.1 Pseudomonas sp. | reverse complement strand
GCCTCGGTGGTCACTACCTTCCTGCTCAGCTACCCACCGACCCGCTACACGGTTACCGGCGTCGAAGGCGAGATCACCTTTGCCCTGACCCTGAACGTGGTCGCCTTCGCCCTGCTGACCATGGTGCTGGGCTTCTTCATGTCGCTGGGCAAGGCCGCGGTGTTCAAGCACATCCCGGTCTATTATCCGCGACACGTCGGCATTGTCGGCGGCGTGGTCGGCATGGTGGGCGGTCTAGGCGGCTTCTTCCTGCCGCTGACCTTTGGCATGCTCAACGACGTGATCGGCATCTGGCAGAGCACCTTTATGCTGCTGTTCCTGATCGCCGGTGGCGCTCTGGCCTGGATGCATTACGCGATCCGCATGGCCGAGCGGGTGGAATGGCCCTCGCAACGCGAAGTCGGCGACCTGCCGGAACTGTCCACGCCCAGTGGCCTGGTACTCAGGGACTGGCGCCCGGAAGACAGCGCTTTCTGGACCGACACCGGCGAACGCATCGCCCGACGCAACCTGTGGATCTCCATTCCCAACCTGTTGCTGGCCTTCGCCATCTGGATGGTCTGGTCGGTGGTGGTCGCCCGCCTGCCCCGGGTCGGCTTCGGCTATACGCCCAATCAGTTGTTCTGGCTGGCCGCCCTGCCCGGCCTGTCCGGCGCGACGCTGCGGATCTTTTACAGCTTCATGGTGCCGATCTTCGGCGGACGACGCTGGACCGCCCTGTCCACCGCGTCCCTGTTGCTGCCGGCACTGTGGATCGGCGTTGCCGTGCAGGACCCGGACACCCCTTATCTGGTCATGCTGATCCTCGCCCTGCTGTGCGGATTGGGCGGCGGCAACTTCTCCTCCAGCATGGCCAACATCTCCTTCTTCTACCCCAAAGCGTCCAAGGGCAAGGCCATGGGTTTGAACGCCGGGCTCGGCAACCTGGGCGTCAGCGTCATGCAGTTCCTGGTGCCGGTGGTCATTACCCTGGGCGTGTTCGGCACGCTGGGCGGCGAGCCGGCGGTGACCGATAGCGGACAACAGCTCTGGTTGCAGAACGCCGGGTTCATCTGGGTGCCCTTCATCATCCTGGCCACCTTTGCCGCCTGGTTCGGCATGAACGACATCGCCAGCGCCAAGTCCTCATTCGCTGATCAGTTGGTGATCTTCAAGCGCAAGCACACCTGGCTGATGAGCGTGCTGTATACCGGCACCTTCGGCAGCTTCATCGGGTTTTCAGCGGCGTTTCCGCTGCTGGCCGGCAACCTGTTTCCCGAGGTGGATGTTCTCAAGATTGCCTTTCTCGGCCCGCTGATCGGTGCCCTGAGCCGGGCATTCTCCGGCGGCCTGGCCGACCGCTTCGGCGGTGCCCGGGTCAGCCTATGGGTCTATGCAGCCATGGCGGTGTGCGTGCTGGGCGTGCTGTTTTTCCTCGAGGCGCGCAGCTTTACCGGCTTCTTTGCCATGTTCCTGCTGCTGTTCTTCTTCTCCGGTGTCGGCAACGCCAGCACCACGCAGATGATCCCGGCGATCTTCCGCCATCAGACGCCGCGCCTGCACCCGCACCTGCCGTCCGCCGACCAGCAACGCCAGAGCGAAAAGGAATCCGCCGCTGCGGTGGGTTTCATCTCGGCGGTGGCCGCCTATGGCGCGTTTTTCATTCCCAAGGCCTATGGCACCTCCCTGGCCATGACCGGCAGTGCAGCTGCGGCGTTGTACGGCTTCATCCTCTTCTATGCTCTTTGCATCGTGCTCACCTGGTTCTACTACACCCGCCGCAATGCGGAGGTGCCCTGCTAGCGGTAGTCACCCTAGCCCGGGGCTCGCCTGTGTGCCCCGTTCAGGAGGAAACAAATGAGTCATTTCATTGACCGCCTGAAATACCTCGCCAAACGCCCGCCGGAATTCGCCGACGGCCACGGCGAAACCCGTGATGAAACGCGTGAATGGGAAGATGGCTACCGCCAGCGCTGGCAGTACGACAAGATCGTGCGCTCCACCCATGGGGTGAACTGCACCGGCTCGTGCAGCTGGAAGGTCTACGTCAAGAACGGCCTGGTCACCTGGGAAACCCAGCAGACCGACTACCCGCGCACCCGCCCCGATCTGCCCAACCACGAGCCGCGCGGCTGTCCACGCGGTGCCAGCTACTCCTGGTATCTGTACAGCGCCAACCGCCTCAAGTACCCGCTGATCCGCAAACCGCTGATCCAGCTGTGGCGCGCCGCACTGACGCAGCACAAGGACCCGGTGGATGCCTGGGCGAGCATCGTCGAGAACCCCGACAGCACCCGGCAGTACAAGCACGACCGGGGCCTGGGCGGCTTCGTTCGCGCCGACTGGGACGAGATGCAGACGCTGATCGCCGCCGCCAACGTCTACACCATCAAGCAGTACGGGCCGGACCGGGTAGCCGGCTTCTCGCCGATCCCGGCCATGTCCATGGTCAGCTACGCCTCCGGCACCCGCTACCTGTCGCTGATTGGTGGCGTGTGCCTGAGCTTCTACGACTGGTATTGCGACCTGCCGCCCTCCAGCCCGCAAACCTGGGGTGAGCAGACCGACGTGCCGGAATCGGCCGACTGGTACAACTCCGGCTACATCATCGCCTGGGGTTCCAACGTGCCGCAGACGCGCAGCCCCGACGCGCACTTCTTTACCGAGGTGCGCTACAAGGGCACCAAGACCATCGCCATCACCCCCGACTACGCGGAAGTCTCCAAGCTCTGCGATGAATGGCTGAGCCCCAAGCAGGGCACCGACGCGGCGCTGGCCATCGCCATGGGCCATGTGATCTTCAAGGAGTTCCACCTGGAGAACCCCAGCGTCTACTTCACCGACTACGTGCGCCGCTACACCGACATGCCGATCCTGGTGGAGCTGGAAACCCGCGCCGATGGTTCGCTGGTGCCCGGCAAGCAGCTGCGCGCCAGCGACTTCGCCGACAACCTCGGTCAGGCCAACAACCCCGAATGGAAAACCCTGGCATGGGATGAAACCGGCGACCGCCTGGTGGTGCCGCGCGGCTCCATCGGCTTTCGCTGGGGCGAAGACGGCGTCTGGAATCTGGAGCCAGTGGACGCCGACGGCCAGGCTGTGTCCCTGGCACTATCCCTGCTCGGTCGCCATGACGAAGTGGCGCGCGTCGGCTTCCCCTACTTTGGCGGCATCGCGCACCAGCACTTCCCGCACACCCCGCTGCGCGATGTGATCTATCACCACTTGCCGGCCAAGCGCCTGCAACTGGCCGATGGCCGCGAGGTGCTGGCCGCGACGGTCTTCGACCTGATGGCCGCCAACCACGGTATCGACCGCGGCTTGCAGGCTACGGTCGGCGGCAGTGGCGCGGATGACGGCGCCACCGACTACGACCAGATCAAACCCTATACCCCGGCCTGGCAGGAAACCATCACCGGTGTGCCGGCCGCCCAGGTGACCCGTCTGGCCCGTGAATTCGCCCAGAATGCGGACAAGACGCGGGGCCGCTCGATGATCATCGTCGGCGCCGGGGTCAACCACTGGTACCACATGGACATGACCTACCGCGGCCTGATCAACCTGTTAATCATGTGCGGCTGCATTGGTCAGTCCGGCGGCGGCTGGGCGCACTATGTCGGGCAGGAAAAGCTGCGCCCGCAAACCGGCTGGAC
>DATJDB010000143.1:0-19448 GCA_035497635.1 Pseudomonas sp. | reverse complement strand
CACCGTCGTCCAGATACAGGCCGAAGTCAGTGTGCTTGGTGACCTGCAGTGAATTAAATCGACCGATCAGTGCCATGTTGCGTGTGCCTCTCTACGTCAGGGCGCGCATTCTACGCGGTTTCCTACTACAGGCCGACACGCAGCAGCTGGCCGTTCGGCTCGTCGGTCAGCAGGTACAGGAAACCATCCGGCCCCTGGCGCACGTCGCGGATGCGCTTGCCCAGTTGGCCGAGCAGGCGCTCTTCGTGGACGACGCGCTCGCCGTCCAGTTGCAGGCGGATCAGCTCGCCCTTGAGTGCGCCGATGAACAGGTTGTCGCGCCAGGCGGGGAAACGCGTTTGACTGTAAAAGGCCATGCCGCTGATCGCCGGTGATTTTTCCCAGACGTAATGCGGCGGTTCGGTGCCCTCGACCCGCTTGCCCTTGGCCTCCGGGATCGCTGTGAAGCTGTAGTTGATGCCGTGGGTGGCCAGCGGCCAGCCGTAATTGCGGCCGGCGCGCGGCAGGTTGATCTCGTCACCGCCGCGCGGGCCGTGCTCGTGCAGCCACAGCGTGCCGCTGCGCGGATCGAGGGCCATGCCCTGCGGGTTGCGATGGCCGTAGGACCAGATTTCCGGGCGCGCGCCCGGGCGGTTCACGAAAGGATTGTCGGCCGGTACGCGGCCATCGGCGTGCAGGCGTACCAGCTTGCCCTGCAGCTTGTCCAGATCCTGGGACGTGGGACGCTGGTTGTTTTCGCCCAGAGCGATGAACAGGTAGCCGTCGCGATCGAACACCAGCCGTGCGCCGAAATGGATGCCGGTGGACAGCTTGGGTTGTTGCTGGAAGATGCGCTGGAAGTTTTCGAGTCGCGCGCCATCGTCACTGAGGCGCCCGCGCCCCACGGCGGTGCCGGCCTTGCCATCGCCGGCCTCGGCGTAGGCGAGATAGACCAGCCGGTCCTGTGCGAACTGCGGCGACAGCGCCACCTCCAGCAGGCCGCCCTGGCCCCGGGCATACACCGCCGGCACCCCGTCGATGGGCGGCGACAGCCTGCCGCCGATTTTCAGCAGGCGTAACCGGCCGGGGCGCTCGGTGATCAGCAAGCCCTGATCGTTCGGCAGGAAGGCCAGTGACCAGGGATGTTCCAGGCCGCCGATCACTTCATCGACCTGCAGGGTGCCCTGTTCGCTGGGGTAGTCGGCGGCGCGTGCCAGCCCGGCCAGCAGAAGAAGAATGCCGATCCATTTGCCCATGGCGCTGCTCCGTGGAATGAATGCTCGACACACTATAGGTGCTGGTCATCCTGGGCTATACCGGGTGGGGAACCTGTCGGAGGATGGAACCATGCCGAGTCGCCTGAGCAGCGAAGATCAGCAGCGCGTGAACGAGTACCTCAACGCCCCGCAGCACCGGGTCGAGCGCCGGCCGTTTCGGCCCTTGTTTCTGCTGGTGATGACGGTGGGGGTGGTCGTGTTGCTGGGGGGGTTGAGTCGCTGGCTGGCGGCGCTGGTGGTATGAGCTGAAAACCTGTGGTGGGTCTTAACACCGTCGGCCGGGATAAACCCGGCCCTACACAAGGCCGAAGTGCCTTGTCTCTGTAGGGCCGGCTTTACGCCGGCCGGCTCAGCGCTGTTCTGGCCGCCGCACGGTGTGAAGCATCCCTCCGGTGGCCAAGGCTTTGCCTTGACCACCCTGCGGGCCGTCCCGGCGCGGGATCTCAGCCCGGAAACTGCTGCTTCAGCTGCTCCAGCTCGGCGTCCTTCTCCTGCCACAGCTGGTTGACCCACTGCTGGAATACCAGGCGGTACTCGGAGTCGCTGTCATAGCTGCGGCCGAGGAACTGGGCGGGGATCTCCCGCTGGTGCACGCGCATGACCACCTGGGGAATACGACCGCAGAGCAGATCCCAGAAGGTGGGTCGGCCGGCGGGGTAGTGGATGGTCACATCAACCATGGATTCCAGTTGCTCGCCCATGGCGTCCAGCACGAAGGCGATGCCGCCGGCCTTGGGCTTGAGCAGGTGCCGGAACGGCGACTGTTGCTGATCATGCTTGGCCGGGGTGAAGCGGGTACCTTCCAGGAAGTTGAACACCGACACCGGATTGGTCTTGTAGCGCTCGCAGGCCTTGCGGGTGGTGGCCAGGTCCTGGCCCTGCTTGTGCGGGTACTTGCGCAGGTATTCCTTGCTGTAGCGCTTCATGAACGGGAACTCGAGCGCCCACCAGCACAGGCCGATAACCGGCACCCAGATCAGTTCCTGCTTGAGGAAGAACTTGAGGATCGGCATGCGGCGGTTGAACTGGTATTGCAGCACCAGGATGTCCGCCCAGCTCTGGTGGTTGCTGCTCACCAGGTAGGAATGCTGTTTATCGACCAGTTCGCGGCCTTGCACATCCCAGCGAGTACGGCAGACCAGGTCCATCCAGAAGCTATTGATGCCGATCCAGCTTTCGGCGATCCAGTGCATGGCGTGGCGCAGCGCGCGTTGCACGGCGGGGATGGGCAGCAGCAGTTTGAGCAGGGACAGTGCGAACAGCGGCCAGCACCAGAACAGCGTGTTCAGCGCCAGGATCAGACCGGCGATGACGCCGCGCAGGGTGGCGGGGAGAAAACTCAGCATGGCCGATTCTCGTCAGGAAAAATTGGCCGCAAGGTTAACGATTGTGCACTCAACTGCAAGCATCACGGGTGACCGAATGGTCAGGAAAGCCCCCGTTCAGAGCCGTTCGTGCATCAATCGAGCAGGGCCGGCTCGGCGCACCCCTCGGCAGCACCGGCCTGCCGGCACCAACCGCAGTCGAACGGCTGACCGATGCGGCGGGTGCGACTGGCTACATCTAGTACCCAGGGCCGCGACTGCCAGGGCGGCGAATGACGCAAATGCTGAGTGTGTCCACAAGACAAGAGCGCAACCCAATGGCCCTCATCGTCCAGCCGGTAGCCGAGCAGCACTGGCACGACCCGCCGGTCCGTGCATGGTTCGCTTTCAGCTGCCCGCGCGGGTAAACTTGCGCGCTCCAAACTCTCAATCAAAAGGTCTTCCCCATGCAGATCGCCGCCAACAAGGCTGTCTCCATCGACTATACCCTCACCAACGAAGCCGGCGAGGTGATCGACAGTTCCGCTGGCGGCGCGCCGCTGGTGTACCTGCACGGTTGCGGCAACATCATTCCCGGTCTGGAGAAGGCACTGGAAGGCAAGCAGGCTGGCGATCAGCTGAACGTCACCATCGAACCCGAAGAGGCCTACGGCGAATACAGCGCCGAACAGGTCGCCGTGCTGGACCGCGCCATGTTCGAAGGCGTCGATGAACTGGAAGTCGGCATGCAGTTCCACGCTTCCGCGCCGGACGGCGGCATGCAGGTCGTCACCATTCGCGACATCGAAGGCAACGACGTGACTGTCGACGGCAACCACCCGCTGGCCGGTCAGCGCCTGAACTTCGACGTGAAAGTCGTGCAGGTGCGTGAAGCCAGCGCCGAAGAAGTCGCCCATGGACACATCCATGGCGAAGGTGGTCATCACCACTGATTCGCAGCCCGGGCCGGACTGCTTGAAAGGCGCCCACAGGGCGCCTTTTTATTTGCGCGCTAGAAAGAAGGAGTTGTTTTCCATGAGTGCCATCCACGACCTTACCTTGACGAGCCTCGCTGGCGAGGAATTGCCGCTCAAACCCTACGAGGGCAAGGTGCTGCTGATCGTGAACGTCGCTTCGGAATGCGGGCTGACCCCGCAGTACGCCGGGCTGGAGCAACTGCAGCGCCGCTACGCCACGCGCGATTTCAGCCTGCTCGGCGTGCCCTGCAACCAGTTCGGTTCTCAGGAGCCGTGCAGCGAAGCGCAGATCGCGCGCTTCTGCGAAAGGCACTACCAGGTCAGCTTTCCCATGACCCGCAAACTGGAGGTCAACGGGCCGGGACGTCATCCGCTGTATCGGCTACTGGCGGGAGAAGGCGCCGAGTTCCCCGGCGAGATCACCTGGAACTTCGAGAAATTCCTGGTCGGTTCCGACGGCCGCGTGCTGGCCCGTTTTGCGCCGCGCACCACACCGGATGATCCGCTGCTCGTTCAGGCCATCGAAGACGCGCTGGGCTGATGGGCAAGGGCGCGGGCGCAATGCCCGCTCCGACTTCAACCCGCCATGCGCCGCAGGGTATCGTCCTTCACTACCCAGTGATGGAACAGCGCTGCGACAACGTGGCCGAGGACCAGCAACAGGAACAACCAGGCCAGCGGCGAATGCAGGCTGCCCAGGCTGGCCAGCCAGGGAATTTCCTCGCCGCCGCGAGCCACCAGTTGCATGCCGAACACCTCGAGGCCGTAGCCGTTGCCCCGCATCACGGCCAGGCCAAGCAGCGGCATTGCCAGCATGCACAGATACAGTAAGCCGTGGCCGATGCGTGCCAGCCCGCCCAGCGGCTCCGCCGGCTGCGGTCGCCGCCCGCGCTGTGCCGCCGCCCAGGTGAGGCGCACCAGCACCAGCACCAGCAGCAAGGCGCCGATGCTCACATGACTGGGCACCAGGGTCTGGCCAATCCAGTGCTCACCTTCGCCGATGCGGTCCCCCAGCTTGAGGAACTGCAGGATCAGCAGCAGGGCCATGCCCCAGTGCAGGATGCGGCTCACGCTGCCATAGCGGTGGGCTGAGTCGTTCATAGGTTGCTCCTTGTCGAATCGGGGTGGCGTGGCTTCACGCCTGCCGTTGCCAGATGAACTCGGGCAGCGGTTCGGCAGCCATGCGTTGCAAATGACTGGCCGCCACCGTCTCGAGTTGCCCTAGCGCGTCCTCCTCGCCTTTCAGTCGCACCCGCAGTGTGGTTCCGTGCGCCTCGAGCTGGCACAGGCCAAGGCTCAGCGATATTTCGCTGCGTCCTTCCCCGCGCGTGACCGGGAACTTGTGCGCCCAGTGATTGCTCAGGCGGGTGATCAGGCGCTGTGGATTGTCCGTGGCGATCTGGGTGCTGGATTCCGGCATGCTGGGTCTCCTTGTACGCGTTGGCAGTGACAGGTCCGAGACATTGTCTCAGGCGATGCTCTCAACGATGCCGCCCTCGACCCGCAATGCGGCGCCGGTCGTGGCGCTGGCCTGGGGAGAGGCCGCATACACGCAGAGGTTGGCGACCTCCTGTGGCTCGGCGAACCGGCGCAGCAGGGTGCTGGGACGGTTCTCCGCCAGGAACAGGGTTTCCATCTCGGTCACGCTGACCCCGCGTTCGGCCGCCAGCTTGGCCATCATCTCGACGGCTCCCTCGGTGCGTGTCGGTCCGGGCAGGATCGAGTTGACGGTCACCCCGGTGCCGGCGAGTACCTTGGCGAGCCCGCGTGACAGGCCCTGTACCGCCGCTTTGCTGACCCCATAGTGGACCATTTCGGTGGGAATGTTCAGCGCGGATTCGCTGGAAATGAACTGGATGCGGCCCCAGCCCCGCGAGCGCATGCCCTGGGCATAGTGCCGCGCCAGACGCATGCCGCTGAGCAGGTTGACCTGCAGCATCTGCTCCCAGTCGTCATCGCTGATCGCGAAGAACTCCTTCGCGCCATAGATACCCAGGTTGTTGACCAGAATGTCGGCGACCGGCTCGGCGTCGATCAGCGCCTGGCAGCCGGCGGGTGTGGCGAGGTCCGCCGTGACGCCGCGCACCTGGTCGCCGGCGCGGGTGTCACGTAGCGATGCGATGGCGGCGTCGACGCGGCTGGCCTCGCGACCGCACAGCACCACGCTGGCGCCGGCATCCGCCAGCCCACGCGTGATGGCCAGGCCGATGCCGCCGGTGGAGCCGGTGACGATGGCGGTTTTTCCGGAAAGGTCGATGATCATGACAAGGCTCCTCAGCCGAAGTGGAATGCGGAAAGGGTGACGTCGAGCACCTGATCGGTGAAGCCGCGCCGCCCCGGGTCGTTTTCTGCGGCACCGGCCGCCACCAGCAGCGGGATCAGGTGCTCCTCTGCGCGCGGCGGATGGCACAGCCGCGCGGCGGGCGCCTGCGCCCAGTCGACCAGGCGCTGGTAGCGCTCGGCGGGCTCGGCTTCCACGGTGTCCGTCAGCCAGCGGTCGAACTGCTCGGACGGCGCTGCGAAACGGGCGTCGCCGTAGCCGCGCATGTTGTGAAAGCTCATGCCGCTGCCGATGATCAGCACGCCTTGGTCGCGCAGTGGCGCCAGCGCGCGGCCGGCCTCCAAGTGGGCCTGCGGGTCGAGGTCATGGCGCAGGGACAGCTGGATGACCGGGATGTCGGCCTCCGGGAATACCAGTTTCAGCGGGATGAACAGGCCATGGTCGAAGCCGCGTTGCGGATCCACCCGGGCGGGCTGGCCGCCCTGATTGAGCAGCGTGGCCACCCGTTCGGCCAGCGCCGGGTCGCCGGGAGCGGGGTAACGCAGTTCGTAGGTGTGGGGCGGAAAGCCGAAGTAGTCATGGATCAGCTCGGGGCGGGGCGCGCCGGTCACGCTGAACGCCGGTTCCAGCCAGTGCGCCGAGACCATGACGATGGCGCGCGGTCGTTCGGGCAGCGTGTCGGCCACGCTGCGCAGGTAGTCGGCCATGCGGTTCCATGCGGTCGGCGGGTTCCAGTCCATGAAGAAGCAGGGGCCGGCGCCATGGGGAATGAACAGCGTCGGTTGGCGAAGGGGTGCGGTGGTGGGCATGGCTGTGCTCCGGTAAACGGCTTTGTTGGCAGTATCGCTTGCTGTCAAAGAAGTGATAATCGGCCGAACCGAGGGTTCACCTTTAATCATGGGTAGGAAATCAAATGCTGGATCGGGTCACCGGAATGCGGGTATTCGTGCGGGCCATCGCAACCGGCAGCCTGTCGGCGGCGGCGCGCCAGCTGGACATGTCCGCCGCGATGGCCACCAAGCATATCGATGCGCTGGAGTCGCGCCTGGGCGTCAAGCTGCTGCACCGCACCACCCGGCGGCTGAGCCTCACCGAAGCCGGCAGCGCCTATCTGGACGCCTGCCAGCGCATCCTGCCGGAGATCGACGAGGCCGAGGCGATGGCCGCCTCGCAGCGCATCGAAGCGCGCGGTCTGTTGCGCCTCAACGCGCCGCTGTCGTTCGGCAGCCGCTTCATCGCCCCCTTGCTCCCGGCCTTCAGTCGCCGCCATCCCGCCGTGCGCATCGAGCTGGGCCTGACCGACAGCCAGGTCGACATGCTCGAAGGCGGCTGGGATCTGATCATCCGCATCGGCCACCTGGCCGACAGCCAGCTGCAGGCGCGCAAGCTGGGCGATTGCCCGATGTGCGTCTGCGCTGCTCCGTCCTACCTGGAACAACGCGGCATTCCCCGGCGCGTGGCCGAGCTGGTGCAGCACAACTGCCTGGGCTACAGCCTGTCGTCCTGGGCGGGCGGCAAGGAATGGGCGTTCGGCCGTGATGGCGGCGTGCGGGTACCGGTCAGCGGCGACCTGGCCGCCAACAATGGCGACGCGCTGACGGCGGCGGCCATCGGCGGCCAGGGGCTGATCTACCAGCCCTTGTTCATCGTCGCCGATGCCCTCGGGCGGGGTGACCTGCTGGAAGTGACGCTGGACCAGCCCACCTGCACGCTGGGCGGCATCCATGTGCTGTATCCGCCGGACCGCCGCCCGCCGGCCAAGGTGCGGGCGATGATCGACTACCTGGTGGAGGCGTTCGCGCAGTCGCCGATGTTCGCGACGCAGCGCTGAACATCACGGAGCCTTGCGGCCGCCCTGCAGGGATTCCAGCAGAGCAAATTTCTCCCGGTCGATCTCGCCCCGGGTACGCACGCCCAGACGGCGCAGGATCGGCAGCGGCGGACACCAGCCCTGCAGGCCATGCTGCAACAGGAAGGGCAGTACCACGCCGGGCAGCAGGAACCACCTGCGGTTCACGGTGAGCCCCAGCACCAGGCCGGTCAGCGCGAGGGTCGAGGCATTGACCTCGAGAATGCGCTCGACATCCCATTCCCGCTCCAGCGCGTCGATGCGCCGCAGGATGTCGTGGCGGTCGAGGCCGCTGAAATGGTGGATGTTCTGCTGGGTCCGGCGATCGATCTCGTCGTTGACCTCGTCTGACGTGGAGCGGCGGACGCGATCCGCGTCGTCCGCCGGCGCATCGTAGGGATGGCTTGAGAGCATGCTGGGCTCCTGTGGGTAAGCCTTCCGGCGTGGGAACGAATGGCGTCCCTGCAACAGTACGAAGCTGGCCGGCGCGGCGAGTTCCCGCGACGTGCGCCGACGGGGTTACCGGCGCGACTGCCCGGTGATAAGGTAGTGACCGATTACTATCTTTCGGGGCGAGCATGAGCAACCACAGCAAGCACCTTCCGGCCGACGAGCGCCGCACCCTGACCGTGGAGGCCGTGGTGCAGCTTGCCGGTGCGCGCAATCCCAGCGACATCACCACGGCAGCCATCGCCCAGCACATGGGCGTGACCCAGGGCGCGCTGTTCCGGCATTTCCCCAGCAAGGAGGCCATCTGGCAATCGGTCATGGAGTGGGTGGCGGAGCGGCTGCTCAAGCGCATCGACCAATCTGCCCAGGGTATCGCGTCGCCACTGGCGGCCATGGAAGCGATGTTCATGAGCCATGTCGAGTTCGTGATCGAGCACCCCGGTGTGCCACGCATGCTGTTTGGCGAGTTGCAACGCGCCGAGTCGACCCCGGCCAAGCGTATGGCGCAGACCCTGCTCAAGCGCTATGGCGAGCGTTTGCATCGCCTGATCGAGACGGGCAAGGGCAACGGTGAATTGCCCGTGGGCCTGGATAGCGAGGCGGCGGCAATCTTATTCATTGGCACCATTCAGGGGTTGATCATGCAGTCGCTGCTGGCTGGTGACGTCGAGCGCATGCGTGGCGACGCACCGCGAGTCTTTGCCATCTACCGGCACGGCATCGGGAGCGCACTATGAAACGCTTGCCCTTGCGCGGCCGCAGCCTGGCGCTGCTGGCCATTATCGTGCCGTTGCTGGCGCTGTTCCTCTATGTCGGCATGCGCTCCGGCCCGCTCGCGCCGGTGGCGGTGACGCTGACCACCGTGCAATCGAGCGAAATCCGCCCGGCGCTGTTCGGCATCGGCGCGGTGGAAGCCCGTTACGTCTACAAGATCGGGCCGACGGCGGCCGGCCGCGTGAAGCACCTGGACGTGCATGTGGGTGACGCGGTCCAGGCCGGGCAGTTGCTCGGCGAGATGGACCCGGTCGATCTCGATCACCGGGTGCGTGCCCAGGAGGCGGCCTTCAAGCGCGCCCAGGCGCTGGTGCGCGAGGCCCGGGCGCGCCACGATCACGCCGCCCGCCAGGCGCAGCGCTATGAACAGCTGTTCGCGGTACGCTCGACCAGCGAGGAAATCGCTTCCACCAAGCGCCAGGAACTGCAGATCGCCGAGGCCGCGCTGGCCGTCGCGCAGGAAGAACTGGCCCGCGTGGGCGCCGAGCGCGAAGCGCTGGTGGCGCAGCGCATGAACTTGCGCCTGATTGCGCCGGTGGCGGGCCTGGTGGTGCAGCGTGACGCCGACCCCGGCACGACCCTGGTCGCCGGCCAGACCGTGGTGGAAGTGATTGATCCCGCCAGCCTGTGGATCAACGTGCGCTTCGATCAACTGAGCGCGGCGGGTCTGGCTAGCGGGCTGCCGGCACGCATCGCCTTGCGTTCGCAGGGTGGACAGCTGCTGCCGGGCCGGGTGCTGCGTGTGGAGCCCAAGGCCGACGCGGTGACCGAGGAAACGCTGGCCAAGGTGGTCTTCGACCAGCTCCCGCAACCCCGCCCGCCGCTGGGTGAACTGGCGGAAGTGACAGTCGAACTCACCGCGCTGCCGGCCGCACCGACCATTCCCAATGCCGCCATACGGCGCCAGGGCGATCGGATCGGGGTGTGGCGGGTCGATGCCGGCGCGCTGCACTTTATCCCCGTGAAGCTCGGAGCCACCGATCTGGATGGCGTCGTGCAGGTGCGCGACGGCCTCGCCATCGGCGATCAGGTGGTGGTCTACAGCGAAAAGGTGCTGACCGAGAACAGCACCCTCCAGGTGGCCGAGCCGCTGGTGGGAGCGCTGCGATGATCAGCCTGGCCGGGCGCGACATCCTGCATTCGCTGGGCAAGTTCGTGTTCACCGGCGTCGGCCTGGGCCTGCTGATCGGCGTCACCCTGATCATGGCGGGCGTGTACCGGGGCATGGTGGCCGACGGCCGGGCTCTGCTGGACAACAGCGGCGCCGACCTGTGGGTGGTGCAGAAAGACACCCTGGGCCCCTATGCGGAACCTTCCAGCCTCAACGACGACCTCTATCGCGCCGTGCTTGCCATGCCGGGCGTCGCCCGCGCCGCCAATGTGACCTACCTGACCATGCAGGTGCGCCAGGGCGAGCGCGATGTGCGCGCCATGGTGGTGGGTATCGCCCCCGGCCAGGCCGGCGCCACCCCGGGCTGGCCGCCCTATCTGATTGCTGGCCGCCAGATCACCCGTGGCCATTACGAGGCGGTGGCCGACGTCGGCACCGGTTTCCGGCTCGGCGACGAGCTGAAGATACGCCGCAATCACTACCGCGTGGTCGGCCTGACCCGGCGCATGGTCTCCTCCGGCGGCGACCCCATGCTATTCATCCCGCTCAAGGACGCCCAGGAAGCTCAGTTCCTCAAGGACAGCGACGCCATCTGGCAAAGCCGCCGGCGCACCGAGGCCAACCCGGCCTTCAACCGGCCCGGCACGCCGGGTCTGCTGGAGGCGGTGTTCGCCTCGCAAAGCACCAATGCGTTCGTCAACGCGGTGCTGGTCACCCTCAAGCCCGGCCATGCGCCGGACGAGGTGGCCGAGTCGATCCGCCGCTGGAAGCGCCTGACGGTCTACACCCGGGCGCAGATGGAGGAGATCCTGGTCGGCAAGCTGATCGCCACCTCGGCCAAGCAGATCGGCATGTTCCTGGCGATCCTGGCCATGGTCAGCGCGGCCATCGTCGCCTTCATCATCTACTCGCTGACGATGGACAAGATCCGCGAGATCGCCGTGCTGAAACTCATCGGCACGCGCAACCGCACCATCGCCGCGATGATCGTGCAGCAGGCGCTGGCTCTGGGGGTGATCGGCTTCGTGGTCGGCAAGATCACCGCCACCTTCGCCGCGCCGCTGTTTCCCAAATATGTGCTGCTGATGCCGCTCGACACGGTCATCGGCTTCCTCGCCGTGCTGGCGATCTGCGTACTGGCCAGTGTCGTGGCGATCCGCATGGCGCTGCGGGTCGACCCGGCCGAAGCGATAGGAGGCTGACCATGAGCGGCAACGGCATACGCATCGAAGGGCTGCGCAAGCGCTACGGCCACGGCGACACCGCCGTGGATGCCCTAAAGGAAGTGAACATGCAGGTGGCCCCGGGCGAAGTGGTGGGCCTGATCGGCCCGTCGGGCTCGGGCAAGAGCACGCTGCTCAAATGCCTCGGCGCGGTGATCGACCCGAGCGCCGGGCGCATGACCCTCGGCGAGCGGGTGATCTTCGACGATGGCTGGAAGGCCCGCGACCTGCGCGCTCTGCGACGCGACAAGATCGGCTTCGTCTTCCAGGCGCCGCACCTCATCCCGTTCCTGAATGTCACCGACAACGTGGCACTGCTGCCGATGCTCGCCGGCGTCGCCAATGGCGAGGCGCGCAGCCGGGCGCTGGAACTGCTGGCAGCCCTCGACGTGCAGCACCGCGCCCAGGCGATGCCCTCGCAGCTCTCGGGCGGTGAACAGCAACGGGTCGCCATCGCCCGCGGTCTGGTCAACCGTCCGCCGGTGGTCCTCGCCGACGAGCCCACCGCGCCGCTGGACTCCGAGCGCGCCCTGGCGGTCATCCGTATCCTCAACGACATGGCGCGTAAATACGAGACGGCCGTCATTGTGGTGACCCATGACGAAAAGATCATCCCCACCTTCAAGCGCATCTATCACATCCGCGACGGGGTAACCCATGAGGAGGCGGGGGAGGGAAGGGGATTCGGCTAGGCGAATAGCGGGCACAAAAAAGGCGTCCGAAGACGCCTTTTTTGCTTGTTTGGTGGAGCCGGGGGGATTTGAACCCCCGTCCGCCAGGACTCCGCTATCGGTTCTACATGCTTAGCCATCTCTATTGAGTTAACTCCTCGCGGCCCGAGTGGCAGGGCGCTTGGAGCGAGCTGCATAAGTTTTAGCCGTTACACCTGCAGCGAGCTTGGCGGCGATCCTGTTCTATCTGACTGACCTAATCTTCGGGTTTACAGGCATCCCCTAGGGTCAGCTAGCGCCCTTAGGCGGCTAGAGCGTAGTTGTCGTCGTTGGCAACTATAAGTTGTGGCAGCGGATTTACGAGAACTGTCACCTACTCGGCATGCCCCTCAAGTTTCATTACCGGCGTCGAATCCTAATCGGCCCCAGGTGTCGCTAGAAAGGTCCGGCGCAGTGTACGTCAATTGCCGCATTGCGTCGAACCTCTTGTCGCGTGTTAGCAAGATGGAGGCGGATGGTGGCTTTTCAAGGGGGCTTCCTTCCCCGCGCCGCAATCAATCCGCGCCACCGGAACCCGCGCCGCTGCCGCCGCTCGAACCGTTGCCTTGCTGATAGGACTGTTCCACGGATTTGAGGGCGCGCTCACTGGCGGCCACACAGGCCTGGGTATCGCCGCGTTTCTGGGCTTCGCGGGCCTTTTCGATGAACAGGTTCGCGTCGCTGGCCAATGCGTGAGCGGTGGGGTTGGCGGTTTCCGTCTCGAACCGCTGCAAGTTGTTGGTGCAGCGTTCCGGGTCCGCGAAGGCGGGCGCCGCGAAGCTGCAGGCGGCCAGCAACAGGATGGCTGTTTTCATGGGATCTCCGGAGGGGTCGGCCACGACGGCGGCTCCGTTACGCCAGGCCGATCCAGGTTCATTCCTTCATGGGTGCGCTGTTGAGCAATTGCATGGCCTTATCGACTGCGCTGAGGCAATCGGACATGCGGTCGGAATCCTTGTACTCCTCCGCCTGGTCACGCAGCTTATCGATCTTGTCTTCTTCGGCGTCGGTCAGGTCGCGCTGATCCATGGCCTCGTCGAGCTGATCCAGTCGGGCTTCGCACTGGTTGTCCTGGGCGAAGGCGGCGGGGGCGAACAGCAGGGCGACGGAAATGAGCAGGACGGGACTATTCATGGTGGTACCTCGCGATTGGGGATACGCAAGGTTGACGTGCCGCGCGGTCAGGGGTTCCACGCAACGGACAAGTCGTAGACGAAGAGGATGGCAGGTGCCGGGAGCAGCACCTGCCGGGCGGGGATCAGGCGTCCTTGCCCTTGCTGCGCATGGCGCGCTGAACTTCGCGATCGGCGTCACGTTCCTTCTCGGTGTGGCGCTTGTCGTATTCCTTCTTGCCCTTGACCAGGGCGATCTCGCATTTGACCAGGTGCTGCTTCCAGTACAGCGACAAGGCGACGCAGGTATAACCCTTCTGCTGCACGCCGCCGATGATCTTTTCCAGCTCGCGCCCATGCAGCAGCAGCTTGCGCGTGCGGGTCGGATCGGCGATCACGTGGGTGCTGGCGGTTTTCAGCGGTGTGATATGGCAACCCATCAGCCAGGCTTCGCCATCCTTGAGCAGGACGTAGCTGTCGACCAGCTGGGTCTTGCCGGCGCGCAGGCTTTTGACTTCCCATCCGGCCAGGGCCAGGCCGGCCTCGAACTTCTGTTCGACGAAATAATCGTGCAGCGCTTTTTTGTTCTGCGCGATGCTGCCCTGATGTTGTTTCTTTTGCTTAGCCATAGGGCGCGCATTATAGGGACTGGCGGCTGCGCTGGCGACTGTCCACGCACCTTTTCAGGCATGTCCGCGCTTGTGACCGGGTGCATAAAACTTGAGGGGGCAAAACGAATCCCCGACAATGCGGGCTGTTACGCGCACCCTCCTGGGTGCCGGTCCGCAATGAAGGCTCTGCATGACGACGCATATTCAACGCTCGGCGCTGCTGCCGTACCCGGCGCAGGCGCTGTATGACCTGGTCAACGATGTTGCGAGCTATCCACAGTTCCTGCCCTGGTGTTCGACCAGCGAGGTGCTGGAAGAGAGCGAGGTGCACATGCGCGCCGGCCTGACGGTCGCCAAGGGTGGCATCAGTCAGCGCTTCATCACCCGCAACCAGCTCGTCCACGGCGAGTCCATCGTCATGGATCTGGAACAGGGGCCGTTCAAGCAATTGCATGGCGTCTGGCATTTCAAGGCGCTGACCGACAAGGCCTGCAAGATCAGTCTGGACCTGGCCTTCGATTACGATGGCCCGCTGATCAAGGCCACGCTGGGGCCATTGTTCAATCAGGCGGCCAATACCCTGGTCGATGCTTTCTGCCAAAGGGCGAAGCAACTCCATGGATAAGTCGAATCAGATCACCGTCGAGATTGTCTACGCGCTGGCTGAGCGTCAGAAGCTGCTGCGCCTGAGCGTGCCGGTCGGCACCACGGTGCGCGAGGTGGCGCTGCGCTCGGGACTGGACGCCCTGTTTCCGGAGGTGGATCTGCGCAACTGCCCGCTGGGCATCTTCGGCAAGGCGGTGGCTAAACCGGAGGAGCGGGTCGTGGAAGAGGGCGAGCGCGTGGAAATCTATCGCCCACTGATCGCCGATCCCAAGGAAGTGCGCAAGCAGCGCGCCGCAAAGGCGGCGCAGGCGAAGGCGGAATAGGCCTAGTTGCTGCCGAGGATGGCTTCGTCGCGGCTCTGGCCGGGACGGAAGTCACCGGAGATGGTGGTCAGGCGGTCCTCGGTATCGAATTCCAGGCTGACACGTTCCTGGCGCCGCTCGCCGCCACCCGGCTGGATGCTGTACAGGTAATCCCAGCGGTTGGCATGGAAGGTATCGATGATCAGCGGGTTGCCCATGATGAAGCGCACCTGGCGCCGGGTCATGCCCGGACGCAGTTGGTCAATCATGTCCTGGGTCACGACATTGCCCTGCTGGATGTCGATCTTGTACACGCCAGGGAATGAACAGCCGGCAACTGCCAAGAATGCCGTCAGGCTGAAACTGGAAAGCAGGAGCTTGGTGTTTTGCATCGGGAGCTGACTTCCACTATCTTGGCCGGACTTCAAGGCTCCGGATCATACCCGCATGATGGATGCCGGGAAACAGAGCATGAGAACTGACATGGTAGAAAACAACGATTTGCGCAAGGTCGGCCTCAAGGTCACCCTGCCTCGCGTCAAGATCCTGCAGATGCTGGATACCGCCGATCAACGCCACATGAGTGCCGAGGATGTCTACAAGGCATTGATGGAGGCCGGCGAGGATGTTGGCCTGGCCACCGTCTACCGCGTACTGACCCAGTTCGAGGCGGCCGGTCTGGTGACGCGCCACAATTTCGATGGCGGCCATGCGGTCTTCGAGCTGTCGGATGGTGAACACCATGACCATATGGTCTGCGTGGAAACCGGCGAAGTCATCGAATTCATGGATCATGAAATCGAAAAGCGCCAGCGCCAGATCGTCGCCGAGCACGGCTACGAGATGGTGGATCACAATCTGGTGCTGTACGTGCGACGGAAAGACTGACTGGCGCGCAACGGTTCCAACAAAAAAGGCGACCTGAGGGTCGCCTTTTTTGTTGGCGTGTTGGCACTGCGCCCTGTGGGAGCGAATTCATTCGCGAGCTTCTGGGTGAGGCCTGCACAAAGAGCTCGCGGACAAGTCCGCTCCCACGAAGCTCGGTCTTACTCCTGTGCGTTGGTCAGCAGCTTCGCGGCGTGGGCCAGGGATTCGTCGGTGAGGTCGACACCGCCCAGCATACGCGCCACTTCCTCGATGCGCTGCTGGCGCTCCAGATGCGCCACGGCGGTGCTGGTGTCCGAGCGCCCGCGCTGCTTATGCACGAACAGATGCTGATGCCCTTGCGCGGCAACCTGCGGCAGGTGAGTCACACAAAGTACCTGTCCCCGGTCGCCCAGGCGGCGCAGCAACTGGCCGACCACCTCGGCGGTGGGGCCGCCGATGCCGACATCCACCTCGTCAAAGACCAGCGTCGGCACGCGCGAGGTTTGCGCGGTGATGACCTGGATCGCCAGGCTGATGCGTGACAGTTCGCCGCCGGAAGCCACCTTGGCCAGGGCGCGCAACGGTTGCCCCGGGTTGGCGCTGACCAGGAATTCCACCTGCTCCAGCCCGACCGGATGCGGCTCGTCCGATGCATTGGCCCGCAACTCGATCTGGAAGCGCCCGCCGGGCATGCCCAGGCGCTGCATTTCCACCTCGACCGCCTTGCCCAGTTCGCCGGCGGCCTGCTGTCGGCGCGCACTAAGTGCTTCGGCTTTTTCCTGATAGTGACGGGCGTAGGCCGCCAGCTCCTCGGCGAGGCGTTCCTGTGCCTGATCGTCGGCATTCAGGCTTTCCAGCTCATCCAGCAGGCGCTGCTGCAGCTCGCCCAGTTCGCCAGGCTGGATGCGGTGTTTGCGCGCCAGTGTGTAGATGCTGTCCAGGCGTTCTTCCAGTAGCTGCTGGCGCTCGGGATCGGCATCGAAGTGATCAATAAAACGGTTCAGTTCGCCGATGGCTTCCTCAACCTGAATCTGCGCGCTGGCCAGCAGCTCGGTGGCGCTGGCCATCGCGCCGGTGTTCGGGTTGAAGGCGCTCAATCGATTGAGGCTGCTGTTCAGCGCGCTCAGCACATTGCCCGCGTCGTTTTCGCTGCACAGGTCCAGCACCTGGCGGCAGGCGCCCAGCAATTGCTCGGCGTTGCTCAGGGTCTTGTGTTCTTCTTCCAGTTGATCCAGCTCGCTCTCGCCCAGAGCAAGCGCTTCCAGTTCTTCCAGCTGATAGCTGAGCAACTGATGGCGGGCGCGCTGCTCATCGCCGCTGCTGGATACCCGCTCCAGTTCCTGACGGGTCTGTCGCCAGCGCTGCGCAGCCAGTTGCACCTGACGGGCCAGCTCACCGGCGCCGGCGTAGGCATCCAGCAGGCGGCGGTGGGTGTCGGTCTTGAGCAGCGACTGGTGTTCGTGCTGGCTGTGGATATCGATCAGCAGTTCGCCGAGCGCCTTCAGATCGCCTTGCGGACACGGGGTGCCGTTGATGTAGGCGCGCGAGCGGCCTTCGGCGGTGATCACCCGGCGCAGGATGCAGGGCCCGTCCTGCTCGAGGTCGCGCTCATGCAGCCAGTTCTGGGCTTCCGGAATCTGCGACACGTCGAAGCTGGCGAGAATGTCCGCCTTGTCGGTGCCGGGGCGCACCACGCTGCTATCGGCGCGATCCCCCAGGGCAAGGCCGAGGGCGTCGAGCATGATCGATTTGCCAGCGCCGGTTTCGCCGGTGATGACGCTCATGCCGCTGAGCAGTTCAAGATCCAGTTGATCGACGATGGCGTAGTTGCGAATGGACAGATGGACCAGCATGGAAGGCTCCCCAGGTTCGCCAGGCTGGCTATTTATACAGTGGTCGGTGAGCTGCCTTCAAGCATTTCTCCACATCCCCTTGAAGATGTTCTTCGCGTCCCCATATAGGGCTGCAATCGGCGCCGGCCCGACCGGCATCCTTTCGTCTAGAGGAGATCCCCATGGTGGATGAACAGAACCTGGAAAACCCCAACGCTGAGCCGTCCGCCGCCGTCGAGCAGGACGCCGAAGCGTTGCAGGCGCGCGTGCTGGAGCTCGAGGAGCAACTGGCCGGGGCGCAGGATCAAGTGCTGCGCAGCGCCGCCGAACTGCAGAACATTCGCCGCCGCGCCGAGCAGGACGTGGAAAAGGCGCACAAGTTCGCCCTGGAAAAGTTTGCTGGCGATCTGCTGGCCGTGGTCGACAGCCTGGAGCGTGGCCTGGAGCTGACCTCTCCGGACGACGAGGCGAGCAAGGCGGTGCGTGAAGGCCTGGAGCTGACTCACAAGCTGCTGCTCGACAGTCTCAAGCGCCATCAGCTGGAGCAACTGGATCCGCAGGGCGAGCCCTTCAATCCCGAGCATCACCAAGCGATGGCAATGGAAGAAAGCACCACCATGGAACCCGGCAGCGTGCTGAAGGTGTTCCAGAAGGGCTATCTGCTCAGCGGACGACTGCTGCGCCCGGCCATGGTCGTGGTCAGCAAGGCGCCGGCCGACACGCCCTCATCGATCAACGAAAAGGCTTGAAATCGCTCGGGCCGCCCCCATCTGTTTCACCAAGCACATTTGAGCCGTAGCGGCCCTGGCGGGGACGCAGGCACCACCCGATTCTGGAGAGAAGAAAATGGGAAAAATCATCGGTATTGACCTGGGGACCACCAACTCCTGCGTCTCCGTCCTGGAAAACGGTACCGCCAAGGTCATCGAAAACGCCGAGGGTGGTCGCACCACTCCGTCGATCATCGCCTACACCAACGACGGCGAAATCCTGGTCGGCCAGTCGGCCAAGCGCCAGGCGGTCACCAACCCGCACAACACCCTGTTTGCCGTGAAGCGTCTGATTGGTCGTCGCTTCGATGAAGACGTAGTGCAGAAAGACATCAAGCTGGTGCCCTACAAGATCGTCAAGGCTGGCAACGGTGACGCCTGGGTCGATGTGAAGGGCGAGAAGATGGCGCCGCCGCAGATTTCCGCCGAAGTCCTGAAGAAGATGAAGAAGACCGCCGAAGACTATCTCGGCGAGCCGGTTACCGAAGCGGTAATCACCGTGCCGGCCTACTTCAACGACAGCCAGCGTCAGGCTACCAAGGACGCCGGCCGCATTGCCGGTCTGGACGTCAAGCGCATCATCAACGAGCCGACCGCTGCAGCCCTTGCCTATGGCATGGACAAGTCGCGCGGCGACCACACCGTGATCGTCTATGACCTGGGCGGCGGTACCTTCGACGTGTCGGTGATCGAGATCGCCGAAGTCGATGGCGAGCATCAGTTCGAAGTGCTGGCCACCAATGGCGACACCTTCCTGGGTGGCGAAGACTTCGACATGCGTCTGATCGACTACCTCGTCGACGAATTCAAGAAAGAATCCGGCATGGACCTCAAGGGCGATCCGCTGGCCATGCAGCGCCTGAAGGAAGCCGCCGAAAAGGCCAAGATCGAGCTGTCCTCGACCCAGCAGACTGACGTCAACCTGCCGTACATTACCGCCGACCAGACCGGTCCGAAGCACCTGAACGTGAAGATCTCCCGCGCCAAGCTGGAATCGCTGGTCGAGGATCTGGTGCAGCGCACCATCGAGCCGTGCCGTACCGCGCTGAAGGATGCCGGTATCGACGTCGGCAAGATCGATGAAGTGATCCTGGTTGGTGGCCAGACCCGCATGCCGCTGGTGCAGAAGACCGTTGCCGAATTCTTCGGCAAGGAAGCGCGCAAGGACGTCAACCCGGACGAAGCCGTGGCCATGGGTGCCGCCATTCAGGGTGCCGTGCTGGCCGGTGACGTGAAGGACGTGCTGCTGCTCGACGTGTCGCCGCTGACCCTGGGTATCGAAACCCTGGGTGGCGTGATGACTCCGCTGATCGACAAGAACACCACCATTCCGACCAAGAAGTCCCAGGTGTTCTCCACCGCCGACGACAACCAGGGCGCGGTGACCATCCACGTGCTGCAGGGCGAGCGCAA
>DATJDB010000142.1:0-17807 GCA_035497635.1 Pseudomonas sp. | reverse complement strand
TTGCACCAGCGGCCGGGCGGTCAGTGCCCAGGAGAACAGGCCCATCATCACCAGCAGCGCCGCGGCATAACCGATCAGACGCGGACGCAGCAGGTGGGTCTTCTGGCCGGACAGGTTGTGCTCGGTGGTGTAGCTGATCAGGCCACGCGGGTAGCCCATCTTGTCCATGATGCTGTCGCAGGCGTCGATACAGGCCGCGCAGCTGATGCACTCGATCTGCAGACCGTTGCGGATGTCGATACCGGTCGGGCAGACCTGCACACACACGGTGCAGTCGATGCAATCGCCGAGGCCCTGTGCCTTGTAGTCGGAACCCTTCTTGCGCGGACCCCGTTGTTCGCCACGCTCGGTGTCGTAGGAAACGATCAGCGTGTCCTTGTCGAACATCACGCTCTGGAAGCGGGCGTAGGGGCACATGTAGATGCACACCTGTTCACGCATGAAGCCGGCGCTGCCGTAGGTGGCCAGGGTAAAGAAGCCGATCCAGAACGCAGCCCAGCCGTCGACGTTAAGGCTGAGCAGGTCGGGGACCAGTTCGCGGATAGGGGTGAAGTAGCCGACGAAAGTGATGGCCACCGCCATGGCGACGCCCAGCCAGATGGCGTGCTTGGCCACCTTGCGCAGCAGCTTGGTGCCGCTCATCGGCAGCTTGTCCTGCTTCATGCGCTGGTTGCGGTCGCCCTCGGTGACCTTTTCCGCCCACATGTACACCCAGGTGAACACGGATTGTGGACAGGTGTAGCCGCACCAGACGCGGCCGGCGAATACGGTGATGAAGAACAGGCCGAAGGCGCAGATGATCAGCAGCCAGGACAGCAGCATGAAGTCCTGGGGCCAGAAAGTGGCGCCGAACACATGAAACTTGCGGGCGGGCAAGTCCCACCAGACGGCCTGTCGGCCATCCCAGTTCAGCCAGACTGTGCCGAAGAACAGAATAAAGAGAAATGCACCGCCAAAGCGGCGGATGTCGCGGAACATACCGGAGAACGCGCGGGTGTAGATTTTTTCGCGCTTGGCATAGAGGTCGACGTTACCTTTGGCGGGTGTCACGTCGTGAACGGGGATCTGCTCACTCATCATCAGGTACCACTTTGCGGGGTGGGGTTCCGGCCGATACATCGCCGGCTGGAATCATTTGGCCTGCTGCCAATGGTACGCCTGGTGGGTCTGTTTTCGGTGCGACTCCGGGTCGCACCGAAAGCATTTTTCTTATTGAGCGTCAGCAGGTTGCTGCGACAGGCTGTACACGTAGGCGGCCAGCAGATGCACCTTGTCATTGCCCAGGAAAGCCTCCTGAGCGGGCATCTGACCGTTACGACCGTGGCGGATGCTTTGCTGAACCTGGGCGAAGCTGGAACCGTACAACCAGATGCGGTCGGTCAGGTTCGGTGCGCCCAAAGCCTGCAGGCCTTTGCCATCGGCACCATGACATACTGCGCAATTGGTCTCGAAGACCTTTTGACCTGCGGCAAGATCCGCTGCAATTCCTTCCGGCTGCTTCAGATCCGCCAGGCTGCGCACGTAGGCTGCGGTGTTCTTGACGCCTTCTTCACCGATCACGTCCTTCCATGCCGGCATCGCCGCGGTGCGGCCGTGCAGGATGGTGGTCTTGATGGTGTCCGGCTCGCCGCCGTACAGCCAGTCATTGTCGGTGAGGTTCGGGAAGCCATAGGAACCCTTGGCGTCGGAGCCGTGGCATACCGAGCAGTTCGAGGCAAACAGGCGGCTGCCCATTTTCAGGGCCTGCTCGTCCTGTGCCACGTCAGCCAGCGGCATGGCGGCGTACTTGGCGAACAGCGGGCCGTATTGCTCGTCGGCCTTGGCCATTTCCTTCTTCCACTGGTTCACGCCGGTCCAGCCGTCTTCGTAGCCCGGCAGCACACCCTTCCAATTGCCCAGGCCCGGGTACAGCACCAGGTAGCCCAGGGCGAAGATGATGGTGGCCACGAACAGCATGAACCACCAGCTCGGCAGCGGGTTGTCGTACTCCTCGATGCCATCGTAGTTGTGGCCGGTGGTTTCCTCGACGGTGTCGGAACGCTGGCCCTTGCGGGTCGCGAACAGCAGCCAGGTCAGCGCGGCAATGGTGCCGAGGCTGAGGATGGTGATGTACCAACTCCAGAAACTGGTCATTCTTTGTTACTCCGGGAAGCTTCTTCGTCGCGCTTCTTGGAATCGGACTCCTCGTCGGCGAAGGGCAGGTTGGCGGCTTCGTCGAAGCTCTTGCGGCGCTTGCTGTTGTAAGCCCAGAGAACCACGCCGATGAAGGCGATGAAGACTACTAAGGTGCCCAGGCCGCGAATCAGTCCGATATCCATAGTGCGTTACCGTTTGGTCGAAAGGGAGGTGCCGAGCACTTGCAGGTAGGCCACCAGGGCGTCCATTTCGGACTTGCCCTTCACGGCAGCCTTGGCGCCGGTGATGTCCTCGTCGCTATACGGCACGCCGAGGGTGCGCAGGGCTTCCATTTTGCCGCCGGTATCCTTGCCGTCGAGACGGTTTTCCACCAGCCAGGGGTAGGAAGGCATCTTCGATTCGGGCACTACGTTGCGCGGGTTATATAGGTGGGCGCGGTGCCAGTCGTCGGAGTAACGACCGCCAACGCGAGCCAGGTCTGGACCGGTACGCTTGGAACCCCACAGGAACGGGTGGTCCCAGACGCTTTCGCCGGCGACGGAGTAGTGGCCGTAGCGCTCGGTTTCGGCGCGGAACGGGCGGATCATCTGCGAATGGCAACTGACGCAGCCTTCCTTGATATAGATGTCACGACCTTCCAGCTGCAGCGCGGTGTAGGGCTTCATGCCTTCAACCGGCTCGTTGACCACGTCCTGGAAGAACAGCGGCACGATCTGGGTCAGGCCACCGATCACGACGGCGATGACCATGAAGAGCGTCAGCAGGCCGATGTTCTTCTCGAGTTTTTCATGGCTTTTCATCAGTGGGCTCCTTGGACCGTGAACTTGCCGGCCGCTTCAACTTCTTCGGGCTTGGCTGCGCGCACGGTTTTCCAGGTGTTCCAGCTCATCAGCAGCATGCCGGTGAGGAAGAACGCACCGCCCAGGGCGCGGATCATGAAGCCGGGATGGCTGGCTTCCAGCGCTTCAACGAAGGAGTAGGTCAGGGTGCCGTCCTGGTTCACGGCGCGCCACATCAGGCCCTGGGTGATGCCGTTCACCCACATGGAGGCGATGTAGAGCACGGTGCCAATGGTGGCCAGCCAGAAGTGGGTGTTGATCAGGGAAATGCTGTGCATTTCTTCGCGACCGAACAGCTTCGGAATCAGGTGATACAGAGAGCCGATGGAGATCATGGCAACCCAGCCGAGCGCGCCGGCGTGTACGTGACCGATGGTCCAGTCGGTGTAGTGCGACAGGGCGTTCACGGTCTTGATGGCCATCATCGGGCCTTCGAAGGTGGACATGCCGTAGAAGGCCAGGGACACCACCAGGAAGCGCAGGATCGGGTCGGTGCGCAGCTTATGCCAGGCGCCAGACAGGGTCATCATGCCGTTGATCATGCCGCCCCAGCTCGGAGCCAGCAGGATGATGGACATCACCATGCCCAGGGACTGAGCCCAGTCCGGCAGCGCGGTGTAGTGCAGGTGGTGCGGACCGGCCCAGATGTACAGGGTGATCAGCGCCCAGAAGTGCACGATGGACAGACGATAGGAATAGACCGGACGGCCCGCCTGCTTCGGTACGAAGTAATACATCATGCCCAGGAAACCGGTGGTCAGGAAGAAGCCCACGGCGTTGTGGCCGTACCACCATTGCACCATGGCGTCGGTGGCACCGGCGTAGATGGAGTAGGACTTGAACCAGGTGACCGGGATTTCCAGGTTGTTGACGATGTGCAGCATCGCCGTCACCAGGATGAAGCCGCCATAGAACCAGTTGCCCACATAAATGTGTTTGCTCTGGCGCTTCATGATGGTGCCGAAGAACAGGATCGCGTAGGAAACCCAGACGATGGTCAGCAGAATGTCGATCGGCCATTCCAGCTCGGCGTATTCCTTGGAGCTGGTGAAACCCTGCGGCAGGGTGATCACAGCCAGGACAATGACCGCTTGCCAGCCCCAGAAGGTGAACGAAGCCAGGCCGTCGGAGATCAGACGGGCCTGACAGGTACGTTGCACCACATAGAAGGAGGTGGCCATCAGCGCGCAACCGCCGAAAGCAAAGATCACTGCGTTGGTGTGCAGCGGACGCAGACGGCCGAAGCTCGTCCAGGGCAGATCGAAGTTGAGTTCGGGCCACACAAGCTGCGCGGCAATGAACACACCCAGACCCATTCCTATGACCCCCCAGACCACCGTCATGATGGCGAACTGGCGGACCACCTTATAGTTATAAGCACTCTGGATTGCTGTACTCATTTGTAGGGGTTCCACGGTTAGAAGGCGCACAAGGCAAAAAAAGCGGCGGCAGTATGGAGAAACCGAAAGGTCAATGCAAACGCGCCGCCATTTTGGCGGGGCTTGAGGAGGCCGGAAAATCAAGGACTTACAGTGATTTTCGGATGTGTCGGGAAGACGGCGACAAACGGCGGAAAAACTGGAAGGCCCGGCTTGCGTCTCGGCACGGCCCAAGCGTTGCGCAGGAAGGGTAACCGAATGGAACGGGGGGGAGGGGAAATCAGGCGGGGAGTGCGACATTCGGCCGCACGAAGCGGCCGAATGTCTTGTCACAGATCAAGGCAAAGAAGCGCTTACTTGCTTGCCACTTTTCCTTGCTGAGACAGGCTGTACACGTACGCAGCCAGCAGGTGCACCTTGTCATTGCCCAGGTAGGGTTCCTGAGCGGGCATGACGCCGGTACGACCATGACGGATGGTCTGCTGCAGCTGAGCCAGGCTGGTGCCGTAGATCCAGCCGCCCGGCGAGGTCAGGTCGGGCGAGCCGAGCATGGCCATGCCGGTGCCTTGCGGACCGTGGCAGGCTACGCAAGTGGTGGCGAACGCCTGCTTGCCGGCTTCCAGATCAGCCTGAGTGCCTTCCGGCAGCTTCAGACCGGCCAGTTCCTGGCGCACGTAGGCAGCCACGTTCTTCACACCGTCTTCGCCGATCACTGCGCCCCAGGCCGGCATTACGCCGGTGCGGCCGTGCAGAATGCTGGCCTTGATGGTGGTGGCATCGCCACCCCAGCGCCAGTTGCTGTCGGCCAGGTTGGGGAAGCCCATCGAGCCCTTGGCATCGGAGCCATGGCAGATGGAGCAGTAGGTGGCGAACATGCGGCTGCCCATTTTCAGGGCCTGCTCGTCCTGAGCCACTTCTTCCAGCGGCATGGCCGCAAATTTGGCGAAGATCGGACCGTATTGCTCATCGGCGCGCTTCACTTCGCGCTCCCACTGGCCGACGCTGGTCCAGCCATTTTCATAGCCGGGCAGCACGCCCTTCCAGTTACCCAGACCCGGATACAGGGCCAGGTAAACGGCGCCGAACACGATGGTGCCTACGAAGAGCAGGAACCACCAGCGCGGCAGCGGGTTGTCGTACTCCTCGATTCCATCGAAGGAGTGACCCATGGTCTTGTCGGTGAGGCCCTTGGACTGTTCACTTTTGCGTGTCGCAAAAATCAGCCACAGCAGCGCCACCAGGGAGCCGAGGGTGAGCAAGGTGATATACCAGCTCCAGAAAGAAGTCATTCTTGGTTACTCCTAGAGACTTGCTGGTTGTGCATGTCTTGCGGGTCGTCGGCGAAGGGCAGCTGCGCCGCTTCGTCGAAGCTGCCGCGGCGCTTGCTGTTGTAGGCCCAGATGACGACGCCGATGAATGCGACGAAGACCACCAGAGTTCCCAGACCGCGGATAAGCCCGATTTCCATGCACCGTTACCGTTTGTTAGTGAGCGAGGTGCCGAGCACTTGCAGGTAAGCGACCACAGCGTCCATCTCGGATTTGCCCTTCACGGCGTCACGCGCGGTGGCGATGTCGTCGGAGGTGTAGGGCACGCCGAGGGTACGCAGCGCCTGCAGTTTCGTGGCGGTGTCCCTGCCGTCCAGAGTGTTTTCTACCAGCCAGGGGTAGGCGGGCATGATCGACTCGGGCACCACGTTGCGCGGGTTGAACAGGTGGGCACGGTGCCAGTCGTCGGAGTAACGACCGCCAACGCGGGCCAGGTCCGGGCCGGTACGCTTGGAACCCCACAGGAACGGGTGGTCCCAGACGCTTTCGCCGGCGACGGAGTAGTGACCGTAGCGCTCGGTTTCCGCACGGAACGGACGGATCATCTGCGAGTGGCAAACGTTGCAGCCTTCGCGGATGTAGATGTCCCGGCCCTCAACCTGCAGTGCGGTGTAGGGCTTCATGCCGTCCACCGGCTCGTTGACCACGTCCTGGAAGAACAGCGGCACGATCTGGGTCAGGCCACCGATCACGACGGCGAGCACCATGCAAAGGGACAGCAAGCCGACGTTCTTCTCGAGAATTTCGTGTTTCATTAGTGGGCTCCTTCGACCGCATACTTCGCGGCTGCTTCCATTTCTTCAGGCTTGGCAGCGCGCACGGTTTTCCAGGTGTTCCAGGCCATCAGCAGCATGCCGGCGAAGAAGATGGCGCCGCCCAGGGTCCGGACGACGAAGCCGGGGTAGCTGGCTACCAGGGTTTCGGCGAAGGAGTAGGTCAGGGTGCCGTCGGTGTTCACGGCGCGCCACATCAGGCCCTGGGCAATACCGTTCACCCACATGGAGGCGATGTACAGCACGGTACCGATGGTGGCCATCCAGAAGTGGGTGTTGATCAGGGAAATGCTGTGCATTTCTTCGCGACCAAACACTTTCGGGATCAGGTGGTACAGGGAGCCGATGGAAACCATCGCAACCCAGCCGAGGGCGCCGGCGTGTACGTGACCGATGGTCCAGTCGGTGTAGTGCGACAGGGCGTTTACGGTCTTGATCGACATCATCGGGCCTTCGAAGGTGGACATGCCGTAGAAGGCAAGGGACACCACCAGGAAGCGCAGGATCGGGTCGGTGCGCAGCTTATGCCAGGCGCCAGACAGGGTCATCATGCCGTTGATCATGCCGCCCCAGCTCGGAGCCAGCAGAATCAGGGACATCACCATGCCGAGGGACTGAGCCCAGTCCGGCAGCGCGGTGTAGTGCAGGTGGTGCGGACCGGCCCAGATGTACAGGGTGATCAGCGCCCAGAAGTGCACGATGGACAGGCGATAGGAGTAGACCGGACGGCCAGCCTGCTTCGGTACGAAGTAGTACATCATGCCGAGGAAGGCGGTGGTCAGGAAGAAGCCCACAGCGTTGTGACCGTACCACCATTGCACCATGGCATCGGTAGCGCCGGCGTACAGCGAGTAGGACTTGGTCCAGGTGACCGGCATTTCCAGGTTGTTGACGATGTGCAGCATCGCCACAACGATGATGAACGCGCCGAAGAACCAGTTACCGACGTACAGGTGCTTGACGTTGCGCTTCAGCAGAGTGCCGAAGAACACGATGCCGTAAACGACCCAGACAACGGCGATCAGGATATCGATCGGCCATTCCAGTTCGGCGTATTCCTTGCCACCGGTCCAGCCCATGGGCAGGGAGATAGCGGCAAGCAGAATCACCAGTTGCCAGGCCCAGAAGGTGAACGCAGCCAGCTTGGGCGCGAACAGCGTGGTCTGGCAGGTGCGTTGCACGGTGTAGTAGGAGGTGGCGAACAAGGCGCAGCCGCCGAATGCGAAGATCACTGCGTTGGTGTGCAGTGGGCGCAGACGGCCGAAGCTTGTCCAGGGGAGGTCGAGGTTCAGGGCGGGCCAAGCCAATTGTGCGGCGATCAGGACGCCGACAAGCATCCCGACGATACCCCACACCACCGTCATGATGGCAAATTGGCGGACCACCTTGTAGTTATAGGCGGTACTGGTTGCTGTGTTCATGTATGGGCTTCCATCCACGGTTTTGGGCAGAGTGCTGCGTCTGCCATCGCCTGGAGGTCAGGAATCGACGGGTTTTGCAGCGGGGTGAAGGATGGTGAAACCTTATTGCCAGCATATTGATCCGGGTCAATGTCCGCTCGGACCCTCGGGCGGGGGAGACGAAACGCCGCTGTGCTGGACGCGGCCGCTCGGCAGTCCGTTTGCGGCGCTGATTCTCGCGCATGGCGCGGGTGCGCCCATGGACAGTCCGTTCATGGAGGACATCGCCCGGAGGCTCGCTATGTGCGGGATTGCCGTGGCGCGCTTCGAATTTCCCTACATGGCAACGCGGCGCCTGAACGGCATGCGACGCCCGCCGGATCCGCAGGCGCGTTTGCTGTCTGTGTGGCGCGCGGTGTATGCCCTGGTGCGGCAACAGGTCACGGGCCCGCTGGCCGTCGGTGGCAAGTCCATGGGCGGGCGCATGGCCAGTCTGCTGGCCGACGAGCTGGGCGCGGATGCTCTGGTGTGTCTGGGCTACCCGTTCCATCCGGTCGGCAAGCCGGAGAAGACCCGGGTCGAGCACCTGGCCGAGCTGCGAACGCCCACGCTCATTCTGCAGGGCGAACGGGATGCACTGGGTTCACATGAGGATGTGGCGGGCTATCGACTGTCGGCAGCCATCCGCCTGGAATGGCTGGCTGCCGCCGACCATGACTTGAAGCCGCTCAAGCGTTCCGGCTTCACCCAGGCGCAGCATCTGCAACACTGCGCCGAGGTGATTGCCACCTTCCTAACCGCTAGCGGTTGAAGCGCTCCACCAGCGCATGCTGGCCGTGCGCCGTGGCGGTCAGCTCCTGGCTCAGCTGCGCGGTGCCGGCGGCCTCTCCGGCGGTGCGCTCGGCGAGCAGGGCAATGGTGTCGATATTGCGGTTGATCTCCCCGGCGGCGGCGCTCTGCTGTTCCGCGGCGGTGGCGATCTGTCCGGCCATGTCGGCGATCTGATGCACGGCTTCGCCGATGCCGGCCAGCGCACGGTCGGCATTCAACACCTGGGCGACGCTGTCATCCGCCTGGCGCCGGCTGTCCTCCATGGCCTGCACAGCCTCCTCGGCGGTGTGCTGCAGCGTGGCGATCAACTGGTGGATCTGCTCGGTGGAATCGGCGGTGCGCTTGGCCAGCAGGCGCACCTCGTCGGCCACCACCGCGAAACCACGACCCATCTCGCCGGCGCGCGCGGCCTCGATGGCGGCATTCAGGGCCAGCAGGTTGGTCTGGTCGGTGATGCCCTTGATCACGTCCACCACACCGCCGATCTCGCTGCTGTCCTTGGCCAGACGCGCCACGGTGGCGCTGGAATGGCTGGCCGACTGGGACAGCTGCTCGATGGCGCGGCTGGCCTGCTCGGCGATCAGCCGCCCCTCATCCGCCAGCGCCTTGGCGTTGCGGGTAGCCTCGGCGGTCTGGCCGATATGGTTGGCCACTTCCTGGGTAGCGCTGCTGAGCAGGCGGATCGAGTCGGCGACCCGCTCGGTTTCCTGCATCTGGTTGCGCAAGCCGCTGGAGCTGTTCTGCGCCAGTTGGTCGGCCTGGCTGGCCTGGCGGGTCAGCTGTTTGGCGGTGTCCTCCAGGCGGGTCAGGCAGGTGTGCAGGTGCAGGTGCTGGCTGATCATCGCCAGTTCCAGACGAGCACTCATGCCGAGGCCGTCGGTGTACATGCGGGCAATCAGCGGGTCGGCGGTGCTCTGGCTTTTGGCCAGGGTCAGCAGGCGGCGCGGGCCGCGGGTCTGCCAGTAGAGTCCGGCCAGGCCCAGGGGAATGCACAGCAGCGCCGCCAGGGCGAAGCCCCAGCCGCTGTCCAGCCAGGCGCCGATGGCGAAACCGATCTGGCTGACCAGGATGAACGGCAGCCAGTTGAGCAGCACCGGCAGCCAGCGAGCCCGGCGGGGAATGGCCGGCTTGCCGCTGTTGATCCGCAGGTACAACGCCTCGGCGCGGCTAATCTGCTCGGCGCTCGGTTTGCTGCGCACCGACTCATAGCCGATCACCTTGCCGTTTTCCAGGATCGGCACCACGTAGGCGTTCACCCAGTAATGATCGCCGTTCTTGCAGCGGTTCTTGACGATGCCCATCCACGGGCGACCCGCCTTGAGGGTCTGCCACATGTGCGCGAACACCGCCGGCGGCACGTCCGGATGGCGCACCAGATTGTGCGGCGCACGCAGCAGTTCTTCGCGGCTGAAGCCGCAGATCCCGGTGAAAGCATCGTTGCAGTAAGTGATCTGGCCCTTCAGGTCGGTGGTGGAGATCAGTCGCTGCTCGGCCGGGAAGGTGCGTTCGCGCTGAGTGACAGGCAGGTTTTTGCGCATTCAGGGATCCATTCGGTGACGAGGTGTTCACCGGGGTGAGGTGATGAGGTGAGTAGATCGGCTGGCGCCAAAAAAACATGAATGAATAAAAGTGTGCCGGCAGTGCCGACACTTCATTTATCAGAATTGATCCAGATCATGGACTTCCGAGTCGTTCGCGAAGAACGAAGTGCAGAATACCACCGTGCATGAAGTAGCCCACTTCGTTCTGGGTGTCGATGCGACAAAGGACGGGGAAGCTGAATTGCGTGCCGTCGGGACGGGTGACTTCCACCCTCAGCTGCTGGCGTGGCGCGAGGTGCGCGGACGGACCACGGATGTTCAGTGTTTCCTCACCCGTCAGGCCCAGGCTGTGGCGGTTCTGGCCTTCTATGAATTGCAGGGCCAGCACGCCCATGCCGATCAGGTTGGAGCGGTGAATGCGCTCGAAGCTTTCCGCGATCACAGCCTTGATGCCCAGCAGGGTGGTGCCCTTGGCCGCCCAGTCACGGGAAGAGCCGGTGCCGTATTCCTTGCCGGCGATCACCACCAGCGGAACGCTCTCGCGCTGGTAACGCATGGCCGCATCGTAGATAGAGAGTTTTTCCCCCCCCGGGTGGTGCAGCGTGTAGCCGCCTTCCTCGCCCGCCAGCATTTCGTTGCGGATGCGGATGTTGGCGAAGGTGCCGCGCATCATCACCTCATGGTTGCCGCGCCGGGAGCCGTAGGAATTGAAATCGCGGGGCGCGATGCCGAGCGACTGCAGATAGAGGCCAGCCGGTGAGGCGGCCTTGATGTTGCCGGCCGGTGAGATGTGATCGGTGGTGATCGAGTCGCCGAACAGCGCCAGGATGCGCGCGCCGAGGATGTCGGTCGGCGGCTGCAGGGGGCGGTCGATATGGGCGAAGTAGGGCGGATTCTGCACGTAGCTGGAGTGCGGGTCCCAGGCATAGGTATCGCCACTGGCCAGCGGCATGTTGCGCCAGGCCTCGTCGCCGCTGAACACGTCGGCGTATTCACGGCGGAACATCTGGCCTTCGACGGCGCCCACCGCGGCAGCCACCTCGGCGTCGCTCGGCCATATATCACGCAGGTACACCGGCTGGCCCTGGGTATCCTGGCCCAGCGGTTCGGCGAGCAGGTCGATGCGGGTAGTGCCGGCCAGGGCGAAGGCCACCACCAGCGGCGGCGAGGCCAGCCAGTTGGCTTTTACCTGCGGATGCACGCGGCCTTCAAAGTTGCGATTGCCGGACAGCACCGCGCTGACGATCAGGTCGTGGCTGTTGATGGCCTGGGCGATCGGTTCTGGCAGCGGGCCGGAATTACCGATGCAGGTGGTACAGCCGTAACCGACCAAGTAAAAGCCCAGGTGTTCCAGATAGGGTGTCAGGCCGGCCTGGGCCAGGTAGTCGGTGACTACCTTGGAACCGGGGGCCAGCGAGGTCTTTACCCAGGGCTTGCGCTGCAGGCCGCGCTCCACTGCGTGCTTAGCCAGCAGCCCGGCGGCCATCAGTACGCTGGGGTTGGAGGTGTTGGTGCAGGAAGTGATGGCGGCGATGACCACCGCGCCGTGGCGCAGGCCGAAGCTTTCCTCCGCCAGTGGAAACTCGCTCTCAGCCTGCTGGAGTCTGCCGCTGGATTCCAGCAACTGATCGAAGCTGGCGCGCATGTCCGGCAACGCCACGCGGTCCTGCGGGCGTTTGGGTCCGGCCAGCGACGGCTGCACGCTGTCCAGGTCGAGACGCAGGGCTTCACTGAATTGCGGTTCGGGGCTGTCGTTGTCGCGCCACAGGCCCTGGGCCCGGCAATAGGCTTCGACCAGGGCGATGCGCGCGTCGTCACGGCCGGTCAGTCGCAGGTAGTCGAGGGTTACCGCATCCACCGGGAAGAAGCCGCAGGTGGCGCCGTATTCGGGCGCCATGTTGCTGATGGTGGCGCGGTCGGCCAGCGGCAGGGCGTCCAGCCCGGGGCCGTAGAACTCCACGAACTTGCCGACCACACCATGCCTGCGCAGCATCTGGGTGACGGTGAGCACCAGATCGGTGGCGGTCACTCCTTCGCGCAACCGGCCGCTGAGGCGCACGCCTACCACTTCAGGGATCAGCATGGATACCGGCTGGCCGAGCATGGCCGCCTCCGCCTCGATGCCGCCCACCCCCCAGCCGAGTACGCCGAGGCCGTTGATCATGGTGGTGTGTGAATCGGTGCCTACCAGGCTGTCTGGAAAGGCCAGCAGCCGGCCGTCATGGGTCTCGCTACGCACGACCTGGGCCAGGTATTCCAGATTCACCTGATGACAGATACCGGTGCCCGGCGGCACCACGCGAAAGTTGGCGAATGCCTGCTGGCCCCAGCGCAGGAAGGCGTAGCGTTCGGCGTTGCGCTGCATTTCGATGGCGACGTTATCGGCGAAGGCGCTCGGATCGGCGAAGCGATCGACCATCACCGAATGGTCGATGACCAGGTCCACGGGAATCTGCGGGTTGATCCGCCCGGGATCGCCGCCCGCCCTGGCCGTGGCGTCGCGCATGGCGGCCAGGTCGACGACCGCCGGCACGCCAGTGAAGTCCTGCATCAGCACGCGCGCCGGACGGTACTGGATCTCGTGCTGCGAACAGCGCTTGCGCAGCCAGTCGGCAATCGCCTGGCAGTCTTCCCGACGCACCGTCCGGCCATCCTCCCAGCGCAGCAGATTCTCCAGCAGCACCTTGAGCGACAGGGGCAGACAGGCAAGATCGCCCAGGCTCTTTCCGGCCTCGGGCAGGCTGTAATAGTGGTAGGTCTGCCCGCCGACCTGCAGGGTGCGGCAACAGTTCAGGCTGTCCAGTGCAGGCATGGCGACGCTCCTGGGAAGTCGTACGACGGGTTCTGCTCTGGACCGGCCGGGTGCGCCCGGGTTCCCCGATCCTCATGACCGGTGCGGTTCAAACGGTCGCGCCTACCCGCCGCGCATGGCTGTCTCCGGCTGGGCGTGATGCCCACTTTGCGCCACAATAGCCGACTGTTTTACGGAGCCTCACGATGTCCCTGCAACCCGATGCGATTCTCGACGCCAGTGGGCTGAACTGCCCCGAGCCGGTGATGATGCTGCACAACAAGGTGCGCGACCTGCAGGCCGGTGGCCTGCTACAGGTGATCGCCACCGACCCCTCGACCCGTCGCGACATTCCCAAGTTCTGCGTATTCCTCGGCCACGAGCTGGTCGAGCAGCGCGAGGACGCCGGTCAGTTCCTCTACTGGATTCGCAAGAAGGCCGACTGAGCCGGTCAGGGGCTGGGCGCCATGCGCTCGATCGCCCGTTGCGAGCGGATGTTCAGGCGCCAACCGAGCATCAGCGCCGCACAGCTCAGGCCGATGATGAGGCCCTGCCAGAGCCCGGCAGGGCCGCTGGGCTCGCCCCACAGATCCGTCAGCCCCAGCGTATAGCCAATCGATAGGCCGATGCCCCAGTAGGAAAACAGGGTCATCAGCATGACCGCGCGAGTGTCCTGGTAACCCCGCAGGGCGCCGGCGGCGGAAACCTGGACGCCGTCGGAGAACTGGAACAGCGCGGCGTAGATCAGCAGGGCGCCGGCCAGCGCCACCACGGTGTCGTCCGGGGTATAGAAGCTGGCGATCTGCTCGCGAAACAGCATCATGATCGACGCCGATACGCAGGCGTAACCCAGTGCCACGGCGATACCCAGGAACGCGGCAAAGCGCGCATCCCCCGGTGCGTTGCGCCCCAGTGCCTGGCCGACTCGCACGGTGATCGCCATCGCCAGGGACAAGGGCACCATGAACACCAGTGAGGAGATGCTCAGGGCGATCTGATGGCCGGCCACCACCGTCGCGCCCAGGCCACCGATGAGCAGGGCGATGACCGAGAAGATGCTCGACTCGGCGAAGATGGCGATACCGATTGGCACGCCCACCGCCAGCAGCGGGCGAATGCGCAGCCACTGGGGTCGCTCGAAGTGCTTGAACAGTTCGCTGAACCGGTAGTGTTCCGAACGATTTACCCAGAAGGTCATTGCCAACAGCATGATGATCATCACCGCACCGGTGGCCCAGCCGCAGCCCACGCCACCCAGCGCGGGCAGCCCGAGCTTGCCGTGGATGAGGATGTAGTTGAGCGGGATGTTCACCAGCAGGCCGAGGATGCCGACCATCATGCTCGGCATGGTGCGACCCAGGGCATCGCTGAAATATCGCAGCACCAGGTACAGGGCGGCGGCGGGGAAGCCGCAGGCCACGCCATACAGATAACCCATGCTGGGCTCGATCAGCGTTTCTTCCACCTTCATGGCGCGCAGTAGCGGCTCGGCCTGGGTCAGCAGGAAGGCGGCGCTCAGGCCGATTGCCAGGGCCAGCCAGAGCGCCTGACGCACCAGCGGCCCGATCTCATTCAGCTTGCCGGCGCCGAAACGGTGGGCCACCTTGGGAGTGGTCGCCATCAGGATGCCGCTCATCAGCAGGAAAAGCGGCAGCCAGACCGAATTTCCCAGCGCGACGGCGGCCAGGTCGGCCGCGCTGACCCGTCCGGCCATGACGGTATCGACCACCCCCATGGCGGTATTGGCAATCTGAGCAAAGATGATAGGCGTGGCGAGGGTGAGCAGAGCGCGCAGCTCGCGG
This sequence comes from Pseudomonas sp., assembly GCA_035497635.1. Classification (GTDB taxonomy): domain Bacteria; phylum Pseudomonadota; class Gammaproteobacteria; order Pseudomonadales; family Pseudomonadaceae; genus Serpens. The sequence goes on along the minus strand of DATJDB010000142.1, from coordinate 2,987 downwards.
CTGGCGCGGGTAAAGCGATTCATGGAATTCCGGGGCTGAGGCAGGGGAAAAGGGCGGGGATTCTACGCTGCGTGCCGGGGATTCGAAAGTATGGCGGGGGTGGTGATGGCCCCCCTACACTGGCGCCTCGCAACCGGAGTCTGATCATGCGCATTCTTGCCGACGAAAACATCCCCCTGGTAGAAGCCTTCTTTGCCGAATTTGGCGAGATTCGTCGACAGCCGGGCCGGGCCTTCAGCGCCGAGGCTCTGGCCGAGGCCGATGTACTGCTGGTGCGCTCGGTGACCCAGGTGGATGCCGACTTGCTGCGGGGCAGTCCGGTGCGCTTCGTCGGTACCTGCACCATCGGCACCGATCACCTTGATCTCGATCATCTGGCCGCCGCCAACATCGCTTGGGCCAGCGCGCCCGGCTGCAATGCCCGCGGAGTGGTGGACTACGTGCTGGGCAGTCTGCTGGCGCTGGCCGAGGTAGCGGGCAGGTCTCTTCGCGAGCGCTACTATGGCGTGGTGGGTGCCGGTCAGGTCGGGTCGCGCCTGGTGGAGGTGCTGCGCGGTCTGGGCTGCCGGGTGCTGGTCTGTGACCCGCCGCGTGCGGAGCGCGAGGGCGGTGAGTTCGTCGATCTGGATGCGCTGCTGGAACAGTGCGATGTGATCAGCCTGCATACGCCGCTCACCTCGGCTGGCCAGTGGCCAACCCGCCACCTGCTGGACGCCGGACGCCTGGCCCAACTGCGACCCGGCACCTGGCTGATCAACGCCAGTCGCGGCGCGGTGGTGGACAACCAGGCGCTGCAAGCGCTGCTGCTGCGGCGGCCCGATGTCGAGGCGGTGCTGGATGTCTGGGAGGGCGAGCCACTGGTGAATGTGGCGTTGGCCGAGCGTTGCCGGATCGCCACGCCGCATATCGCCGGTTACAGCCTGGAAGGCAAGGCGCGCGGCACCGCGCAGATCTATCGTGCGCTATGCGCGCATCTTGGTCGACCGGCGACGCTGGAACTGGAGGCGCTGCTGCCCGAACCCTGGCTGCCGCAACTGACCCTGCACGCGGAAGCCGACCCCGACTGGGCCTTGGCAGCCATGTGTCGAGCGGTCTATGACCCACGTCGTGACAGCGCCGATTTCCGACGCAGCCTGCGGGGGGACGAACAGACGCGCCGCAAGGGCTTCGATGCGCTGCGCAAGCACTATCCGCCGCGCCGGGAAATCGATGGCCTGAGGATCGAGCTGCTGGGTCAGGCTCCGGGATTGGCGGCGCAGGTTCGTGCGCTCGGGGCCAGGCTGATCTGAGATTCGCACCGGGCGGGGTCGTCCTCGGCCGAAATCGGATCGAGGGCGCGACAGGCCTGCTGGATCATGGCTTCGGTGATGGGAACTTCGCGACCCTGCTCGTCAATCACGGCGCAGATGAGACCGTCCGCGGGGAGGGTGGCGGGATTGGGCTGGGTGGCGCGGTTGTTCAGGTTCACGGGTCCATCTCCTGGTCGCTGGATGCCATAGCCTGATCAATCTAGATGAAATCCGCGTGACAGCCAGTGCGGGCGGCAAGATACCGCCCGCATGAGACCTCAGTGGTACTCGCAGAGGTAGGCAGTATCCACGGCGACCTGCAACTGGAACTTGCTGTCGGCCGGCACGCTGAACTGGCTGCCGGCTTCGAAGGTTTCCCAGGCATCGCTGCCCGGCAGGCGCACAGTGAGAGCGCCGGCCACGATCTTCATGATTTCCATGCGGCTGGTGCCGAATTCGTATTCGCCGGGGGCCATCACGCCGAGGGTGGCGGGGCCGGCGGCCTGTTCGAAGGTGATGGATTTGACCTTGCCGTCGAAGTACTCGTTGACCTTGAACATGTCGTGCTTTCCTGTGGGGCTGAAAAAGGCGCGCCAGTATGCCCAAGCGCCTGTGCGGCGTCACCGGCTGTGTTCAGTGCGGCAGGGCGAGGGGCAGCAGGCGGGCGGTATTGCGCGCATCTTCCAGTGCCCGATGCTGGCGCCCCTGGAAATGCATGCCGGAAAGACTCAGCGCCACATTCAGGCCCACCGGCCGGCTCAACTGCCGGCGACTGGCGAAGGACTGCTTGAGATTCAGGTGCGGATACTGCTGCAGGCGACTGTGCAGGCCTTGGATCTGCCAATCCTGTTCGAGCTGGCGGCGATCGTAATCACCCCAGCTGGCCCAGCCCGCCAGGCGAGTGCCCTGGGCCTGCAGCCAGTTCTCGAAGTCCGGCCACAGCTGCGCGAGGGTGCGAGCGCCGTCGATCTGGGGCTGGGTGATATGCGTGAGATCCTTGCAGAAGCTCGTCAGACAAGGGCGTCGCAGTGGCCGCACATAGCGCTGGAAGTGGCCAATCTCGTGACCCTCGAGCGTGGCGAGGCTGGCACCGATTTCGATAATTTCCATGTCTCGCAACGGCCAGCCGCCTTCATCCGTGGTGGCTTCCAGATCGATAACCAGCCAATGTCGCATAGGTCCTCCCACGGGCTGGGCCGAGTATGGCGGTGTCGTTCGACGCCGGCAAATCGACGATGGGCTGAGGCCGGATGGCCAACTTAAGTGCGGGCGATGACGGAGATTGCCGCTGGCAGTAGAATCGCCGCCCCTGTTCCCGCGAGAGTCTGCTGTCATCATGATGTGCCGTGCGGGTTGTGGTGCATGCTGCATCGCGCCCTCAATCAGTTCGCCATTACCCGGATTTCCCCAAGGCAAGCCGGCCGGCGAGCGTTGTCCGCATTTGAGCGACGATAATCTGTGCCAGCTGTTCGGTTTGCCGGAACGGCCGATGGTCTGCTCCGCATTCCATGCGGATCCGTCTGTATGCGGCAATGACCGCGAGGAGGCGGTCCGCCTGCTGGGCTGGCTAGAGCAGGCTACCGCCTGAGTGCGAAATATCCCAACCAAGAAAAACAAGGAAAAGCCATGATCAAGCCGATACTCCATCCCCTGCTTATGGGCGTCTCCCTGGCGTTCTGTGCCGCAGCACAGGCACAG
>DATJDB010000141.1:0-5819 GCA_035497635.1 Pseudomonas sp. | reverse complement strand
GCCCGAACTGCTAACTGAAGGTGGGTGCGTGCTGGCCTGCATCAACGCGCCGGACATCGACGCCGGCTTCCTGATCGACGGCATGGCCACGGAAGCGCCGACGCTGCGCTTCGAGCAGCGCCTGGCCAATCCGCCGGAGTTCGCCGACATCGACCCCGAGGGAGGCTTGAAGGCGATGGTTTTTCGCGCCGTTTAGTGACCATCGTCAAGTTTTTCAATGTATGTCCGATACAGGCGCAAAGGGCCGCGATCGGCCCATCGCAATGGCAGAAGAGGGAACGAATCATGAATGAGCGCACGCAATCGCTGAGGGCACGCCTGTGGCTGCTGGGAATCACCAGTGTGCTCGGGGTGCTGGTGCTGGCGGCGGTGACGCTCTTCTACGCCGAGCGCGGCAAGAATCAGCTGGTCGAGTTTGTGGAACACCACGTGGCGCTCAGCCAACTGGCCACCGAGGCCTATGCCAACGGTCTGCAAATGGGTCAGGCGCTGCGCAACATCCTCATCGATCCGGCCAACCCGCAAGCCTACAAGAACCATCAGGCGGCCCTCGAAAACCTCAATGCTGCGGGTGAGCGGCTGGTCGCGCTGCTGGCGAGCGATCCGGAGCACGCCGCCGAGGCCGAGGTACTGCGCGGGCATCTGCGCGCCTGGCCTCCGCTGCAGGCGCAAGTCATCGCCCGTATCCGGGTCGGTGAACTCATCGAGGCGCGGCTGCTGTTGGTCGAGCAGGAAACCCCAGCCTGGCGCGCCCTGCGCGGCCCGTTGCTGGCGCTGGTGAAGCAGAGCGATAAGGACGCCGACGCCGGTTACGTGGTGCTGGTCGGCGGGCTCGATGCCTCGTCGCGCATGGCCCTGATCATCAGCCTGGCAACCCTGCTGCTGGTGGCCGGCGCCACATTCCTGGTCGGCCGCGGTGTGTTCCGCCAGGTGGGCGGCGAGCCGGCCGATACCGCACAGGCGCTGCGCCGCATGGCCAGTGGCGACCTGACGCAAAAGCTGCCAGTGGCGCGTGGCGACCGCAACAGCATCCTGTTCGCCGCTGGCGAGATGCAAACGCAACTGGCCACGCTGATCGGTCGCATTCAGGGGTCGGCCACGCAACTGGCCTCGGCCGCCGAAGAGCTGCACGCGGTCACCGAGGACAGTGCGCGGGGCATCTCCCGCCAGAATGATGAAGTGCAGCAAGCCGCCACGGCAGTGACCGAGATGTCCACTGCGGTGGATGAGGTGGCCGGCAACGCGACCCGCACCTCGACGGCTTCCAGCGATGCCGAGCAGGAAGCCCGCGACGGTCTGCGCCAGGTGGCGGCGACCCGTGAAAGCATCGATCAACTGGGCGGCAAGCTGGGCCAGACAGCGGCTACCGTCGAACGACTGGCCGCCGAGGCGCAGTCCATCGGCCAGGTGCTGGTGGTTATCCAGGGCATTGCCGACCAGACCAACCTGCTGGCGCTCAACGCGGCCATCGAGGCGGCACGTGCCGGCGAGGCCGGGCGCGGCTTCGCCGTGGTGGCCGACGAGGTGCGCAGCCTGGCGCAGCGCACGCGCAGCTCGACCCAGGAAATCGAGCGCATGATCGATGCCATCCAGAGCGCCACCGATGCGGCGGTGCAGGACATGAACGAGAGCAGTGAAGTCGCCGTGCACAGCCAGGACATGGCCGGGCAGGCCGACCAGGCGCTGGCGCGTATCGCCGAGCGGATCGGGCAGATCAACGAGATGAACCTGGTGATTGCCAGTGCCGCCGAGGAACAGGCCCAGGTGGCGCGCGAAGTGGATCGCAACCTGGTGGCCATCAGTGACATCGCCCTGCAAAGCGCCGCCGGCGCCCAGCAGACTTCGGCGGCCAGTGACGAGCTGACCCGTCTGGCCACCGACCTCAACCAGTTGACCAGCCGCTTCCAGCTCTGATTCGCGGCTTTCCCTGTGGGTCGGCGTTACGCCGGCCCACTGGCTACATCCGCATCAGCCCCACCGCCATCAGCAGTGGCGTCGCCACGCTGACCGCCGCGTTCAGCCCCAGGGCCGGCAGCAGGCGTTGCGGTTCCAGCGGGTCGCGGCGCAGCAGCCAGGCGGCGCGCAGCGCCAGGGGCAGCGTCAGCAGACCCAGAGCGGCACCCGTCTGGTCGCGCTGCCACAGCGCCGCCGCCAATACCCCATAGGCCAGCAGCCAGTGCGCCAGCGCCACATACAACGCTCCGGATGTGCCGATGTGCATGGGCAGCGTGCGCCGGCCGGCGGCGCGGTCCGCGTCGATGTCGGGAAACTGGCTGAGCAATAGCAGGTTGTTGCACAGCAGCAGCGGCACCAGAGTCAGCAGCAGGTCGCGGCTGTCCAGCGGGCCGCCGAGCACCAGTCGCGCGCCAAGCACCATCAGTGCAAAGCCGAGGCCCGGGGCGAACAGGCAGAGCCAGGGGTGACGGGTCAGCCAGGGGGTATAGATGAGCACCAGCAGCAGGCCCGCCAACCCCAGCGGCGCCAGGCTGACAAGCAACTGCGGCTGGCGCAGCAGGAAAAACAGGCCGATCAGGGCGCAGATCAGCAGACTGCCGATGCCCAGCAGCAGAGCGCGGCGGAGCAAATGCGGATGCGCCACCAGCGTGCCGCTGCCACCACTGAAGGCGGTGCGTTGGGTGCGCAAATCCAAACCGCTGCGGTAATCGCCATGCTCGTTGAGCACATTGACCGCCACATGGGCGGCCAGCGCGCCGATCAGCACCAGCAGGGCTTCGCCGAGCGGCAGCGATGCGGATTGGCCGGGCGGCAGGGCCAGCGCCAGTCCGAGTGCCACACAACTCAGCGTCAGCGGCAGAAATCGCCCACGCACCACGCCCAGCCAGGCCCAGGTTTCGCTCATTACATTTTTCCTTGAGGTTCAGCGTGCCCGCCGAGCGGCGGGCATTGCACTCTGCCAGCAACGCGCGCCGGCGGTATTGATGGGGCTCAGTCGTCCGGTGCTGGCAGTATTGGCGCGCAGCGCTTGTGTGGAGCGGCTTCAGCCGCGAAGCTCTTAACGCTCGCGGCTAAAGCCGTTCCTACAGTTCTTGCTCAAGCCGCGCGCTTCACGGGCCAACGAAAAAGCCCCGGTCTCTGGTGAGGCCGGGGCTTTCAATTTTCATCTATGAATCAGCGCGGTATCAGCGCCATTCGTAGATGTTCTTGTCGGTGGCTTCGCCCATCGGCGCGGCCAGCTCGCGGAACTGCTTCATGGAGGTCCAGATGCGCAGGTTCAGGTCGCTCTCGGCGGCGAACTTGTCCATCACCTGCTCGGACTGATCCTTCAGCGCGGCAAGTACGGTGTCCGGGAACTTCTTCAGGATCACGCCCTGCTTCTGCAGTTCCTGCAGTGCCTTGGCGTTGTTGTACACGTACTCGTCGATCATCAGTTGCACCGAACCACGGGCGGCTTCTTCGAGGATGGCCTGCAGGTCGGCGGGCAGTTGCTCCCAGGCGGCCTTGTTGATCAGCAGCTCGATGGCGGCCTGCGGCTCGGCCCAGCTCGGGTAGTAGTAATACTTGGCGGCCTTGTGAATGCCGGAAGCCAGGTCGTTGTACGGGCTGACCCAGTCGGTGGCGTCGATCATGCCGGTCTGCAGGGCGGTGAACACCTCGCTGCCGGGCACGATCACCGGCGTGGCGCCGATGCTGCCGATGACTTCACCGCCCAGACCCGGCATGCGGATCTTGAGACCCTTGAGGTCGTCGACGCTGTTGATTTCCTTGTTGAACCAGCCGCCCATCTGCATGCCGGAGTTGCCGCCCAGCAGCGGCTTCACACCGTGCGGCGCGTAGGCTTCTTCCCACAGCGGCATGCCGCCACCGTAGGTCACCCAGGAGTTGAACTCCATGGTGGTCAGGCCGAAGGGCACCGAGGTGAAGAACTGCGCGGCCGGCACCTTGCCCTTCCAGTAGTAGGAGGGACCGTGACCCATCTGCGCGGTGCCGCGCGACACGGCGTCGAACACTTCCATGGCCGGCACCAGCTCGCCGGCGGCGTAAGTCTTGATGACCATGCGGCCGTTGCTCATGCGCTCGACGCGCTTGGCGAAGTCATCGGCGCCGGTGCCCAGGCCCGGATAGTTCTTCGGCCAGGTGGTCACCAGTTTCCAGTGCACGGTTTCCACCGGAGCAGCTGCGGCGGTTTGTGATTGTTGTTCGTCCTTGCATCCGGCCAGGCCCAGGGCCAGCAGGAGCGCCGAGGTGGCACCGAACAGTTGGCGGCGATTCATCAAGAGTGTTCCCCTCGCGGAAGGTTGGGCTCCGCCTGGTCGGCTCCGGGGGCGGGGAGACCGCTGTCCGGATGCCGAAATGCCTGGGCGGAGCAAGGTAAAGCCCGCATGCCAGAGGTTGCGGGCGAGGCGCACGATAATCCAGCGTTGCCGCGAATCACAAGCTCGCGAGTTTCTGCGCCGCCATGGAAACGCTCACCAGCACCAGCATCAGCGCGAACAGTCGCTGCAGCAGCGTGCTGTTCAGGCGTTGCGCCAGCAGGTTGCCGGACAGCACGCCGATGGCGCCGCCCAGGGCCAGGCCACCGAGCAGTGGCAGCGGCGGATTGGCGCCGGTGAGATAGATCAGGAAGCCGCCGCCGCTGACCAGCGCGATCACCACCATCGAGGTGGCCATGGCGCTGAGCAGCGGCAGAGGCGAGAACCACAGCAGGGCCGGTACGATCAGGAAACCGCCGCCCACGCCCATCAGCCCGGACAGGGTGCCGACGCCCACGCCGACCGCCAGCAGCGGTGCGGAACGCAGTGGGCCGCTGGCCACTCGTGGTGGCTGGCCGCTGCTGCGCCACAAACGCCAGGCCGACCAGAGCACCAGGGCGCAGAATGCGATGATCAGCGCGGTTTCCGGTACGAAGCGGCCCAGCCATTGGCCTAGGGCGTTGCCCGGCAGGCCGGCCACCGCCAGCAACAGCGCCGGACGCCAGGCCACCTGGCCCAGTCGTGCACGCGGAATGGCGCCGATCAGCGCCGACATGGCCACCGCGCCGAGGCTGACGCCGATGGCGTCGCGCAGCGGCAGGTGCAGGCTGAGCAGCAGGGGCAGGGCGACCAGTGAGCCGCCGGCGCCGGTCAGGCCCAGCAGCAGGCCGAGCACCAGACCGATGCCCAGCGCTTCGGCCAGCAGAAGTTCCATGGGAGGAATAGGTCCGGTATCAGGTGTACTTGGTGAAGATGGAGCGGACGCGGGAGAGCATCTCGGCATTGTCCCGCTCGGGATCCAGCACGGTTTCCTCGAGCAGGCAGGCGAGCATTTCCTGATAGGCCTTGTCGAGCGCCTTGCGCGCGGCGGCGAATTGCTGGGCGACCGCCTCGCAGTCCTCGCCACGGCGGATCATGCCCTGGATGCCGCGAATCTGGCCTTCAACGCGGGCCAGACGCTTGAGCATGGTGTCCTGATGCAGCTGGATCGAATCGGGCATGGTTACTCCCAGGGGGTATCAAGGGGGCGCAGTGTACTGTCGGGGCGGCGCTGGCGGCAACGCGAGAGCGGACCGCCGGCTCAGGCCCCCGGGCCACGCACCAGTTGGCGGAGCGGGAAGCGGTTGGGATGGCAGGCCTCGGCGACAGCCAGCGGCAACGGCAGGGGTTCGTTTTCCAGCCAGGCGGCCAGCAGCTCGCCGCATAGCGGCGCGGTGACCACGCCCCGCGAGCCGTGGGCCAGGTTCACATACAGGCCGTCCAGCCAGGGGCAGGGCGCATCGGGAACCTGGCGGGCATCGCGGGCCAGCACCGCGTAACGCTCGGCGAACGCCAGCGGATCGGCTAGCGGGCCGACCAGTGGCAGGTAGTCCGGGCTGGTGCAGCGGT
>DATJDB010000140.1:0-4459 GCA_035497635.1 Pseudomonas sp. | reverse complement strand
AGTTCCTCATGGACCCTTACGTCATCGATCTGCCCTGGCCGTTGCGCCGGCTGCTGGTGTCGCTGATTCTCTGGAAACGGCCCGCCGCGTCGGCGCATGCCTATGCCTCCATCTGGTGGGAGGAGGGCTCGCCGTTGATCGTGCTGGGCCGCCGTTTGCAGACGGCGATGGCCGAACGCTGGACGCACGGCCCGGTGGAGCTGGCCATGCGCTACGCCGAGCCGTCCATCGAGGGCGCGCTGCAACGTCTGGCCGAACAGGGCGTACGCCGAGTGACCGTGGTGCCGCTGTACCCGCAGTTCGCCGACAGCACCACCACCACGGTGCTGGAGGAAATCCGTCGGGTAATGGCGCAGCGCGGTTTCGGCTACGCGCTGGATTACCTGCCGCCGTTCTTTGCCGAAGAACCCTACCAGCAGGCGCTGCTGGCCAGCGCCCAGCCGCATCTGGCGCAGGGCTTCGATCATCTGCTGCTGAGCTTTCACGGGATTCCCGAGTCGCACATCCGTAAGTTGGTCAAGGACCCGAAGCACGACCTGACGGCCACTAGCAGCCGCGGCGTCAGCGAGGAAACCCTGGCGCTCTGTTACCGCAGCCAGTGCCTGCGCACCGCCGAGCTGTTCGCCGAACGTGCCGGATTGCAGGCTGGGCAGTGGTCGGTGTCCTTCCAGTCGCGTCTGGGCCGCGCCAAATGGATCGAACCCTACACCGAGCCGACGCTGGAGGCGCTGGCCGCCCAGGGCGTGAAGAAGCTGCTGGTCATGTGCCCGGCCTTCGTCGCCGACTGCATCGAGACCCTGGAGGAAATCGGCGACCGTGGCCGGGAAGTCTTCCAGGCCGCCGGCGGCGAGGAACTGGTGCTGGTGCCCTGCCTCAACGATCACCCGCAATGGGCCGATGCGTTGAAGCAGCTCTGCGAACAGCGGGCCATGCCGCTGCGCTGATGCTGCGAAACCGTAGGGCGGACAACGCTTCACCTGTCCGCCAAGCGGTGCGCACGGCGCCTTCGAGTTGCCTGCCTTGGCGGACAAGAACGACGTTGTCCGCCCTACGCTCTGACGAAAGTGTGTCGGTTCTAAAGGCCCCGGCACGCCCTTTGCTTCGCGGCCTGACTACCGCCTGTTTCGTGACGGTTTTCTCAGGTACGCCCATGCACTCCGCGCTTCACCAACCCGCCGATGCTGTTCCCGCCGATGCTGACCAGCGCAGTCTGGAGGCGCAGGTGGACGAGCTGCAGGGCCGTCTGGAGCAGTTCAGTCAGCAGCGCATCCAGGAGCTGGCCGATGGCGAGCGCCTGGCCCGGCGTCTGCAGAACATCCTCGATCTGTTGCCCGGTGGCGTGGTGGTCATCGACGGTCACGGTCGTGTGCGTGAAGCCAACCCGCTGGCCCGCGAGCTGCTCGGCGAGCCGCTGGTCGGCGCGCTGTGGCGCGACGTGATTGCCCGCTGCTTCGCGCCGCGCAAGGACGACGGTCACGAAATCTCCCTGCGCAACGGCCGCCGCGTGTCGCTGGCCACCCGTTCGCTGGAAGCCGAGCCCGGCCAACTGGTGATGCTGCAGGACATGACCGAAACGCGCCTGTTGCAGGAACAGCTGGCGCGCCATGAGCGCCTGTCCAGCCTCGGCCGCATGGTGGCCTCGCTGGCCCATCAGGTGCGCACGCCGCTGTCCGCCGCGCTGCTGTATGCCGGGCATCTCAGCGAGCGCCCGCTGCCCTTCGAGCAGCAGCAGCGCTTCGCCCTGCGCATCAAGGAGCGCCTGCAGGAACTGGAACATCAAGTGCGCGACATGCTGGTGTTCGCCCGCGGCGAACTGCCGTTGTCCGACCGTCTGGCCCCGCGCGAGCTGTTCGACGCCCTGCGCGCCGCCGCCGATTCGCATGTCGAGGGTCTGCAGGTGCGCTGGCAATGCGACGCGCGCGGCGGTGAGCTGCTGTGCAACCGCGACACGCTGGTCGGCGCCATCCTCAATCTGATCAACAACGCCGTGCAGGCCGGCGGCCCGCAGGTGCGCCTGAAGGTGCACCTGGTGCGCCGCGCCGACACCCTGCGCCTGACCGTCGCCGACAGCGGCCCGGGCATCGAGCCGGCCGTGCTGGCGCGCCTCGGCGAAGCCTTTTTCACCACCAAGACCGCCGGCACCGGCCTGGGTCTGGCGGTGGTCAAGGCGGTGGCCCGCGCCCATCGCGGCGAGCTGCTGCTGCGCTCGCGGGTCGGGCGTGGCACCTGCGCCATATTGGAATTGCCGCTGATTCTGGCGGCCGAAGGAGGTCAGGCATGAGTGCCAAGGTTTTGCTGGTCGAAGATGATCGCGCGCTGCGCGATGCGCTGGGCGATACCCTGGAGCTGGGCGGCTACGCCTTTCGCGCCGTGGAAAATGCCGAGGAGGCGCTGCTGGCGCTGGAGCAGGACAGCTATTCGCTGGTGGTCAGCGACGTGAACATGCCGGGCATGAACGGCCATCAGTTGCTGGTCGCCATTCGCCAGCGCCAGCCGCAATTGCCGGTGCTGCTGATGACCGCCTTCGGCGCTGTCGAGCGCGCGGTGGATGCCATGCGCCAAGGTGCCGCCGATTATCTGCTCAAGCCGTTCGAGCCCAAGGCGCTGCTCGATCTGGTGGCCCGCCACGCCAATGGCGTGCTGACCCTGAACGAGAACGACGGCCCGGTGGCCGAGGAGCCGGCCAGCCGCCAGTTGCTGGAACTGGCCGCCCGCGTGGCCCGCAGCGATTCCACCGTGCTGATTTCCGGGGAGTCCGGCACCGGCAAGGAAGTGCTGGCGCGCTATATCCACCAGTCCTCGCCGCGCGCCGGCAAGGCCTTCGTGGCCATCAACTGCGCGGCGATCCCGGACAACATGCTGGAAGCCACGCTGTTCGGCCACGAAAAGGGCGCCTTCACTGGGGCCATCGCCGCGCAGCCGGGCAAGTTCGAGCTGGCCGACGGCGGTACCATCCTGCTCGATGAAATCTCCGAAATGCCGCTTGGCCTGCAGGCCAAGCTGTTGCGTGTGCTGCAGGAGCGCGAGGTGGAGCGGGTCGGCGCGCGCAAGCCGCTGCCGCTGGACATCCGCGTGCTGGCCACCACCAACCGCGACCTGCAGGGCGACGTGGCGGCGGGGCGTTTCCGTGAAGACCTCTATTACCGCCTCTCGGTGTTTCCGCTGGCCTGGCGTCCGCTGCGCGAGCGCCCGGCGGACATTCTGCCGCTGGCCGAGCGCCTGCTGGTCAAGCACGCCAGCAAGATGCGCCTGCCCCCGGTGAAGCTGTCGCCCGAGGCGGCCGACTGCCTGCGCCGCCATCCTTGGCCGGGCAACGTGCGCGAATTGGACAACGCCATCCAGCGCGCGCTGATCCTGCAGCAGAACAACCTGATCCAGCCTCACGACCTATGCCTGGACATGCCCATCGGTCTGGCGCCGATGCCGGCTATGGCACCTGTGCCGGTTCCGGCAGCCGCTCCCGTGGCCACCTCCCTGCCGCCGCTGGCGGAAGAGGGTGGCGATGCCGCCGGCGCGCTGGGCGAAGACCTGCGCCGCCGCGAGTTCGAGCTGATCCTCGATACCCTGCGCAGCGAGCGCGGCCGCCGCAAGGAAACCGCCGAGCGCCTGGGCATCAGCCCGCGCACCCTGCGCTACAAGCTGGCACAGATGCGCGACGCCGGGCTGGATGTCGAGGCCTACCTGTTCGGGTAGGCCAGAATCCCGGTGTGGGGCCGGGTTTACCCCGGCCGACGAGGGTGACGCTTGCACCGGGGGCGCCGGTCCCGCCGCCTTTGGCCGGCATAAAGCCGGCCCCACAGGGGCATCGGCGTTATTCGTGGCTCGGGAAAGAAGCCTGTGGGGCCGGGTTTACCCCGGCCGACAAGGGTGACGCTTGCACCGGGGCGCCGGTCCCGCCACCGTTGGCCGGCATAAAGCCGGCCCCACAGGGGCATCGGCGTTATCCGTGGCTCAGGAAAGAAGCCTGTGGGGTCGGGCTTACCCCGGCCGATGAGGGTGACGCTTGCACCGGGGCGCCGGTCCCGCCGCCTTTGGCCGGCCCCACAGGGAAAGCCACAACGACCACCCGCCCTTGGCACCCACCGACCGGGGGCATAGACTGCGCGCCTTTCAAGCCCAGCCTGATGTAATCGCCATGGCCGACAAAGTCCGACCCTTCTGGAAACGCAAAACCCTCGCCGAGCTGAATCAGGAGGAGTGGGAGTCGCTGTGCGACGGCTGCGGCCTGTGCTGCCTGCAAAAGCTCGAGGACGAGGACGATGGCAGCGTCTACTACACCCGCATCGCCTGCAAGTTGCTGGACCTGAAGACCTGCCGCTGCACCGACTACGCCAACCGCCGTGCGCAGGTGCCGGATTGCATCCAGCTGACCCCGACGCGCACCGACGAATTCAAGTGGCTGCCGCCCACCTGCGCCTACCGGCTGGTGGCCGAGGGCAAGGACCTGCTGCCCTGGCAC
>DATJDB010000139.1:0-5950 GCA_035497635.1 Pseudomonas sp. | reverse complement strand
TCGCCTAAACCACTGTACAGAAATACAGTCCAACCTCTGGAGCCGACATGGACAGCCTTGCTCCCCCGCCCCGTCTGCGTGAACAGTTTCAAGCGGTAATGCGCCTGCACCACTACAGCATCCGCACGGAGCGTACCTACTGGTACTGGATTCGCTATTTCATCCGTTTCCACCGCATGCGCCATCCACGCGAAATGGGCACGCTGGAGGTCAATGCCTTTCTCAGTTGGTTGGCAACGCACCGTCAGGTGGCGGCGGCGACGCAGAACCTAGCCTTGAATGCCCTGGTGTTCCTGTATGCGAAGGTGCTTTTGCAGCCGCTCGGCGAGATCGGCGATGTGGTGCGCGTAAAACGCCCGGCGAGGCTTCCTCCGGTGCTGACCCATGCGGAGGCCATGGAGATCATCGGCCTGCTGGGCCAACCGCATCGCCTGCTGGCTTCGTTGATGTACGGCGCCGGGCTTCGGGTGGTGGAAGCCACGCGGCTGCGTATCAAGGATGTGGATTTCGACCGACAGATCATCACCGTTCGCGACGGCAAGGGGGCCAAGGACCGCACCACCTTGCTCCCGGCCTCGCTGATCGAACCGCTGGCGGAGCGCAAGCAGCGCATGCTGAAGGCCTGGCAGGACGGCGATCCCTTCTACCAGGCTGGCGTCAGCCTGCCTTTTGCCCTTGCGCGAAAGTATCCCGGCGCGCCACGTGCGTTCGAATGGCAGTGGTTCTTCCCCTCCGCCAGTCTGAGCCAGGACGCCGCCGGTACTGCCGTACGGCACCATATCCATGAGTCCTCGGTACAGAAGGCTGTGAAGGTGGCGGTACGTCGTTCCTCGGTACGCAAACCGGCAAGTTGTCATACGTTCCGCCACACCTTCGCCACCGAACTGCTGTTGCGCGGCAGCGATATCCGCACGGTGCAGACGCTGCTGGGCCATGCCGATGTGCGCACCACGCAGATCTATACCCATGTGCTGGGCCAGGGTTTTGCCGGAGTGCGCAGTCCGCTGGGCTGAATGGGCGGGCACGCTACCGCCCTCTCCTAGCGATGGAGATTCCGTTCTCTTGGGCAGGCTGGCGCGCCGGCTCGTTCAGCAGCATAAGGCGATGTGCTATCAGCGCCAAGGGTTGGGGGGCGCAATGGGCTGAGATGTGGGCCGGGCTGAAAAGCTCGCGAACGAGTTCGCTCCCACAGGGAGGGAAAGAAAGAGCTGGGACTCAGGGGCCGATTACCAGCCCAGCGTTTCCTTGAGAAACGGGATGGTCAGTTTGCGCTGGGCCTGCAGGGAGGCCTGATCGAGTTGTTCGAGGAGTTCGAACAGCGCGCTCATGCTGCGCGCGCCGCGGGTAAGGATGAAGCGGCCGACCTCGTCGTTGAGGTGCAGGCCACGGCGCGAGGCGCGCAGCTGCAGGGCGCGCAGCTTGTCTTCATCGGCCAGTTCCTGGAGCTGGAACACCAGCGACAGGGACAGGCGCGATTGCAGATCGGGCAGCTGAATGCCCAGTTCGCGGGGTGAGGCGCTGGCCGAGAGCAGCAGGCGCCGACCGGCGTCGCGCAGGCGGTTGAACAGGTGGAACAGGGCTTCTTCCCAGTCGGCCTTGCCGGCGATGGCGTCCAGGTCGTCGAGGCAAACCAGCTCGTACTGTTCGAGGTTGTCCAGCAGGTCCGGGCCCAGCGCGACCACTTCGCCCAGCGGCAGGTAGAGCGCCGGTTCGCCCTGTTGCTCGAAGCGCAGGCAGGCGGCTTGCAGCAGGTGGCTGCGTCCAACGCCGTCGTTGCCCCACAGGTAGATGAGGTTTTCCGCCCAGCCCGCGTCGGCCTCGCACAGGCGCTCGACATAGCCGAGGGCCGCGGCGTTGGCGCCGGGATAGTAGTTGGCGAAGGTGGCGTCATCTCGCAGACGCACACCCAGGGGGAGCTGGACTGGTTTCATGCGGGCCGCTGCGGCAGGGCACTCGGTCGGAAAAACGCGGACAGTGTATCGCTGCGGCGCCGGCCCACACAATGCACGGTCAGATCAAACGAAATCAAATACTTAGCGGAACGGGACCTACTGGAAATACAGCGCGTTGTCGGCATGCGCCTGGGCCAGGGCGCCAGTGTTGGCCGCGCCCGTTACCAGGCGTACCGGCGGCGGGACTTCGCGCAGACGCAGCAGAGCCAGCTGGGAACGCAGTTGATCGGGGCTGGCTTGCAGGCGGTAGGTCAGACGTGCGCCTTCGACCTTGCGCAAACGCGGCTGGAAGGGTTCGAGCAGGCGTTCCAGTTCGGCATAGCGAATCAGGTCGGCGTGATCGACCACCAGGGTCACCGCCGCGCCCGCTTCGGGGCGTACCACGAAACGCGGCGCCAGCTCCTGTTGCACGGCAAGCATCACGGCATCGCTGAGGGCGGCCAGGCTGTTGCCGGTGGCTTCACCCTGCAACAGGTCCTTGCCCATCCAGACCTGCCAGCGACCCTGCCAGCTGCCCCGGGCCGGTTTGGCCTGCACGGCCAGCAGGGCATCCACGCCATAGCGTACGGATACCTTGCGCAGTTCCCGGGCGTCGCGGGCCATCAGCACGGAGGGAGTCACCAGCATCTGTTCGGTCAGGTCCGCCAGCGGCAGGCGCAGCGGCAGGCCGCGGTGGCGGGCCGCGCCTTGCAGCCATTTGGCGTTTTCCTGGGCGTCACCGACCAGTTGTGGGCCTTCCGGGGTTTCGGTCATCCACCACACCAGCAGTTCGGGACGGTCGGAGCCCCACAGCGACAGGCCGGCCTCGCGCAGGGCCGCGCCGGTGGTGGCGGGATCGAAGTCGACCACCAGGGTGTTGCCGTCGTAAACATAGCGGCTGACCAGGCGCTGGGGAGCTTCGCGCAGCGTCAGCAGTTCCGGGCGCTGGGTGGCTTGCGAGTCGCCGGTCAGGCGCAACACCAGCGTGTCCAGCGCCTGTTGCAGCGCCAGTTCCCGCTCGGCCGCGTGCTGGCTACCCACGGTTTCGCGCACCTGATAGAGCCCGGAAACCGGCGCGGCAAGCGCGTTCAGACTCAGCAAGGATAGGCTGCACAGGGCAAGCAGACGGGTGATGACGCGCATGTGGGATTCCCCGGGAGGCCAAAGGCCATTAGCTGGAAAAGTTCCATACCTTAAACAGCCGCTCGACCGGCGGCAACCGCGACGGCACAGGATAGTCGCTGCCCGGCAAGCCTGCTAAAATCGCGCGCCTTCGCGCACCGCCGCCGTGGCCGGTCGCTTCCCCCGCACTCTCCCCCAGAAGGCCCGGATTTTATGAGCAAGCAACCCTCCATTAGCTACAAGGACGCCGGTGTCGACATCGATGCGGGCGAAGCGCTGGTCGAACGCATCAAGGGCGTGGCCAAACGCACCGCTCGTCCTGAAGTGATGGGCGGTCTGGGCGGCTTCGGCGCCCTGTGCGAAATCCCGGCCGGCTACAAGCAGCCGGTGCTGGTCTCCGGCACCGACGGCGTGGGCACCAAGCTGCGCCTGGCCCTGAACCTGAACAAGCACGACAGCATCGGCCAGGATCTGGTCGCCATGTGCGTCAACGACCTGGTGGTGTGCGGCGCCGAGCCGCTGTTCTTCCTCGACTACTACGCCACCGGCAAGCTGAACGTGGACGTGGCCGCCACCGTGGTGACCGGTATCGGCGTCGGCTGCGAACTGGCCGGTTGCTCGCTGGTCGGCGGTGAAACCGCCGAAATGCCCGGCATGTACGAAGGCGAAGACTATGACCTGGCCGGCTTCTGCGTCGGCGTGGTGGAAAAGTCCGAGATCATCGACGGCTCGAAAGTGGCCGCTGGCGACGCGCTGATCGCGCTGCCCTCCTCCGGCCCGCACTCCAACGGCTATTCGCTGATCCGCAAGATCCTCGAAGTGGCCGGTGCCGAGATCGAAACGATCCAGCTGGACGGCAAGCCGCTGGCCGACCTGCTGATGGCGCCGACCCGTATCTATGTGAAGCCCCTGCTCAAGCTGATCAAGGACACCGGCGCGGTGAAGGCCATGGCGCACATCACCGGCGGCGGCCTGCTGGAAAACATCCCGCGCGTGTTGCCGGAAGGCAGCCAGGCGATCATCGACGTGGCCAGCTGGACCCGCCCGGTCGTGTTCGACTGGCTGCAGCAGCAGGGCAACGTGGATGAAGTGGAAATGCACCGCGTGCTGAACTGCGGCGTGGGCATGATCATCTGCGTGGCGCAGGATCAGGTGGATGCCGTTCTGGCCAACCTGACGGCCAGCGGCGAACAACCCTTCGTCATCGGCCGGATCGACACCGCCGCCGCAGGCGCCGAGCGCGTGGTGCTCAACAACCTGAAGCAACACTGATGAGCCAACCCTGCAATGTCGTGGTGCTGATTTCCGGCAGCGGCAGCAACCTGCAGGCGCTGATCGACGACCTGGCCGCCGGGAAAACCCCGGCGCGCATCTGCGCGGTGGTTTCCAACCGCGCCGATGCCTACGGCCTGGTGCGTGCCGCCAACGTCGGCATTCCTACCCAGGTGCTGGATCACAAGGCCTTCGCCAACCGCGAGGCCTTCGACGCCGCCCTGCAGGAAGCCATCGACGCCTACGCCCCGGACCTGGTGGTGCTGGCCGGCTTCATGCGCATCCTCACCCCCGCGTTCGTGCGCCACTACCACGGCCGCATGTTCAACATCCACCCCTCGCTGCTGCCCAAGTACAAGGGCCTGGACACTCATCAGCGGGCGCTGGAGGCCGGTGACGCCGAGCACGGTTGCAGCGTGCACTTCGTCACCGAGGAACTCGACGGCGGCGCGCTGGTCGTACAGGCCGCCACCGCAGTGTTGCCTGGGGACACGCCAGAAAGCCTGGCCCAGCGTATCCACGGACTGGAGCACCATATCTATCCGCTGGCTGTGCGCTGGTTCGCGGAAGGTCGCTTGCGACTCGAAGGCGACGGGGCAATGCTGGATGGCGAGTCATTGCTCCCGACCGGCAGGCTGATTCGCTCCTGAGGTGCGTTCCGGCCGATGGCGGCCGGAACCTATCCTGGGAGATTTCGATGGTTCGCACCCTTCTGCTGCTTCTGATCCTGCTTGCGCCGCCCGCGCAGGCCTTCGAGCTGCAACCCTTCTCTGCCAGCTACACCGCCGACTTCAAGAACGCGCCGTTCGCCGGCACCGCCGAGCGCCGCCTGTTCCAACGGCGTGACGGCAGCTGGGAGATGCGCTTCGAGGCCGCCATGCTGGTGGGCCGCCTTACCGAGCGCAGCCGCTTTCGCGTCGAACAGGGCGCCCTGATACCGGTGAGCTATCAGTACTCACGCAGCGGCATGGGCTCAACCCGCAAGGTGGAGCAGGACTTCGACTGGAGCACCCGGCAGATCCTCGGCCTGCGCAAGGGCAAGGCCTATCGTGTGCCGCTGCATCGCGGCCTGCTGGACCGTTCCACCTATCAGTTGGCCTTGCAGCAGGACGTGGCGCGCGGCAAGACCAGCATGACCTATCAGGTGCTGGATGAAACCGAGGTGGAAACCTACGACTTTCGCGTGCTCGGCGAACAGAACGTGCGCACCCGCGCCGGGCTGATCCGCGCGCTGAAGGTCGAGCGAGTCCGCGACCCGGGGCAGAGCCGCCGCCAGACCACGCTGTGGTTCGCACCGAGCTGGAACTACCTGCTGGTGCGCCTGCACCAGCGGGAGAATGACGGCAAGGAGTACCAGATCATGCTGAAAAGCGGCGAGGTCAATGGCGAGGTGGTGAAGGGGCGATAAATGCGGGAGGTTGGCGCGCCGTGAACCTACCCCCTGTGGGGCCGGCTTTACGCCGGCTAGCGGAGCCGAATACACACCGTCGTTTCGCACCCACCTACGTTGGCCGGGATAAACCCGACCCCACAGGTAACAACAAAACGTTGCATCACGTTGTCCGCGCCGGCAATGCGCCGTGAGCCTACCCCTGTGGGGCCGGCTTTACGCCGGCTAGCGGAGC
>DATJDB010000138.1:0-3892 GCA_035497635.1 Pseudomonas sp. | reverse complement strand
GGTTGGCGTCCAGCACGGTGCTCAGCATGGCGCTTACCCAGTCCGGCAATCGCGGATGCGCGCGGTAATACACCCACTGGCCCTGGCGGCGGTCTTCGAGGATGCCGCAGGTGCGCAGTTGCGCCAGGTGGCGGGAGATCTTCGGCTGGCTTTCCTGCAGCGCGGCGGTCAGCTCGCAGACGCAGAGTTCGCCCTCGCGCAGCACCAACAGGCTGATGCGCAGCCGGGTATCGTCGGCCAGGCATTTGAAGATGCGGGTGGGGGTTGATTGCTCGTCGCTCATGAAGCCTCGCCGTCACAGATATGGCTTGGCGAATATATTCAAGAACGCATATCAAGTAAAGCGGCCCGACCGGGCCTCCCGGCATCCGTGCCGGAAGGTCGGTCGAACCGGTGGGGCTCAGATTGCCAGCTCGCCGCCATCGGTGCGCTGGATCACCACGGTGGCGGCGCGCGGCCGCACCTTGCTGCCGGCGGGCGTGACCTGGGTGGAGTCATCACTGTAGGGCCAGTTCACCGGGTGTTGGATGTTGACGAACATCGTGCGGTTGTCCGGCGTAAAAGCCAGGCCGGTGACCTCGCAGCCGTTGGGACCGACGAAGAAGCGCCGCAGTTCCCCCTGGTTCTGCACGTTCACCGGCACTTCCCTGCCCTGCGGGTCGATCAGGTTGGCGGGGATGACCGCCAGCATCTGATCGTTGGTGTAGTCGGTCAGGCTCTTCTCGCCGTTATCGGTCTGGATCCACAGCACGCCCCGGCTATCGAACAGCATGCCGTCCGGGCTGGCGAACTGGTTCAGGTCGGTCAGGCCGGAACGGTTCAGGCTGGGGTCCGCGCCGGCGTTGGCGCCGAACACGAAGATGTCCCAGGTGAAGGTTCGATGATCGGCGCTGTCGTGCCAGCGAATGATGTGGCCGTGGCGGTTCTGGGTGCGCGGGTTGGCGGCATTCGCCTCGCTGCGGCTGGTGTTGTTGGTCAGCGTCAGGTAGACGTCGCCGTTGAGCGGGTTCACCGCCGTCCACTCGGGACGGTCCATGGGCGTGGCGGCCAGGGCATCGGCGGCGCCCCGGGTGTTAAGCAGGATGCCGGCCAGATCGCCGAACAGGGCGCTCAGGGGGATGCCCTCCGGCGTCAGGCTGTCCGGAGTCAGCGGCAGCCAGGCGCCGCTGCCGTCGTCATTGAAGCGCGCCACGAAGAGGGTGCCGCGATCCATGTACTTGGCCCCGGTGGCCAGGCGGTCGAGGGGATTTTCATCGGCCGGATCCCACAGTGCGGCGGAGACGAACTTGTAGAGGTATTCGTGTTGCGCGTCGTCGCCGCTATAGAACACCACCGGCTGACCGGCCTCGGCCTTGGCCGGCCAGCAGCCTTCGTGGCGGAAACGGCCCAGGGCGGTGCGTTTCACCGCCCGCGTGGTGGGATCATGCGGGTCGATCTCGACGATGTAGCCGTAGGTGCTCGCCTCGTTGCGGTAATCGTCCCGCGCGCTGGCGCCGCGCGGGGTGATGTCGAAGCGGGCGAATTCGTCGTCCACCTCGCTGGCGTCGCCGGCAGCGGTTTCCCAGGCGTAACTGGTCTTGGCGGTGGGAATGCCGATGCGGCGCTGATCCTCCGGCAGGCTGGCGTCGCGGTTGATGAACACGTTGGGCCAGTTTTCCTCGCAGGCCAGATAAGTGCCCCACGGGGTGTAGCCGTTGCCGCAGTTGTTGTTGGTGCCGCGCGTCTGAGTGCCGTCGGGCGAGAAGCGCGTCTGCACGTGGGCGCTGCCGCGCAGCGGGCCGGACAGGTCCATGACGGCGGCGGTGCTGAAACGGCGATTGAGCGGGTCGTTGCTGATCACCTGCCAGCGGCCGCCGAGCTTGCGGATACGCAGCACGCCGACGCCGTGGGCGTTGATCTCCTTGCGCACTTCCTCGGCGGGGCGCCGGCCATCGGCATCGCGGGTTGGGCCACCGGGGTGCAGGGCGTTCTGGTCGAGATATTCGTAGTTGACCACCAGTAGGCCGTCTGCGGAGCTGCCGTTGAGGGGGAAGAAGTGCATGCCGTCGTGGTGCATGCCCACGGCATTGGCCTGGTCGTCAGCGCTGTTGCCGCCATCGGTCTGCCAAGCCCGCGCGGCACTGTTCAGCGGCGTGCCCCAGGGCGCCAGTACATAGGCGCTGTAGCCGGCGGCCACCACGCAGGCATCGGTGCGCGAGCCGGCAATGGAGTCGAAGGCGAGCTTCAGCGGCGTGGGTTGCGGCAGTTGTGGCTGGGGCTGCGGCGGACGCGGGCGGCTGTCCTTGTCGAGACACCCGCTGAGACCGGCACCGGCCATCATGGCGATCGCCGCGCCGAGGCTGCCGCGCAGCACGCTGCGACGGCTCAGGTAGCGGTCCATCACCTGCTCCATGGGCTCGTTGTTGCTGGGGTTGCGCTGCAGGGTGTCGCCGGTTTCTCGACTCATGGGGCCGGTTCCTTCCAGTTGGAAAGCCAAGACTGTAGGAGGACACTGTGACGGTTGGGTGTCAGCGCCATGAAGAATCCACGGCATCCGTACATCGCACTTATACGGCATGCTGCATATCCGCCAGAGCGCATGTTAAGGTGGCGACCGCCCCGTATTCAGTTGGAAATCGCCGTATGTCCAGTCCCTGCGAAGTGGCCGCCAAACACGCCAGTGGAGCGCCGCTTGGCGTGTTCGAGCGCTACCTGACCCTGTGGGTGGCGCTGTGCATCGGCGCCGGCACGCTGCTCGGTTTGTATGCCCCCGCCGCCGCGCAGGCGGTCGGCGCGCTGGAGGTGGCCAAGGTCAACCTGCCGGTCGGCGTGCTGATCTGGGTGATGATCATCCCGATGCTGATGAAGATCGACTTCGGCGCGCTGCATGAGGTGCGCCAGCAGAAGGCCGGCATGGGCGTCACCCTGTTCGTCAACTGGCTGATCAAGCCGTTTTCCATGGCACTGATCGGCTGGCTGTTCATCAAGGTACTGTTCGCCGACTGGCTGCCGGCCGGCGAGCTGGACAGCTACATGGCCGGGCTGATCCTGCTCGGCGCGGCGCCCTGCACGGCGATGGTGTTCGTGTGGAGCAATCTGTGCAATGGCAACGCCAACTTCACCCTGACCCAGGTGGCGCTCAACGACCTGGTGATGGTGTTCGCCTTCGCGCCCATCGTCGCCCTGCTGCTCGGCGTGTCGTCGATCCCGGTGCCCTGGGACACCCTGCTGCTGTCGGTGGTGATGTACATCGTCATCCCGCTGGCCATCGCCCAGTTCCTGCGCGGGCAATTGATGAAGCGCGGCGAGGCGACTTTCCAGACGACGCTGGCGAAGATTTCGCCGTTCTCCATCCTCGCCCTGCTGGCCACCCTGGTGCTGTTGTTTTCCTTCCAGGGCGAGTCGATCGTCGCCCAGCCGTTGGTGATCGGCATGCTGGCGGTGCCGATCCTGCTGCAGACGCTGTTCATCGCCGCGCTGGGCTACTGGCTGTGCCGCCGCTTCAAGGTGCGCCACGACATCGCCGGCCCGGCGACCATGATCGGCGCATCGAACTTCTTCGAGCTGGCGGTGGCGGTGGCCATTGTGCTCTACGGCTTCAATTCCGGTGCGGCGCTGGCCACGGTGGTCGGCGTGCTGATCGAGGTGCCGGTGATGCTCTGGCTGGTCAAGCTGATCAACAACAGCCGCAGCTGGTATGAACGCGCGCTGCCACGTCACTAAGGGGAAACACCGCGGAAATTTTCCAATGGCTGAACGATCAGTTGCTGCGCATGGACTGGCTGCACTGGCTGGTGCGCCTGCTGGCCGAGGATGGGTTCGGTCTGGACATGGCCACCCGCCTGGGCGGCAGTCTGCACTTCTTCATTTATGACGTGATCAAGATCCTCATCCTGCTCTCGGTGCTGATCTT
>DATJDB010000137.1:0-13238 GCA_035497635.1 Pseudomonas sp. | reverse complement strand
GGGCACACCGCGATGAGCAGCGGCCGCGGCGTGCAGGTTAACAACATCCGCCGTATCGCCGACGACTTCGTCAACCGCCAGCTGTGGCGCGCCACCTCTCACGAGAGCTTCACCGAGAGCCAGCAGAAGTACGTCAGCGCGCTGGAAACCCTGATGG
This sequence comes from Pseudomonas sp., assembly GCA_035497635.1. Lineage (GTDB taxonomy): Bacteria > Pseudomonadota > Gammaproteobacteria > Pseudomonadales > Pseudomonadaceae > Serpens. Next base: position 13,081 of record DATJDB010000137.1, on the reverse strand, counting down.
CCAGCGAAGGCTCGAACATCAGTGGCGGTCTGGACAATTTCTACGCCGCGCTCAGCGAGGCCACCTCGACGCCGGACTCCATCGCCCTGCGCCAGCAGATCCTCAACGAGGCGCGCAACCTGGCCCAGCGCGTTAACAGCCTGAGCAACAACATCGAGACCCAGCTCAACGGCCTGCGCGGCCAGCGCGAGGCGATCGTCGTCGAACTCAACGGCCTGACCGACAACCTGGCCACGCTGAACAAGCGCATCACCCATGTCGAAGCCTCCAACGGCGACGCCAAGGCGCTGCGCGACCAGCGCGACAAGTTGGTCCAGGACCTGGCCGAACTGGCCGATGTGCGCGTCATGGAAGCCGCCGACGGCAGCTTCAGCGTGTCGCTGGCCAACGGCCAGCCGCTGGTCGCCGGACCGACCGCAGCCACGGTGAAGCTGACCACCCTGGCGAATAATCATCAGGACTTTTCCCTGGATTTTGCCGGCACCCCCTTCCCCATGGCCCGCGATGGCTGGGGCGGGCAGTTGGGTGGTCTGCACGACGCGGAGTACAACTCGCTGCGGGCGACGCAGGAGACGGTGAGCGAGATTGCCAAGGGCATTGCAGACATTTTCAACTCCGTTATGGCCGGAGTCGACGGTGAACTCAATCCTGTGGCCGTCGATGCCTTTGGCAAGCCACTGACCCAGGCCTGGGATATCAACGGGACCGCGGCCCCATGGCCAAACGAAGATCAGGCGCTGTTCAAATACGACCCGAACAGCATTTCTCAAATACTGACGATTAATGACCTGAAGCCTGAGGACCTGTCTTTTTCCTCGAATCAGAACGAGCCGGGCAACAATGACAAGTTGCTGCTGTTGCTGACCATGAAAGGCGCCCCGGTGTCCGTGGGTGGCACCACCAACTCCCTGAACGACGCCTACGCCACGCTGCTCGGCGGCATCGCCAGCCAGAGCCGTCAAGGCCAGGCCGATGTGGAAACCGCTACTTCGGTGCTCAAGCAGGCCCAGGCCCAACGCGACAGCATCAGCGCCGTGAACCTCGACGAGGAAGGCGTCAACCTGATGAATTACCAGCAGGCCTACCAGGCCAACCTGAAAGTCATCACCACTGCCGGTGCGCTGTTCGACAGCGTGCTGGGCATGTTCTGATTCCAGCGAGACCGCCGCCATGCGCATTACCAACGCCCAGATCAACGCCATCATGAACAGCTCGCTGGGCCAGAACGCGTCCGCCACCGGCAAGCTGATGCAGCAGATGGCCACCGGCAAGCGCATCATTGTGCCTTCCGATGACCCCATCGCCAGCGTGCGCCTGCTGCGCATCGCCCGCGAGGAAGCCAGTCTCAACCAGTACCAGCACAACATCGACAGCCTCAAAGGGCGCCTGTCGGCCGCCGAAACCAACCTCCAGGCCGGCTCCGACACCCTGCTGGAAATCCGCGATCTGCTGCTGTGGGCGGCCAACCGCGGTGCCAACTCGGACGATGACCTGGGCAGCATGGCCGCTGAACTGGATACTCTGAAGGGCACCTTTGTCAGCTACCTGAACGTACGCGATGAGGAAGGGCGCTTCTACTTCTCCGGGACCAAAACCCATAAGGAAGCGGTCCACTTTGATGGCACCGCCTATCACCATCTGGCACCCCACGCGGATAGCGGCAACGATCAGCCCCGCGAAGTGGCGGTGGCCAACGGGGTGCTGATCAAGGACAACGTCACCGCCACTGATGTACTGAAAGGTGAGCCTAACTTCTTGAATCAGCTGCATGCCCTGGTCGACCAGATGCTCACCACTCCGGCCGCGATCACCACCGGAATCGGCGACGCCATCGGCAGCCTGGACAGGGTCCTCGCCTCCCTGAGCGGCCAGATCACCGAACTCGGCGGCCGGCAGAACACCCTGTCGCTTTTGAAGGACAGCCAGGCCGATGTGTCTCTGGTCAACCAGAAGATCGAGGGCGAGCTGTCCTCCCTCGACTATGCAGAAGCCTCGCTGGACCTGAGCAATTACCAGGTGGCGCTGCAGGCGACCCAGAAGTCCTACCTGAAGCTGCACAGCCTGAACCTGTTCGACCTGATGTAAGGGAGAGGGAGACACCATGAAGGTAGACAAGCAACTGCCGGCCGTAACGCCGTTTGCGCTGGATCGGCAGACGCCAGACCTCAAGGGTGTCGCCCCGCAGCGCGCCAGCGGCGCCGGCCTGCCCGCCGAGCGGGAAGCGCCGCGCAGCGAATCGATGCCGCGCCAGAGCGGCACCTATGGCCTGCAGCTCAACCAGCAGCTGTCGGCCATGCAGTCGGCCAGCAGCTACCTGAGTCAGGTGCAATCCCGGCTCAGCCAGCTAAAGCTCAAACTGGGCCGGCAACTGAGTGCACCCTCGACCGGCAAGGCCGAAATGGACGGGGCCCGCGAGGCGCTGCAAAAGGTCAACGCGATGCTCCAGCAGCGCAGCCGACTGGACGACAACGTTATCGACCCGGGCTTCCAGCTCAAGCTGACCGAGCCGGTGCGCGTGCGCTTCAGCCTGCAGGGGCTGGACAACATCGACCAGATCAGCGAAGCCGGCCGGGAAACGCTGGTGTTCACCGCCGGGCGCAAGCTGCCGGAGCCGCTGGCCGTGGTGCTGGACGAAGGCCTGAGCGACGAGCAGGTGCTGCGCCGCTTCAATGTCAGTCTGGGTCAGGCGGGCTTGCGCGCCGAGCTGGATAACGAAGGCCGGCTGATGTTCTCGGCCCGGGAAAGCGACTGGGCCGCGCTGCGCGACCAACTGGCCGTGCGCGGCGAAGGCAAGCTGTTCGCCAAGGACAGCTTCGCCCGGGTGGAAAGCGCCGAGGACGGCCTGCTCGGTCTGCCTAGCGACTCGCAACTTGACTCCAGCAGCGAGATGCGCGCCATCCTCGACAACGTGATCTCCGCCCTGGACCGCATTGCCGCGCTGCGCGAGCAGATTCGCGACCGCGAGGCGGACATTCGCCAGTTTTTGCGCGAGCAACTGGATGGCGATGAGCAGCAGTGGGCGCAGAACTACCTCGGCTCGCTGATCAAGGTGCTGCGCTCCGGCGCCGGCAGCTACATCGCCCAGTCGCAGATCATCGTCAGCCAGGCCAACCTGAACCGCTACAGCGTGGTCAGCCTGCTGGCCTGAGACAGGCAGGGTGGACAACGCGGCCCTGTCACCAACCCGGCGACTCTTGATACACGTAGGGTGACAACGTTGTTCTTGTCCACCCATTCAGGCCGCTCCCCGGGTGGGCAGAACGACGCTCTCCACCCTGCCAAATGTGCCACGCGATGTGGCCCCCACCCCGCGCGTCAGCCGCCGCGCGTCAGCCGCGACGCTTCCCGCCAACCCCCGCAAGTCTGCCCGTTAGACCAAAGTGTGACCCAGGTCAAAATTCTGGACAGGCCGGTCTCTCATGATAATAATCTGACATCATCTTAATATCATCGCGACATTGCGGCGTAAGCAGGGGAGTTTCTTGAGCATGGATATGGGCACGCGGCGTCAGCGCCTGGTCATCGGTCTGTCGGCGGTCCTGGCTCTCTCGAGCGGACTCCTTTGCGTGTCTCCCGTGGCGCAGGCCGCGGCGCTGCCCGGCTGGGTCAGCGCGCCGCCCCAGGACAATCTCATCGCCTTCTTCGGGGTTGGCGAAGGTCCAAACCTGAATGAAGCCACCCAGCAGGCCCTGCGTTCCATCGCCGGCAAGCTGAGCACCCGCATCCGCAGCGACGCGGTGTCCAGCGGCGGCATCTCCGGCAACACCGTTACCCGCAGTTACCAGGAGACGGTCGAAGCCTATATCCAGGACATCAAGCTCTCCGCCTACAACGTCCGCCAGACCGAACTGGTCAGTGGCCGTTACTTTGTGCTGGTGGAAATGTCCCGCGAGGACTTCGTGCGCGACACCCGTCTGCAGCTCGACACGGTGGAAGCGGACCTGCGCCGTCGCCTGGATCCCAAGCTGACCGCGCGCCCCTTCCAGCGCTTCCTGGGCTGCCAGGCCGCGCCCGGTCTCATCGATCAGGCGCGCTTGCTGACCCTGGTGCTGTCCACGGCAGACACCTTCTTCGAAGCCAATCCGGCCATGGAACGCTATGAGGCCTACCAGCGTGATTGCGCCCAGGCCCTGCAGAATCTGACCCTGCAGTTGCAGACGTCTCCGATCTTCGAGCCGGTGGCCGAGGCAATCGGCCAGGCGCTCAACGTGCGCACCGTTTCCTCGGGGCGTGCCGATGGGCGTCTGGAGATCAAGGGCACGGTGACCAACCAGGAGATGTTCGGCAACCTGAATGCGGTCGTCGACCTGTCGGTGGCGCTGCTGGATGACCGTAACAGCGTGGTGGCGCGCAAAAGCTACCGGCTGAACGGCATCTCGATGATCAGTTACGACGGGGCGCGCCAAGACGCCCTGCGCAAGTTTCTGAATTCCGGCGGGGTCGAGCAGATTCTGACCGACCTGCGCCTCAACTGAGTCCTGCATCGACAGGACGCTGAGCTGTACCGCTTGTTTGCCCTGGGGAGGGGACCATGAAAAAAGTAGCACTGCTGACCATGGCACTGGCGATGGCCGGTTGCTCGTCCACCACCATCAAGAACCTGGATGCCATGCAGCCGGTGGCTCTGCAGGCCAGCGACGTGATGCCGAGCAAGTCCGAACTCGCCGGGGGCAAGCCGCGCGTCGTGGTATTCGAGGCCGAGCATGGTGATATCGCGCTGGCCAAGTCGGCCCGTGTCGGCAGCACCATCGCCAGCGAAATCGAGAAGCACCTGGCGGCAACCAACGTGGAGCTGGTGGATCGCAAGCTGGCCAACAAGCTGCGCAAGGAGCTGGCGCTGGCCGAGATGCACGGCAAGGCCGAATATCAGGGTGAGCAGGTGGCGGACTTCGCCATCCTCGGCGTGGTATCGCAGGCGGCTGCAGGCGCCAAGTTCACCGAAGGCAAGCAATTCGTGGACAAGAAAGGCAACACGGTGACCATTGCACCCTCGTGCAAATACAACGGCGAAGTGGCCGGCAGCGTGCGCATCTACAAAATGCCGTCCATGCGCCCGGTAACTACTGAAGAACTGTCTGGCTCGGCTTATTCCAGCGAGGATGTCCGTTACAGTCAGGATTGCGCAATGTCCAAGACCGGCGCCGAGCAGTTTGCCCGCAACGCGGCAACCCGAGCTGTGGCCCGTATGCGCACCAACCTGCAGAATCAGTTCGCGCCGACCGGCTTCGTGATCGAGCAGCGCGCCAACGAGGACCAGGTGGTGGTCAAGGTGACCCTGGGCGGCAAGCATGGCGTGAAGCAGGGTGACACCGTGGAAATCATGAATGTCACCCGCATGGACAACCCGCTGACCAAGCAGACCAGCATCGAAACCTTCAAGCTGGGGACCGCTCGCGTGTCCAACCAGATCGGTACCGAATCCGCCTGGATCATCATCGACGAGGAAATCGCCGCGAAGATCCGCATCGGCCAGCCGGTCCGCCTGCAGTTCAAGAAGGGTATGTTCGAACACATGGCTGACATTAGAGACGCCGTCCAGATGTGATCCGTCTAGCCTGACACCCGCCACGTGCGGGTGTCAGGCCTTTTGCATTCAGGAAGCGGTAGCAGATGGACAGACGTTCTTTCCTTACCACGTCACTCGGCGCGTTGGCCGGGCTGGCACTGACCGGCGCCCGGGCCGAAAGCGAGTTCGAGGCGTTTCGTCGTTCGCAGCAGGGGCAGCGGCAGGAATTCGCGGCTACCCGTGGCGCCGAGTTCGAAGCCTATCAGCGTGAGCTGGCCGCCGGCTTCGCCGCTTACAGCGACAGCTATAAGGCGGCGGTGCTTGAGCGTCAGCGAGAACTGGCCGCCTACTGGCGCAATGCCGAACTGAGCGGCAAGACCCGCTGGGTCGAGTACAGCGGTGATCAGACGGTACAGCGCGTGGTGGATTTCGAGGCGAACCGCATCACCCTGAGCTTCCGTCCGGAAGCCGGAGTGCCCGACCGGGCGCGCCTGCTGAGCGAAATGCGCGGTCTGCTTTCCACCGATGTGGCCGACGCCGCCCGTAATGACCCGCTGACCACGGCGGTTGAGCAGGCGGTCAGCCAGGCCGCACCAGGATTGGTTGAGCGCTCGGCGGGCGAGGCCAAGGCGGTGCTCAGCGAGCTGTTCAGTTCCCCGGCGCCGTCCGATCGGGAGGTCCGTCAGGTCTCCGAGCAACTCATCGAGCAGGCCCAGACCACACAAGGCAACGGCCTGGTGACCATTTCGGTGCCCCTGCCGGAGCAGCGCCCCGCGAGCAAGGCCCGGGAATTCCTCGCCGAGGCGCGAGAGCAGGGCAGCCGCTGGAAGATCGAGCCCGCGCTGATCCTGGCGGTAATGCACACCGAAAGCGCCTTCAATCCGCTGGCGCGTTCGCCGGTTCCGGCATATGGCCTGATGCAGATTGTGCCGGGCTCGGCGGGCAAGGATGCGACCGAACTGGTCTACGGCAAGTCGCGCGTCGTGGCGCCGTCCTACCTGTACGATTCCGCCAAGAACATCCAGCTTGGCGCGGCCTATCTCAACCTGCTGCAAACCCGCTATCTGAAGGCCATCAAGGACCCGGAAAGTCGTTTGTATTGTGCCATCGCTGCCTACAACACCGGGGCCGGTAATGTGGCCCGCAGCTATATAGGCACCACCAACATCAACAAGGCGGCGGAGCAGATCAATCGCCTGTCGCCCAAGGCCAACTTCGAGCATATGCGCGCCCGGCTGCCCTACGAGGAAACCCGCAATTACCTCCAGCGTGTCGCCTCGCGCCTGCCGAGTTACCGGTCGCTGTAAATGTCTCGAAAACACTTATTGGTTGGTGGCGTTGTGCCGCCGACTTACCGCTGAAGTCCCAGGGAGTTCCTCATGAAGCGTTTCTCTTCGCTGTTTTGCCTGACCGCCCTCACCGCCGCCGTATTGACCGGTTGCGGTTCCAAGCCCGCTGCCCCAACCTCCAGCCTGCCGGACTGGGTGATGGCGCCCGTCGTCGAAGGCGGCATTGCAGCCACCGACTGCGTGAATTCCAGTGGTAACTTCAGCATCGATCGCTCCCAGGCTACCGCCAATGCTCGCGCCGCCCTGACCAAGGAAATCAACCTCAAGGTCGCGGCGATGGACAAGACCTACGGCAGCCGCACCGATGCCGCTGGCAAGACTCAGGTCGGCAGCAGCTTCGAGTCGGTATCCCGCCAGGTGGCAAACCAGCAGATTTCGGGATCTAAAGCGGTCAAGGTTGATTTCGTGGATATGGATGGCCAGCGCCAACTGTGCGTCATGGTTGCCATCCAGCCGGAGGCCACCAAGGCCCTGTACGACAGCATCATCAAGCAGAGCGAGCGCAAGCTGTCGCCGCAGGACGAAGACATCCTCTATCAGGAGTTCCGCGCCTCCAAGGCCCAGAATGAGCTGATCGACGCGACCCGCTAATCGATTTGTACTGTGCCTAAACGCCGCTTCCCTGGAAGCGGCGTTTTCATTCGGGCCGAACAAAACTGCCGTAGCGGGAACAATGCTGTTCTGCTCCCTTTCCGCCTCTGTCCGGCCGGAATCAGGCGACATCGAGCGTGCCGACCCTGTCCCCCACCTCCGGTCGGGCGTAGAATCCGGCGCTTTTTACAGCCGGGTTCTCCCATGACTTCCCCCACGCTTCCCGAACCGCGTCACGGTCTGGTCTACGGACTGAACGACCGCCCGCGCCCCTGGATCGCCTTCCTCGCCGCGCTGCAGCATCTGCTGGCGATCATCGTGCCGATCGTCACTCCCGGACTGCTGATCTGCCAGGCCATCGGCGTGTCGCCGCGCGACACCAACATCATCGTCTCCATGTCGCTGGTGATCTCCGGTATCGCCACCTTTGTACAATGCCGCCGCTTCGGACCGTTCGGCGCGGGCTTGCTGATCGTGCAGGGCACCAGCTTCAATTTTGTCGGCCCGCTGATTGCCGGCGGTGTGCTGATGGTTGGCCAGGGCACGCCGGTCGAGGCGGTGATGGCGGCCATCTTCGGCGTGGTCATCGCCGGCTCGTTCATCGAGATGGGCGTCTCCCGCGTGCTGCCATTCGTGAAGCGGCTGATCACGCCGCTGGTGACCGGCATCGTGGTGCTGATGATCGGCCTGACGCTGATCAAGGTCGGCCTGATCAGCATGGGCGGCGGTTACGCGGCCATGGGCGACGGCACCTTCGCCAACAGCGAGAACCTGCTGCTCTCCGGTGTGGTGCTGGCGCTGATCGTCATTCTCAACCGCATCCCGGTGGTCTGGCTGCGCAGCTGCGCCATCATCATCGCCCTGGCCGCCGGCTATGCGCTGGCCGGCTGCCTGGGCCGCCTGGACTTCACCGGCATGCGCGAGGCTGACCTGTTCCAGGTGCCGATGCCGCTGCACTTCGGCCTGGGCTGGTCCTGGAGCCTGTTCATCCCCATGGTGGTGATCTATCTGGTGACCTCGCTGGAAGCCATCGGCGACGTGACTGCCACCAGCAAGATCTCCCGCCAGCCGGTGGAAGGCCCGCTGTGGATGCAGCGCATCAGGGGCGGCGTGCTGGTCAACGGCGCCAACTCGCTGCTGGCCGGCTTCTTCAACACCTTCCCCAGCTCGGTGTTCGCCCAGAACAACGGCATCATCCAGCTCACCGGCATCGCCAGCCGCTACATCGGCATGTGGCTGGCCGCCATGCTGGTGATCCTCGGCCTGTTCCCGGCGGTGGCCGGCGTGCTGCAGGCGGTGCCCGAGCCGGTGCTCGGCGGCGCGGCGCTGGTGATGTTCGGCGCCGTGGCGGCGGCCGGCATCAACATCCTCGCCGGCATCGACCTGGACCGCCGCGCGCTGCTGATCATCTCCGTGTCGCTGGCCCTCGGCCTGGGCTTCTCCCAAGTGCCGGAATTCCTCGCCCACCTGCCGGCCGGCCTGCGCAGCGTGCTGGAATCCGGCGTGGCCACCGGCGGTATCTGTGCCCTGGTGATGAACTGGTTCCTGCCGGAAATCAACAAGCCGGCTGACGCGGCGCGTTGACGGCGCCACAAGCCTGTGTGGGGCCGGGTTCATCCCGGCCGACGGCCACGGCATCGCCTGACAGCCGGGTAGGGCGGGTGCAACCCGCCGCCTGGTGCGGTGACGGTCAAGCATGGCGGGTTTCACCCGCCCTACGCCTCTGCGAGCCTGTGGAGCCGGGCCGGCCGACGCTGGTGGGCACAAAGCTCAGCGCGGACCCTGACTCCGCTGGCCGACATAAAGCCGGCCCCACAGGGTTCGGTGCTGGCCATCGGTTCACGCGTTCCCCTCCGAGGTTACACTTGCCGCATCTCCGCGCTCCGGAGGCCAGCCATGCCGATGTTCCCGACCGCCGACCTGTTCCCCGACCCCATCCAATCCGGCCGCCGGCAACTCGGCCCCGCCACCTGGCTGCTGCGCGGCTTCGCTCTTCCCTGGATCGAAACGTTGCTCGCCGAACTGCCGCTGATCGAGGCCGCCGCCCCCTTTCGCCACATGTTCACGCCCGGCGGCCTGCGCATGTCGGTGGCGCAGAGCAACTGCGGCCCGCTCGGCTGGATCAGCGACCGCCACGGCTACCGCTACAGCCCGAGCGATCCCGACACCGGCCAGCCGTGGCCGGCCATGCCGGCGGCGTTCCGAGAACTGGCAGAACAGGCCGCCGCCGAAGCCGGCTTCCCGGCTTTCGTGCCCGATGCCTGCCTGATCAACCGCTACCTGCCGGGTGCGCGCCTGTCGCTGCATCAGGACAAGGACGAGCGTGACTTCAGCGCGCCCATCGTGTCGATATCCCTAGGCCTGCCAGCCACCTTTCAGTTTGGTGGGATGCGGCGTACCGACAAGCCCGAGCGCGTCTCGCTGTTGCATGGCGACGTGCTGGCCTGGGGTGGCGTTGACCGCCTGCGCTACCACGGCGTTCTGGCGCTCAAGGACGGCCAGCATCCGCTGCTGGGCGCGCAACGCATCAACCTGACCTTTCGCCGCGCCGGTTGAGCATTCCAGACTGTGGGAGCGAATTCATTCGCGAGCTCTTGGGTGCGGCCTGCAAAAGCTCGCGGACAAGTCCGCTCCCACAGCTGTCCGCGCGCCCTCCGTCCCCGACGCTTTTCCGAAAGCTACACTGGATGAGCAGCCGGGCCGCAGGCCATCCCAGCGCCGGGGTACCGACATCAGGGTTCGGAGGGCAGAGCATGAGCAGCACGTATGGCGTGAAACTCGACGACACCACCCGCGCGCGGCTCGAAGCCGCCGCCCGCCGGATCGACCGTTCGCCGAACTGGCTGATCCGTCAGGCCATCCACCGCTACATGGAGCAGATCGAACGGGGCGAGCTGGCCGATGCCCCCGAAGAAACCCTGCTGGAGGAGCCTGAAGAGGTCGAGCGGGAGGATGCCCATCACGAGCCCTTCCTCGCCTTCGCCGAAAGCGTGCATCCGCAATCCGTGCTGCGCGAGGCCATTACTGCCGCCTACCGGCGACCCGAGCCGGAAGTGCTGCCGGTGCTGGTCGAACAGGCGCGTCTGCCCGCCGAACTGAGCAGCAAGGCCGGCAGCCTGGCCTACCGGCTGGCGGAAACCCTGCGCAACCAGAAGGCCGGCATGGGTCGCGCCGGGCTGGTGCAGGGCTTGCTGCAGGAGTTCTCGCTGTCCTCCCAGGAAGGCGTGGCGCTGATGTGCCTGGCTGAAGCACTGCTGCGCATCCCCGACAAGGGCACCCGCGATGCGCTGATCCGCGACAAGATCAGCGCCGGCAACTGGCAGCAGCATCTCGGCCAGAGTCCCTCGCTATTCGTCAACGCCGCCTCCTGGGGGCTGCTATTCACCGGGCGGCTGGTGTCCACGCACACCGAAACGGGACTCTCCAATGCCCTTAACCGCCTGATCGGCAAGGGCGGCGAGCCGGTGATCCGCAAGGGCGTGGACATGGCCATGCGCATGATGGGCGAGCAGTTCGTCACCGGCGAAACCATCGGCGAGGCCCTGGCCAACGCCGGCAAGATGGAAGCCAGAGGCTTCCGCTACTCCTACGACATGCTCGGCGAGGCGGCCCTCACCGAGGACGACGCGCTGCGCTACCTAGCCTCCTATGAGCAGGCCATCCACGCCATTGGCAAGGCTTCCAGCGGGCGAGGCATCCACGAGGGCCCCGGCATTTCCATCAAGCTCTCCGCCCTGCACCCGCGCTACAGCCGGACGCAATACGAGCGGGTGAACAACGAGTTGTACCCGCGCGTACTGTCCCTGACCCAGCTGGCGCGGCAGTACGACATCGGCCTGAACATCGACGCCGAGGAAGCCGACCGTCTGGAAATCTCCCTCGATCTGCTGGAACGCCTGTGCTTCGAGCCCACGCTGCGCGGCTGGAACGGTATCGGCTTTGTCATCCAGGGCTACCAGAAACGCTGTTTCCATGTGATCGACTACCTGATCGACCTGGCGCGGCGCAGCGGGCACCGGCTGATGATCCGCCTGGTCAAGGGCGCCTATTGGGACAGCGAGATCAAGCGCGCCCAGGTGGACGGCCTGGAGGGTTACCCAGTATTTACCCGCAAGGTGTACACCGATGTGTCCTACATCGCCTGCGCGCGCAAGCTGCTGGCCGCGCCGGACGCCATCTTCCCGCAGTTCGCCACCCACAACGCCCATACCATGGCCACCATTTACCACCTGGCCGGTCACAACTACTACCCCGGCCAGTACGAATTCCAGTGCCTGCACGGCATGGGCGAGCCGCTCTACGAACAGGTGGTCGGCAAGGTGGCCGACGGCAAGCTCAACCGCCCGTGCCGTATCTACGCGCCGGTCGGCACCCATGAAACGCTGCTGGCCTACCTGGTGCGCCGCCTGCTGGAAAACGGCGCCAACACCTCGTTCGTCAATCTGATCGCCGACCCGGACGTGAACCTGCGCGAGCTGGTCGAAGACCCGGTGGCCAAGGCAGAAGGCCTGGCGGCGCGGGAGGGCGCTCTGGGCCAGCCGCACCCACGCATTCCGCTGCCGCGCCAGCTGTACGGCGAGGCGCGGCTCAATTCTTCCGGCCTCGACCTGTCCAACGAACATCGCCTGGGTTCGTTGTCCGGTGCGCTGCTGGCCGGCGCCCACGTCGACTGGCGGGCCGAACCGCTGCTGGATGGCCCGGTCGAGGGTGGCCAGGCACTGCCGGTGCTGAACCCGGCGGACCATCGGGATCGGGTCGGCGAGGTGCAACTGGCCAGTCTCGCGGATGTGAATAACGCCGTCGCTGCCGCCGAGCGTGCCGGCGCCGGCTGGCAGGCCATGCAGCCCGACCATCGTGCGGAAATTCTGGAGCGGGCCGCCGACCTGTTCGAGGGCGATCTACAGGCGCTGATTGGCATCACCGTGCGCGAGGCCGGCAAGACCTTCGCCAACGCCATCGGCGAGGTGCGCGAGGCGGTGGATTTCCTGCGCTATTACGCCGCCCAGGTACGCGCCGACTTCGCCAACGACACCCACCGGCCGCTCGGTCCGGTGGTGTGCATCAGCCCTTGGAACTTCCCGCTGGCGATCTTCACCGGCCAGGTGGCCGCCGCGCTGGCCGCAGGCAATACGGTGCTGGCCAAGCCGGCGGAACAGACCCCGCTGATCGCCACCCAGGCGGTGCATCTGCTGCACCAGGCCGGTGTGCCGCGTGGCGTGTTGCAGTTGCTGCCGGGGCGCGGCGAGGATGTGGGCGATGCGCTGGTGCGTGACGAACGGGTGAAAGGGGTGATCTTCACCGGCTCCACCGAAGTGGCGCGGCTGATCGCCGGCAACCTTGCCGGCCGCCTGGATGCCCGAGGGCGTCCGGTGCCGCTGATCGCCGAAACCGGCGGCCAGAACGCCATGATCGTCGACTCCTCGGCGCTGGCCGAGCAGGTGGTCACCGACGTGGTCACCTCGGCCTTCGACAGCGCCGGGCAGCGCTGCTCGGCGCTGCGCGTGCTGTGCCTGCAGGAGGACGTCGCCGATCGCATCCTCACCATGCTCAAGGGCGCCATGGCCGAATATCGGATCGGTAATCCCGACCAGTTGGCGGTGGATATCGGTCCGGTGATCGACGCCGAGGCCAAGGC
>DATJDB010000136.1:0-12302 GCA_035497635.1 Pseudomonas sp. | reverse complement strand
GCGCTTCCTGCAGCCCCGACCAGTACGGATAGATCAGCACCAGGGTGGGTACACCTGTTTGTTTGCGGTACTTATGGCCGTAAGCAAACAGCTGATAGAAATCGCCCTGGCTCAGGTCATATCTATGTTCAGGTTTTCCGGCATTCACCCGCTTCCACTTGGTGTCCAGAATCCAGCGCTGTTCGGACGTATCGACTAGCAGGTCCGGCTTCAAGCGGAACATTTCACCGTGGTTATGTGCACATAAATGCTCGCGGCTGGCCTGGCTCGTTAATCTCGCCGCAGGCAGTAACTGCTGCCGCAGCCAGCCTTCCACATAACTCTCGAACAGCTTTTCCATCGGAAACAGCAGGCTCATGCCGCGCCATTCTCCTGTCACGGCAATCGGCATCTGCTGGTTGAGGATCAGCTCGCACCAGGGCTTGATCGCCTGGTAATGCGCCATCAGTCGGTCGCGGCTCCAGGCGCGAAAATCCTGGTCCACCTGACGACTAGCAGGCACTTCGGCCAACATAGCGCGCAGTTCATTGGCCAGGCGCCAGTTGGTGGCGTCCTGCGTGCTCTTTGCCACCTGCTCCAGGGCCAGCTTGAGCAGGCGGTTCTCCGCGCGGTCCGGCAGGAACACATCGTGGCGAATCTGGAAGTGATGCTGGCGCCCCGGCGGCTGGCGCATCTGCGCCACCACATTGAGCTGGCCGCGTAGAAAGCGCTGTTCTTCCTCGATGCGTCGGTAGTCGAAGCGCATACCCCGCTTCACCAGCAAATCCAGCTCCAGGAGAAACTGCCCCATCACCCACTCGCTGAGCGGCGCATCGAATAACTCCAGGCTGGTCACTGAGGCTTCCCGGGGCCGGAGCCGCAAGGCCCGCTGAATCAGCTTGCGCAGCAACTGCCGGCCCTTGACCAGACAATCACCTTGCTCATGGTGCTTGGGCAGAATCTCCAGCCGCGTGCCGCAGGGCGTTTCCAGCACGCCCACGTAAGAGTCCCACTTCAACGAACGCCGCCCCTCGACCTGCAGCAGCGTGGCGCCCTTACGGCTGAAGCCGGCACTCAGCTCACAGAGCCAGTCGAACGCGCTCGGCGATACCTGCGCCAGATCCAGGGAGGACTCGACCTCCGCCGTCGTCAGCCGGGCGTATTCGCGAATGGTGATGTACTGGCTGGCCACGACACTCAGCTCAGAATGTTCTGGTAGCTGGCCAGTGAGCCGAAGGCCGCATCGTTCAGCTCCCAGCGCTGGTCATCGAGCTTCTCAGCCACCGCGCGACCAAACAGGGTGGCAAGGCTCTGCTCGCGCTGCGGCGGGCGAATAAAGGGCTCAGTTACCTTGGCGGACGCATGCTGATCGTTCAGCACCCAGCTAATGCGCTCCCAATCCTCGAAGAAATACTCCTGCAGCAACGGCAGAATCTGGTTACGGAAGATCAGCTCCAGCCGCCCCAGCGAGCGATCCGTTTTCAGCGGCATAAAGTAGGCGTGTCCCAGGCAATGATCGCGATCCAGCAATACTTCGATGCGCTGGTTCATTACCCGCAGAAGTTGACCGATGTTCAAACCCTGCACGTCCACATCATCCAGCAGGTCCGGTCGCGGCGGCATCTCGCGGAACACGAAGCGGCGACGCAGCGCGATATCCAGCCCGGCCAGCGAGCGGTCCGCAGTATTCATGGTGCCGATCAGGTAGACGTTCTTCGGCACGCTGAAATCCTTCTTTGAATACGGCAGCTTGAGACTCAGGGCCTCAGCGGCCCCTTCACGCTTGGAAGGCTCGATCAGGGTGATCAGCTCACCGAAGATGCGCGAGACATTGCCCCGGTTGATCTCATCGATGATCAGCACATAAGGCTCATCCGCTGCGCCAGAAGCCATCACTGGCTCAACAGGCTGCACACCATTCTTCTGCAGATGAGAGAGCAGATCCGCCCAGGTAAAGCGGCTCATGGCGTACACGGTTTTCAAGGTGAACTGGCGGTTATCGTTGAGCGGCAGAATGGACAGATTGATATCTCGATACAACCAGCGTACCGAGCGGACATGTTGATAGTCGGCGATCACTCCGGCCGGCACCCGTTCCTCGAAGCGGTACTCACTGGTTACCACACCAATGGAACCGATCTGCTCAGCAGAATGGATGCACAGCAGGATGTCGCCAACTGCCATTTGCTCAGAGAAGTAGCTGAGCGTTCCCTTATCGCCCGCTCCTAGGGACTGGTAGTAATCGTTCTGCTCTCCACGAAGATCGCCAGTTTTCCCCCAGCCGATACGTGCTTCACCATTGGCCAGGCAGTAGCTCTTGGTCGGTGATGCTCCAGTGCCGGCAATGGAAATTTTCCAAATCGCCGGGTTAGCACGCACGCCCAAATCGGTTGCCGGGCGTGTGCGGGCGTCGTCGCAGATACGCTTGAATACGCCAGCCTCGATGGGGTACTTCACTTGCCCGGTTTCCGGGTCAGAGTCAGCTCGCAGGCCTTCGACAAAATCTTCGTAACTGAAGCTCTGGTGGAAGGTCACAAAACGCACGCGCTCGGCGATGACGAAGCGGTCGAACTCCGCCTTCGAGCGCCGACGGGATTCCGGATCGTCGCCGCTGTACTGCGCCAGAAAGTCGGGCGCCAGAATGGCCAGCGCCTGGTTGATGGTGGCGTAGGTTTTCCCCGTGCCCGGCGGCCCGAACAGGATCTGATTCAACGGCGTTTCCGGCGTGGTCGGACTCACCTCAGGGGGGGCATTGTCAGCAGGCATATCCGTTTCCTCAGTGGCAGGACTATCTGCATAATCGGGCGGCAGCAACCCAGAACCAGCGATTGCTATCTCCAGTTTTTCAAGCCCCGACTTGATGCTGTTCAGCCATGCATCTAGCTCGGAAAAATCTGGATTATCTCTTGAACTGATACGGCGCATACCCACGTCTGGCAAACACGTATCAGGAATGTATTTGTCACTCACCAACAGACTGACAGCGCTGTCTCGTATCCAGAGCAGGAAGTAGGGCCTGCCTTTCTTCGCAGATGGTTGCCGAACACCTATGCGCAGATCGATGTAGTTTTTATCAAGGCCGCCCGTGACATAGTGATCCGCCTGGGGAAACAGACGATGAATCGCCTTAATGGCATGCCAGGCCCATTCTCGATCTTGATCACTGGGGAAACGCCTGAACAGTTCCTGCACTTCCAAGCTCTCATAGTTTTCAAACATCACACTGCTTCCTTTCATACAACCTGGCAGGTTAAGTCGCCCTGCCGGAAAAATCGTATCGACGGCTAGTGAGTCACACCAATGTGTCTTCGACCTCAGCCACTGCTTCCGGCAGGCGCAACTGGCCGGAGATCAGGCGGGGTAAGAGGGTGTCGCGGAGTTTGGTTAGGGTTTGGGATTGCTGCAGGTTTTCTTTAATTCGGAGCATGAAGGGACGTAAAACAGCTTCAAACGCTTCAATAACATTCGTACTAGGGTAGATGACCTGAACGCCCTTCATTGTCTCGGAAGTAATAGTGTCAAACACCGAGCCGTGACTGCGCTGCTTAAGGGCCTCAACCAAACGATACGTACTGAAGTAGGTGAAATAGGCGTCCCTTGCTTTGCCTTGAAGGCCGTAGCAGGACTGATTCATTGCCATGTCCTTGCCGACCAAAGCCAGACGCCCCACGGTCCCACGTGCCGAAATAATCGTTGTGCCTTCAGACAACAGCTTGGTCGATGAACCGTTTAGCCCAGCCAAGGAAATGTGTTTTAGGGTGTCGATCACAAACACGTCAGTAACTGCCGGGGCGTCGACGACCGAGAACCAAGGGATATCGCCATCCCAGTACTCCGGAACAGAAGTCTTAGGAGTACCCCCGCCAATAAGTTTTACTGTTTCGGTGAACGCAAGCCTCTGCCACCCCTTCGGCACCAGCCCCAGCTCGGTCTCTTCGAAGCTATCGGGGAACAGGTCGGCGGTGGCGGCGTCCATGCCTTCCGGCTGGCGGCCTTCAGCCTTGGCGTGCACGGGGTCGAAATCGACGAACCAGGATTTGAACAGCGCCTGGGCGATGGCTTCCAGGGTGGCGTTGGTTTCGCGTAGCAGGGTGATGCGGTCATCAATTGCGCCTACGAACTCGGAGAGCTGACGTTGAACAGCTAAAGGCGGCACCTCAACCTCAAGAAGACGTTGCGCTGTGATGGGTACTTGGTTCCTCGTTGAGAGGCCCATCACGCTGGACAGCTGATTCTGAAAGTCACGACTTTCAAAAAAACACGCCAAATATCTTGGAAGCAATCTTGAACTATCGAGCCTGAAGTACGTCAGCGATGTACCAATCATTGCCTGACCGTTTAACTCGGGCACCACAGCAACCCTGCCAACCGTAGCATTATGCGAAAGCAAAACATCACCAGTCTGGATGAATCCATAGGGTAACTTCACAGCCTTATCTTGACTGAGCTTTTGGGCAGCATCGAAATCAATTCGCCCGTCACTAACGAACTTAGCAGTCAGCAGCGGAATTCCATCCTCCACAAAGTCATCAATCCGAGGGTAAAGCGAACCAAAGTTTCCATCTTTATGCGCAGTAATGACGCCGGCCTTTATCAAGTTACTAATTGAAAATCTGCCGACAATCGCCTCAGAACTCATACCCCAGCCCCCCCAGCTTCTGCCGGATCAACTCGTCGAGTTCCGCGCCCTTCTGCATCTGCTCGCCCAGCTGCCGGGTCAGCCGCTGCATTTTCTCGGCAAAGGCTTCGTCATCGTCTTCCACTTCTTCGGCACCGACATAGCGGCCCGGTGTGAGCACGTGGCCGTGCTCGGCGATTTCCGCGAGTTTTACGCTGCGGCAGAAGCCGGGAATGTCGGTGTATTCGCCGATCTCGCCGCCCTTATCCAGCGGCTCGCCGCGCCAGTCGGCGACGGTTTGCGCGATGCGTTCGATATCGGCATCGGTCAGTTCGATCTGCACGCGGCTGACGCGGGTGCCGAGTTTGCGGGCGTCGATAAACAGCACTTCGCCGGGGCGGGCGGCTTTCTGTTTGGCGAGGAACCACAGGCAGGCGGGAATCTGCGTGTTGAAGAACAACTGGCCGGGCAGCGCGACCATCACTTCCACCACATCGGCCTCGACCATGGCCTTGCGAATGTCGCCTTCGCTGTTCTGGCTGGAGCTCATGGAGCCGTTGGCCAGCACGATCCCCGCGCGGCCATTGGGTTTGAGGTGATGGAGCATGTGTTGCAGCCAGGCGTAGTTGGCGTTGCCCTGCGGTGGCGTGCCATAGACCCAGCGCGGGTCGCCTTCCAGGCTGCCGTGCCACCAGTCGCTGATATTGAACGGCGGGTTGGCCAGCACGAAGTCGGCGCGCAGGTCGCTGTGCTGGTTGCGGACGAAGGTGTCCGCCGGCTCCTTGCCCAGGTTGAAGTCGATGCCGCGAATGGCCAGGTTCATGGCCGCCAGGCGCCAGGTGGTGGGGTTGGATTCCTGGCCGTAGATGGATACGTCGCCCAGCTTGCCGCCGTGGGCTTCGATGAATTTCTCCGACTGCACGAACATGCCGCCACTGCCGCAGCAGGGGTCATACACCTTGCCGTGGTGCGGGTTGAGCACCGCCACCAGGGTTTTCACGATGCTGGCCGGCGTATAGAACTGGCCGCCCTTTTTGCCTTCGGCACTGGCGAACTGGCCGAGGAAGTATTCATACACCTGGCCGAGCAGGTCGCGGGCCTTGTGGGTGTCGTCACCGAAGCCGATGGTGGAGATCAGGTCCACCAGTTCGCCCAGCTTGCCGTCCGGCAACTGGGCACGGGCGTAGCGCTTGTCGAGGATGTTCTTGAGCTTGGGGTTTTCCGCCTCGATGGCGGCCAGGGCATCGTCGATGCGCTTGCCGATATCCACCTGCTTGGCTGCAGAGCGAATCGACTCCCAGCGCGCCACTCCCGGCACCCAGAAGACGTTCACTTCGCGGTAATAGTCGCGGTCTTCCAGCTCGGCATTCAGCGCCTCGCCATCATTTTCAAGAGCATCGTCGCCCAGGTAGTAGTCGTCGTTTTCATCCAGCAGCTTGCGCTCCAGCTCGGCGCGGCGGCCGGCGAAGCTGTCGGAGATGTACTTGAGGAAGATCAGCCCGAGCACGATGTGCTTGTACTCGGCGGCGTCCATGTTGGCGCGCAGCTTGTCGGCGGTGGCCCAGAGGGTTTTCTCCATGGCCTCGATGCTGGTGGCGGGCTGCGCTTTGGCGGCCTTGGCCTTGCTTACGGCCTTGGCTGCCTCCAGCACATAGCCGGCTGAGACTTCCGCCACCTGAGCCGGCTCAAGGCGCTCGCGGGCCTTATTCAGTGCCTGATCGGCCAGGCTGCTGGCCGCCGCCTGCGCACGCAGCACCGAGCCACCACGGCCACGGCCTTTTTGCAGCACGCCCTGTTCGATCAGCGCATCCCGCGCCTCCCAGAACGCCTCTTCGGTCAGCTGTGGAAACTGGCCTTTCAGCCGCTCCAGCAGCGACTGATTGCCGATGCTCGAACCATCGGCGGGAACGGCGGCCAGCAGGGCCTGATTCAACTCACTCATGCACAACACTCCACTGCCGCCCGCCAAAATACAGGACAGCCAGAATCAAACGATGGCGGCTCAATAGACAGGGGGAAATCGGAGGGAGGCGGTGCGCAATGAGGCTGGTGATGCTGCGCTTATGGAGGGCCATCCCTGGGATACCGCGACCGGCCATTTTTGCAATGGGCGTCACCTTATCCACTGGCAGGGCATGGGTAAAGGCGCGCGATGAATAGAGAGTGCCGCTCTACATGTTTCACAGCTCGAAGGATCGAAGCTCTACGTTTGGCGAGAGAGCTGGTCAGTCGATCCGGCAACCGGTTCGCATCGCACCTTAACTCGCACACTCCGCATGGGCAGCGTGGCGGCACCAGCAGTAGCGCTTCTGGTTGCTTATGCCTCAGAAAGACTGGTTGCCTCGGGCGAAACGCACTCTTCCTGGTAGACGGCTCGAATAGTGATGAATTCGTGCTCTACGCGCAGGAATGCATCGACGACATCCGGGTCGAAATGGCGACCCCGATCCGACAGGATGATCTGCGCAGCCTGTTCGTGACTCATGGGTTCCTTGTAGCAGCGCCTGGAGGTCAGGGCATCGTAGACATCGCCCAGCGCCAGGATGCGCGCGGCAAGGGGGATGTTGTTTCCAGCCAGGCCGTAGGGGTAGCCGCTGCCGTCCCACTTCTCATGGTGATACAGCGCAATTTCGATACCCATCTGAATGAAGCTGTTTCCGGGATGCTGCGCGTTCACGGCCCGCAATGTTTCCGCGCCGAGCAGCGCGTGGGTACGCATCAGTATCCATTCCTCGTCGGTCAGCTTCCCCGGCTTTTGCAGCACCATGTCCGGCACGCCAACCTTGCCGATATCGTGCAGAGGGCTGGCGCCGTGAATGTCGTCCACAAAGCGGCTGTCGATCTGTATGGCATAGCTGTCCGTCTTGCTCAGGTCCTGGGCAAGCACACGGCAATATTCCCGCATGCGCTCCAGATGCTGGCCGGTTTCCGGGTCGCGCGACTCGGCCAGCTTGGACATGGCGAAGATGGTGGCAATCTGCGCCAAAGACAGTGCCTTCACCTGCTGGCGTACTTGCTCTTCGAGGAGCCCGTTATGCGCCTCGATACGCTGCTGATAGTGCCGCTCGGTATCGTGGGCACGCTTCCTTTCCAGGCAGGCATTGATGCGTGCCTGGAGCAGGACGGGGTTGAAGGGCTTGGGCAGGTAGTCTTCAGCGCCCAGTTCGATGCAGCGCACCACGCTGTCCATTTCGCT
Source organism: Pseudomonas sp. (assembly GCA_035497635.1). Classification (GTDB taxonomy): domain Bacteria; phylum Pseudomonadota; class Gammaproteobacteria; order Pseudomonadales; family Pseudomonadaceae; genus Serpens. The sequence goes on along the minus strand of DATJDB010000136.1, from coordinate 4,509 downwards.
CAGGGCGGTGATCATGATGATCGGGATATGCCGCAGCTGCTGGTCCGCCTTCACGGCTTCCAGGACCTGGTACCCGTCCATTACCGGCATCATGATGTCGAGCAGGACGAGGTCGAAGTCGGCGCCTTGCAACTGGCCGAGGGCGTCCTGGCCGTCCACCGCCAAGGCAACGTTGTAGCCATTCTTCCTCAGACGCCGGTCAAGAAGATCGCGGTTGAGCTCGGTGTCATCCACCACGAGGATGGTGGGTTTCTTCGCACTGATATTGGCAGCGTCCATGCGTGATCCGATCTCCAAACGGGGTCCGTCGGCGGGTATTACAAAGGCCTGTCGCAGGCATTCAGCAGGGCGGTGATCTTGTCGACGAGGCGGGCAAACTCCACGGGTTTGGTGTCGTATTCGTCGCAGCCCGCCGCCAGGGTCTTTTCCCGGTCACCCGCCATGGCGTGTGCGGTGAGCGCGACGACCGGGATCGCGGCCGTTTCCGCATTGGCCTTGATGCGCCGGGTCGCTTCCCAGCCGTCGAGCACCGGCATGTTCATGTCCATGATGATGAGATCCGGCTTCTCGGCGAGCGCCACGCGGATGCCCTGTTCGCCGTCGACGGCATGCACCACCTGAAAACCTCGGCGCTCCAGGCGTCGGGACAGCATGTCCCGGTTCATTTCGTTGTCTTCCACCAGCAAGATCTTCTTCATTATTCTGCTCTCGCTCAGGCCGGAACACGCCTGGCGCCGCCGGCATGCCGGTCACGCACCAGATCGCGCAAGCTGTTCACCAGGTCCTCGCGCCGATAGGCCCCCTTCTGCAGGGTGCGTTCGACACGGCTGTTGAGAAACTGGCGATCTTCGAGGCTGAGATCCTTGGCGGTTACCACCACCACCGGAATGTCGTCGCAGTCCGGGCGCTTGTCCAATTCCTCGAGGAACTGGAAGCCATCCATCTCCGGCATCATCAGGTCCAGCAGGATCAGTTCCGGGCGACGCTGGGCGACGCACTCCAATCCTTCCCGACCATTGCTGGCCAGCACCGTTTGCCAGCCTTCCTTTTCCAGCATGCGCTGGGTCATTTCCCGGGTCATGGCATCGTCTTCCACCAGCAGCACGAATTGCTCGGCATGCTTATGGCAGTAGCGTTCAATCACACTGATGAGGCGCGAGCGGTCGAAGGGTTTGAGCAGATAATCCGTGGCGCCCAGCGTGTAGGCCAGGTTGCGATCCTCGAGAATGGTGGCCATGACCACGGGAATCTCCGCCAGCTCGGGATCCTGCTTCAGGGCGGACAGCACGGCCCAGCCATCCATGCTGGGCATCATCACGTCCAGGGTGATGACGCTGGGTTTCAACGTGCGGGCCAATGCGAGGCCCTCGGCGCCACTATTGGCGAAGGCGACCTTGTAGCCCTCCTCGCCCAGCGACTTTCCGATCAGGTCGCAGATCGCCGGGTCATCGTCGATCACCAGCACCAGGGAATTATCGCTGGTGCGCGATAGACCAGCGGCAGCAGCGGGCGCGGCGCTGGCGGTTTGTTCGGCCACTGTCGCCGGTAGGCGCACGATGAAGGTGGTGCCCTGGCCGGGCGTACTGGTGACATCGATGGTGCCGCCCATCATGTCGCAGAAGCGCTGGGTGATGGTCAGCCCCAGGCCCGTGCCGCCATATTTGCGGGTCGTCGAGGCATCCGCCTGGGTAAACGCCTGAAACAGGCGCCCGAGCTGCTCCTCGGTCATGCCGATGCCGCTGTCTGTCACGCGGAACACCAGCGAGTCCTCCCGCTGCGTGCTTTCCCGCGCAACGCTGATGGCAATCTCGCCCTGCTCGGTGAACTTGCTGGCGTTGGACAACAGGTTGAACAACATCTGCCGCACCTTGGTCATGTCGGCGCGCATTTCACCGACGTTTTCCGGCAGCTGAATCGACAGGCGATTGGCGTTCTTTTCAACCAGCGGGTGAATGGTGGTGCAGACGTCCCGGACCATGGCTCCGACGTCGAACGTCTCCAGATAGAGTTCCATCTTGCCGGCTTCGACCTTGGAGAGATCGAGGATGTCGTTGATCAATCCCAGCAAATGCTTGCCGGCAGACTGGATCTTCTGCAGGTCGGCCACAAAGCCTTCCTCGCCCAAGTCCTGCGCCTCTTCGACGAGCATCTCGCTATAGCCAATGATGGCGTTCAAGGGCGTGCGTAACTCGTGGCTCATGTTCGCGAGGAAAATGCTCTTGGAGCGGTTGGCCTGTTCCGCCGTCTCCTGAGCACGGTTGGCCTCGCTGATCATGCGGTGCAGTTCCTGGTTCACCCGCTCCAACTCTTGGGTGCGTGCGTCCACGCTGCGCTGCAAGGTGATGTTGCGCTCGAACAGCGAATAGGCGCCGCCCGTATCGTTGACGCTGCGCTCCACGCGCTCCATGAGCACCTTGGTGATCTTCTTCTGTGCCGCCAGTTCTTTTTCCAGGCGGGCGATGCGCTCATCGGCGGTCATGTCTCAGCTCCCCAGGGCCAGGCCAGTCAGGGTCTGGTTCACGTGAATGCCGTTGTATTGCTCGCCGTAGGTACTGAAGCCGACGAACTTCGCCCCGCCGAGCGCCTCAGGCGCCAGGTGGGTGAGGTTTTTCTGCTGCAGTTCCAGGCGGCGCAGGATGCAGTCGCAGCCCAGCACCAGTTCGAGGTTGGGTACCTCGCGGCGCACCTTTTCCAGGTACTGCTGAAGGTTGTCCAGCAAGGCATGGCCCTTGGCGACGGTGAGCACCAGGCCGGTGTCGATGGCGCAATAGAAGGTCAGGCTGCCGTCCGGGTTGGCCTTCTGGATGGAGCGGACGAAATATTCCCCGCCGATTCTGAGCATGACCGGATAGGCCGCGAAGATCTGCGGCGTCAGCTCCGTGACTTCCAGGCCCACGGCCCTGGCGTACTCTTCGGCGGCGGGGCCGCCATTGATCTCGATCACCGTCCGGGTCGCGCAATCGCTGTCGGTGATCACCAGTCGGGTTTCCGTCGCTTCAAAGTGCTGGGTCTGAAACGTCTCGAACGGCAGAGTGGTCTCGAACAGCGTGAAGATCGCGGCATTCTTGAGAAAACGCCCGTCCCAGTACACGAAGGTTTCACCGAAATTGAGATCGTCACCGGCCGAGCCGCCGATGATGGAGACGCCCCTCAACTGGCTGTGGAGAGAAGCGGTAATCTGCTCCTCCAGCATCGACATGCCATCCACCAGCAGCAGGCCAAACATCTTGCCGGGGTCGAAATCGTCGGCCAGATCGAGGGAGCCGCGCAGTTCGCGCGCCAGAGTTTCGGCCTCTTCCAGACCGAAGCTATCCAGCGGGTGGATCAGGCGCGGATGAATATGCAGTTCGTCCGAGGCCAGGCTCACCCCGACGACGCCACCCTCGATATAGCCCAGCTCGGAGGTGATCTCGCCCGCCGTGGTGCAGCCGATGACCGGACAGGTCAGGCGTTCTTGCAGAACCGCGCTGAACACCTCGAGATCGTAGCGGGGGGAGCAGAAGAAAATGGCCAGATTGGCGTCAGGCTGGTCCAGCCGCTCCGCCAGTTCTGTTGCAGCCTGGCGCGAGTCTTTCGCAGTGGAATGGGCCTTCTTGACGCGCAAGCGCGGTCGTTCCTGCATGGTTCTCTCCTTGTGCCCAAAGCACTATCGCGCTGGGTTTATCGCTGGAATAGCGAGGCCACCCTACCAAGCATCGTCTTTGTCGGGCTGACATCCGGAAATATGTTGTATTTATGCAGGGCAAACTGGCAAGCCCTCCATCAGCGGCAATCAGACGCACCTGTTTACGGCGCGGGCCAACCAAGCCGAATCAAGAATTCTCCCGCGCATGGACCAGACGGCCGAAGCCGCAGCACCGGCGAGCACGCAAGCACGCCGGCGAGAGGAGGCGGCGGCCTCAGAAGATCATCATCAGAATGCCTATCACCACGATCAGGCCGATCAGGAAGATGATGCCGACAGCGCTGGTCAGGAACTTGAGCATGTCCGGTCCTCCAGGAGGTGCGTCACCGCCGAAGGTGCGGCCGCCTTTCTGTTGAGGGCGGATTGCACGTGCGGTTCACCCGCACGTTCCGAGCGACACCATGGCCATCAGCGCCTTGGTTCTGCTGTAGCGCTCCAATCGTTGCGCCAGTTCCTCGGGTAGCGTTTCGCTCGGCACATAGCCCGAGCGCCGATAAAAGCCCTCAAGCTCGGGATGGCAGAACAGCCAGATCGGCCCCGGTGTGTCGGCCCGCACGCGGCTGAGCAGTTCCCCCGCCACGCCCTGCCCGCGCTGCGGGGCAGCGACCAGCAGGCTGGTCAGCCAGTGGCCGTCGGCGACCGGAGTCAGGCAGCCCCCACCAACCAGCTCGTGCGCCCGGCGGGCGACCCAGACGCGCTGCGCCCGGGCCACGCGCATATGGCTGCGCTGCGCGCGGTAGAACTTGTCCAGCAGCGGAAACAGCGGCGCCGGCAGGGCATCGATTTTCACAGCCATCCGCTTATACCCAATCGTCGCGCAGTTC
>DATJDB010000135.1:0-13703 GCA_035497635.1 Pseudomonas sp. | reverse complement strand
GATGCCGCTGAACAGCAGGAACAGTGCGTCGCGCAGGAAGGCCTGGCCATGCAGCGCCGTGTCCAGGCTCAGGCGCAGCTCGCCGGGGTGGGCTTCGTCGGCGGTCGATTCGCGCAAGGCCACGCTGAGCGAATGTTCGCGACCCAGTAGCGGATCGGTAAGGGCACGTCCGGGCAGCTCCAGCAGCGGGCGGCTGCGCTCGGCCAGCGGCGGCTCGTCCGGGCTGCCGATGAAGGCATGGCGAACCGACTCGTGATTGAACAGCCCGGCGATGACCTGTTCGGCCATGGCGCGGTCGAGGGTCAGCACGGCCTGGGCGGACGGCTCGCGGAACATGCTCAAGATGCGCTCGGCCTCGCTGTCCAGATTCTGGCGCGCCTGGTGCAGGGCGTAGAGGATCTGCACGGCACTCAGCAACAGGCCGACGGCCAGGGCGCACAGCACGGCGACTTGGAGCAGCTTGCGGGACAGGCGGCGGTGACGTACCTGCGTCAATGCATGGATTCCTGAACAACAGTGTGAGAACAGGGCAGGCGGTTTACCCGCTGTCGGTTCTTTCTATGTCGGAAGACGGGAGGCAGACTTTAGCGGGTGGTGCGGAATGGGGTGTTGCGGGAGCGGGGGACTGCGGCGGTCGGGGATCGCCGCAGTAGGGAGCATCAGGCAGCGTAGTTGGCGGCCGCGAAGTCCCAGTTCACCAGGCTCCAGAAGGACTCGACGTACTTCGGACGCATGTTGCGGTAGTCGATGTAGTAGGCGTGTTCCCACACATCGCAGGTCAGCAGCGGGGTGTCGCCGCTGGTCATCGGGTTGCCGGCGCCGATGGTGCTGGCCAGGGCCAGGGAACCGTCGGCCTTCTTCACCAGCCAGGCCCAGCCGGAACCGAAGGTGCCGATGGCGACCTTGGTGAATTCTTCCTTGAACTTGTCGAAGGAACCGAAGGCGGCGTTGATGGCGTCAGCCAGGGCGCCGGTGGGCTGGCCGCCGCCGTTGGGCTTCATGCAGTTCCAGTAGAAGGTGTGGTTCCACACCTGGGCGGCGTTGTTGAAGATGCCGCCGGAGGAGCTCTTGACGATCTCTTCCAGGGATTTGCCTTCGAACTCGGTGCCCGGGATCAGGTTGTTCAGGTTGGTGACGTAGGTCTGGTGGTGCTTGCCGTAGTGGTATTCCAGGGTCTCGGCGGAAATCTGCGGGGCCAGGGCTTCCTTGGCGTACGGCAGCGGCGGCAATTCAAAAGCCATCGGATTTCTCCTCTCTTCAGGGGGCAAGGCGGGCGGCTGGCGGGTTTGCCAGCAAGGGTCTCGGGAGTGGGGCTCCCTGTTCTATGACCCGGGAATCATAGCATCGGCCCCTCGGCATATCCACGCGCAAACCGTGTGGGGAAAGGCTCTGGCGCAATGCCTGCAGGTGGTCTATTCGCCCATCAGCAGGCGCGTGGCGATGCCCAGCAGGGTGGCGGCCACCGCCAGGTCGATCAGCCGCCAGGTCAGCGGGCGCGCCAGCTTCGGCGCCAGCCAGGCGGCGCCCAGCGCCAGGCTGAAGAACCACAGCAGCGAGGCGCTGGCCGCGCCGGCCACATAGGCGCCCGGCGCGGCTTCGCGGGCGCCCACCGAGCCGATCAGCAGCACCGTGTCCAGGTAGACATGCGGGTTGAGCAGGGTCACCGCCAGCGCGGCGAGCAGCACCGCGCGCAGCGAGCGCGGCCGGCGCCCGGCGTCCTGTTCCAGACCCTGCGGACGCAGCGCGCGCAGCAGCGCCTGGCCGCCGTAATAGAAGAGGAACGCCGCGCCACCCCAGCGCGCGACGGCCAGCCACGCCGGATGGCTGGCCAGCAGCCCGGCCAGGCCGAACACGCCGATGGCGACCAGCAGGGCATCGCAGCTGACACAGAGCAGCGCCACCGGCAGGTGATGCTCGCGACGCAGGCTCTGCGCCAGTACGAAGGCATTCTGCGCGCCGATCGCCATGATCAGGCCGGCGGCAATCAGCAGGCCGTTGAAATAGCTTTGCCAGAGGGCATGCATTCGAGGGAGTCCATGTCGGGGAGAAAACGCTGGCCATTCTCTTTGTCCGCTCTATATAAGAAAAACAAATCCTCTTTATGTCCCATTAGGAGAAACGATTTGTTCGACTACAAGCTGCTGGCCGCGCTGGGCGCCGTGGTGGAGCAGGGTGGCTTCGAGCGGGCTGCCCAGTTGCTAGGGCTCTCGCAGTCGGCGGTGTCCCAGCGCATCAAGCTGCTGGAGACCCGGGTGGGCCAGCCGGTACTGGTGCGCTGCTCGCCGCCGACGCCAACCGAGGTGGGACGGCGCCTGCTCAATCATGTGCAGCAGGTGCGCCTGCTGGAAGGCGAGCTCGGCGCGCTGTTGCCGGGCCTCGACGACAGCAGTCTGCCGGATCGCCTGCGCATCGCCCTGAGTGCCGACAGCCTGGCCACCTGGTGGGCGCCGGCGCTGGCGGATTTCTGCGCCGAGCAGGCGCTGTTGTTCGACCTGCTGATCGAGGATCAGGACGTGGGTCTCAAGCGCATGCGCGCCGGTGAGGTAGCGGCCTGCCTGTGCGCCGTCGAACGGCCGGTGGCCGGGGCGCGCAGCGTGCCGCTCGGGCGGATGCGCTATGTCGCGCTGGCCAGTCCCGCCTTCATCGCCCGGCACTTCCCGGACGGGGTGACCGCAGGCGGGCTGGCTCAGGCGCCGGCCATCGTGTTCGGTCCGGACGATCGCCTGCAGCATCGGTACCTGGCCGCGCTGGGGCAGGAGGGCGGCTTCCTGCATCACCTCTGTCCATCCTCCGAAGGCTTCGTGCGATTGATCGAGAGCGGCATGGGCTGGGGCCTGGTGCCGGAAATCCAGGTACGCGAGGCCCGCGCCGCCGGCCGCCTGCAAGAGCTGCTGGCGGGTCGGCCGATCGATGTGCCGCTGTACTGGCACCACTGGCGCAACGGCGGCGGCCTGCTGGTCAGTCTGACCCGCCACCTGCAGCGTCGCGCGGGCGACTGGCTGCTGCCGGGCTGATCAGCCCAGCACGCGCTGTCCCCGATAGATGCGCACGCGCAGATTGTCCGGCGGGGCGCTTTCATGGTGGGCGCTGAGGGCGGCGGCCACCGATGGTTGATCCTGTTCGACCAGCCCGGCCAGACGCTCACCCAGCGCATGGGTTTCCGGCTCGCGCGAGGTCCGGCTGGCCATCAGCAGCGCGGCGACGGCGTCCGGCTGATGCAGATGAATATCCAGGCCCTGCTCGTTGCGCACGCGACGGCGCAGCAACTGCATGCAGTCGATAAGGGTCTTGTTCATGTCCATGCGGGGTCTCCTGACCAGCGAACCGGTGCTACTACCGACTCCGCTCTGGCAGTAGCAAGGTACATACCAGCGTCGCTGATGACGCGGGCCGGCCCGGCGGCGAATCGGACTGTCAGGACGCCGCGCCATGCGGGTGCGGCCTGCTTTCGTTTGGTGCGCACTGCCCGCCCGTGAAGCGGCGCGGTTATACTTTCGCCCCTCGTGTATCTCGTCGTCCAAGAGCGCCCCATGCGTAACGATTCGTTTGATGAAATTAACGATCTGCCCAGCCTGAGCATCGAGCCTCGCGATCGGGATGTGATGGCCCCGGTGCCGCGCGCCGACTCTCGGTCCACCGTCGATGCGCCCACGCGCAACCCAGTCAACGGCCTGCTCTGGGCGCTGCTGCTGGCGGCGCTGATCGCCCTGGGCGGGCTGGCCTGGTGGAGTTACACCCAGATGAGTCTGATGTCGCAGCAACTGGTGGCCACCCAGGAAAGCTTCGCGCGCATCAGCGAGGAGGCCGCCGGCCGCATCCAGGACATCAGCGGCAAGGTGGTCGCCACCGAGAGCACCATCAGCGCCGGCACCGAGACCCTGCAGCGCCAGCTGCGCCAGGTCAGCGGCAAGCTGGAGGCACTCAGCCGGCAGATCCGCGTGCAGGAAGCCAAGCAGGAGAAGCGCCTGGACGCCCTGGAAGGTGAGCTGAAGGCCCGGCAGACCGCTGCCGGCAAGCTCGAGGAACGCCTGAAGACCCAAGGCGGGGAACTGGCCGCGCTGAAGAACGTCCCCGAGCAGATCGGCAAGCTGCGCACCGAGCAGGGCAAGCAGATCGAGACCTTCCTGGCCCTGGACAAGGTGCTGAAGACTCTCACCCACGACGTGCAGGCGCTGAAGAAGCTCAATGCCGGCCCGGCCATCAAGCGCCTGGAGCAGGACCTGCTGGTGCTGCGCAGCGAAATGGCGGGCCTGCCGAAGGGCACCGGCACCACCGAGTTCGATACCTTCCGCGCGCAGATGACGCGCAATATCACCACCCTGCAGACGCAGATTCAGACCTTGCAGAAGCAGATCGACGGACGTTGAGGCGTTTCGTAGGGCGGTCAGAACAGCACCGCCCTACGCTTCGCATCGAACGCGTGGGAGCGGCTTTAGCCGCGATGCTTTCGTGCCGACCACCCCTGGGCGGGCCCCCTAGCCGGGCGCCCCAAAGCTCGCGACTGAAGTCGCTCCTACAGGTATGTGCCGCGCCGCTTTTTGTAGGATCGGCTTCAGCCGCGATGCTTTTTTCGTGTGGTGTCTCAGGCGCAACCCAGGCGCCGGGCCAGTTCCCCGGCATACGCCTGCCAGTCCAGCAGCAGCTCGCGCCGCGCGCCTTCGGCGCTGGCCAGCTGGTTGTTCAGCTCGTTCTCGAAAGCCGCCAGAGTATTGGGCGCGCCCCGCGCCGGGTCGAGCAGTCGCTCGCGGCAGAATGCCTGCCAGCGCGCCTGTTCCTCGGCCGTCAGCGTCTCCGGGGCGTTGCGCGCCCGGTAGCGGAACAGCAGTTCCGGCAGACGCTGATCGTTGAAGGACCAGGCTTCGCGTCCCAGCGCCTGCGGGTCGCTCTGGCGCACCTGATCGCACAGCCGGCGATCGCGGTCGCCGAGGAAACCGCCGTACAGCTGCTGCTCGGGGTCGTCCTGGTCGTTGCCGGCAAAGGTATCTTCGCCATACAGCGCGGGTAGCTTGTCTCGCCATTGCGCCGCGTACTCGGTCAGCAGCGCGGCACGTTGTTGGCACAGCTCCAGATTCAGGCCCAGGCGCTCGCGATCCTCGCCACGCAGCACATTCGGCGGCGCCAGCACCGGACACTTGTTGATGTGCACCAGCTTGAGCGGCACGGGCAACTGGCCATCCGCCAGTTCGTCGCGCCGGGTGTACAGCCGCTGGCGCAGGGTCTCGGCGTCCAACTCCAGCAGCGGCGTGGGATCGGCTTGCAGATCGCAGACGATCAGCGCATTGCGGTTGCGCGGGTGCCAGGCCAGCGGCAGCACCATCGCCAGGTAATGGCGCTCGGCGGCGAAGCGCCCGGAGATATGCACCAGCGGTTGCAGCAGACGCACCCGCTCCATGACCTGATGCTTGCTGCGCAATTGGTACAGGTAGTCGTAGAGGCGCGGTTGCCGCTCGCGCAGCAGGCGGGCCAGGCCGATGGTGGCCATGACGTCGGACAGCGCGTCGTGGGCCTGGCCGTGATCGATGCCGTTGGCCTGGGTCAGCAGTTCCAGACGCAGGCTGACGCGGCCGTCCTGCTGCGGCCAGACGATGCCTTCAGGGCGCAGCGCATAGGCGGTGCGCATCATGTCGATCAGGTCCCAGCGGCTGTTGCCGCCCTGCCATTCGCGGGCATAGGGATCAAAGAAGTTGCGATACAGCCCGTAGCGAGTGAATTCGTCATCGAAGCGCAGCGAGTTGTAACCGGCGCCGCAGGTGCCGGGGCGCGCCAGTTCGGCATGCAGGCGGGTGATGAATTCGGCCTCGCCCAGGCCCTGGTCGCGCAGGGTCTGCGGACGGATGCCGGTGATCAGGCAGGCGACCGGATGCGGAAGGATGTCGTCGCTCGGGCGGCAGTAGAGATTGACGGGGTCGCCGATGATGTTGAGGGCTTCATCGGTGCGCAGGCCTGCGACCTGCAGCGGGCGATCGCGGCGCGGATCGGTCCCGGTGGTTTCGTAGTCGTACCAGAAGATGCTCGGGGTCACGGTGGCCTCCTGTTGCCGAGGCCGCAGTGTAGAGACTTTTTTCAGTGAGCGGGCTTGTGGCTGGTGAAGGCGAAGTAGTCGCGCAGCGCTTCGACCAGTTCGAGGAACTCCGCCGGCGGGGCGTCGAGGTGAAAGCCGGAATCGAAGCTGCCCGGGGTGACGTCTTCCCTGCTCCACTGGCAGGTGGCATGGAAGTCGATGGGCCGCCAGCCGCCGTCGGCGGCGGGAATCTTCAGGCGCATGTCGAAGCGCGCGCCGACCAGCAGCGGCCACTGGCTGATCAGCATCAGTCCCTCGCACGACAGGTTGCCGAGATAGCCCAGCGGCTTGTCGGTGATCCGGTTGAAGACCTTGAGGTAGTAGGGCAACTGCTGACGCTGAATGCGCCGCCGACCGTCGCCGGGCATGGCCTGGGCGTGGCTGACACGCGCTTCGCTCGACTTTTCCAGTTCAGGCACTCGTACCTCCAGTTCACCGGGAACACCCTACGGCGCACATGCGGAGGGGGCAGGTACTCCGCATGGGTCAAGGTGTCGGCGGAGAGTAGCCGCTATCGGCGTCGATCTCCAGTGGTTGGGCCGGGGTGCGACACTCTTCAGCGTGCGCCGACGGTCTTCTCCGGGTCGAAGTGGCCGAGCTGGCGCAGGGTCTCCAGACGGGCCTTGGCGCGGTAGGAATATTCGCTCATCGGGAAGCGATTGATGATGAACAGATAGGTCTGGGTGGCGTCCACGAACAGGCTCTGACGTTCCAGGCACTGGCCGCGCAGCATGGAGATTTCCGGCTGCATGTAGACGCGCGCGCGGCTGGCGCGCTCGGCCAGCGACAGTTCCAGCATCACCTTCTCGCAGTTGCCATCGTCGTAGGCGCGGTAGGCGGCGTTCAGGTGATTGTCCAGATCGCCGCGGGTGCTGCAGCCGGCGACGGCCAGGCTCGCCACCAGCAAAATGAGGGGAAGTTTCATGAGGAGGTCTCCAGTGCTTTGCCATCATATCGACAGCACCGACGATTTCTTCAATCGAATCACGCGGCTTTTTGCCCACAACCTCCGTTGGGTGTGATGCGCGCGCGGGACCGCCCGACGAGCGGCGTTGCTAGACTCAGGTGCTTCCGCATCTGCCAAGGAATGCTCCCATGCGACCCCAGTGCTCCAGCCTGCTTCTGCTGCTGTTTCTGGCCGGCTGCTCGCCGACCACGCCGCTGTTCGTGGCCCATGTCGCCACCCACGAAGTGGTCGAATACAAAACCCTGAAGAGCAAGCGCATGGCTGCCGCGGTGGAAGAGGAGGGCGATCTGCTCACCTACAGCGCACTGGCCATTCGCGACGCCCACAGTCCCCAGGCCAAGCAGCTCTACCTCTCGGGTTACCGGGATCGGGGCCTGAGCGACGAGGTGCGCGCCATCGCCCTGTACCAGATCGGCCTCCTCTATATGAGTCGCTACAACGACCAGCGTGACGACGCCACCGCCCAGGCCTACCTCAATCGTGTGCTCGACGAGTTCCCCGGCACCCGCGCCGCCGAGCGCGCCGCCGAGCGGCTGATGGTGCTGCGCGGTCGGGTCGACGAGCCGCTTCAAAAGAATGCCCGCGAGCTGCTGGTCGACTGGAAGCCCCGGGCCGATCTGGATCTCAACAAGCCCAGCCTGGATCAGGACATGACCCTGCTGTCACGCCGCGCGGTGCTCAAGAACCGCGTGGCCGAAGCCGAGGAACTGTATCTGCTGGCACTGCGCGATCCGGGTGTGGCGGCTTCGATCAAGGAAAAGGCCCTCTACCAGTTGGGTCTGATGTACATGGCGGCAGACAACCCGCGCAGCGACCGCGACAAGGCCATCAACTACCTGCGTCGCCTGTTGGTGCAGTACCCGAACGGTGAGCTGGCCGGCAAGGCGGCGCGCCATCTGGACCGGGTGCTGAACAGTCCGTCGGCCTGATGCAAATCAACCCGGGGCAGGCGATCTGTGCTGCAATGGCTCGACTATCCAATGCCAAGGAGCCGCAATGAAGATCCGCCAATTGCTGGTCGTCATCGACCCCACCCAGGAAGCCCAGCCTGCCCTGCAACGCGCCGCCTGGGTTGCCCGCCGCAACGGGGCGGCGCTGGAGCTGCTGCTCTGCGAGCATCAGTCCGCGCTTGAAGGTGGACTGCTGGATGGGCCGCGCCTGCAGCAGGCCCGTGACGGCCTGCTCGACCAGCGCCGCGCCTGGCTGGAACAACTGGCCGAACCGTTGCGCGCCGAGGGCCTGACGGTGACCTGCGAGGCGCGCTGGGGTCGACCGTTGTACAAGATGATCCTGGCCCGGGTGGATGAGCTCAAACCCGACATCCTGTTCCGCAACGCCTATCAGCACAGCCTTTTGCAGCGCCTGCTGTTTACCAGCAACAGCTGGCAGCTGATCCGCAAGTGTCCTTGCCCGCTGTGGCTGACGGGCGCGCGCGAATGGCAACCCACCCGCCTGTGTGCCGCCGTCGACCCGCTGCACTCGGCCGACAAGCCGGCCGCCCTGGACCACCAGTTGTTGGCCATTACCCGCGAGCTGGCGCAGGGGCTGCAATTGGAGGCCAGCTATGTGCACGCCTATGCCCCGCTGCCGCGCACCATGGTTTTCGATGTGGAACTGGTGGCCGACTACGACAACTACTGCCGCAAATACGGCGAGCAACATTGCCAGGCCTTCGATCGTCTGCTGGCCGGCTATCCGGGTGCGGAAGGCCAGGGGACGCTGATCGAAGGCTTCGCCGAGCAGGCGGTGCCGCGTTTCGTCGAAGAGCAGAACATCGATCTGCTGGTGATGGGCGCCATCGCCCGTGGCCACCTGGACAACGCGCTGATCGGCAATACCGCCGAGCGCATCCTGGAGGCCGTGCGCTGCGATCTGCTGGTACTCAAGCCGCAGGGATTTGGTAGTTCCGAGCGTGCATGACTACAGGCGACGGGCGTAGTAGCCTCCGGGCAGACCGAATCAAGGAGTCTCCCGCATGTCGTCCCGTCGCACCAAGATCGTCGCCACCCTCGGCCCAGCCAGCAGCAGCCCCGAAGTCATCGAACAGCTGATCCTGGCCGGGCTCAACGTGGCCCGGTTGAACTTTTCCCACGGCTCGCCCGACGAGCACAAGGCCCGCGCGCGCGTGGTGCGCGAGCTGGCCGCCCGGCATGGCCGCTTCGTGGCGCTGCTCGGTGACCTGCAGGGACCGAAGATCCGCATCGCCAAGTTCGTCACCAAGCGCATCGAACTCAAGGAAGGCGACAGCTTCCGCTTCTCCGTCACCCATCCGCGCGACGCCGGCAACCAGGAGGTGGTCGGCATCGACTACCCGGACCTGATCAAGGACTGCGGCGTCGGTGACGAGCTGCTGCTGGATGATGGTCGCGTGGTCATGCGCGTCGACGCCACCACCGCCGATGAACTGCTGTGCACCGTGCTGATCGGCGGCCCGCTGTCCGACAACAAGGGCATCAACCGTCGCGGCGGCGGCCTGACCGCGCCGGCGCTGACCGCCAAGGACAAGGCCGACATCAAGCTGGCCGCGGAAATGGAACTGGACTATCTCGCTGTGTCCTTTCCGCGCGACGCCGCCGACATGGAGCTGGCCCGCCGCCTGCGCGACGAGGCCGGCAGCAAGGCCTGGCTGGTGGCGAAGATCGAGCGTGCCGAGGCGGTGGCCGATGATGACGCGCTGGACGGCCTGATCCGCGCCAGTGACGCGGTGATGGTGGCGCGGGGCGACCTGGGGGTGGAAATCGGCGACGCCGAGCTGGTCGGCATCCAGAAGAAGATCATTCTGCACGCCCGCCGCTACAACAAGGCGGTGATCACCGCCACGCAGATGATGGAGTCGATGATCCACAGCCCGATGCCGACCCGCGCGGAAGTCTCCGACGTGGCCAACGCGGTGCTCGACTACACCGACGCGGTGATGCTCTCGGCGGAAAGCGCCGCCGGCGACTATCCGGTCGAAGCCGTGAAGGCCATGGCGCGCATCTGCCTGGGTGCGGAGAAGCACCCCATCAGTCGCAAATCCAGCCACCGTCTGGGCCACACTTTCGAGCGCTGCGACGAAAGCATTGCGCTGGCGGCCATGTACACCGCCAACCACTTCCCGGGCGTCAAGGCCATCATCAGCCTTACCGAGAGCGGCTTCACGCCGCTGATCATGTCGCGCATCCGCTCCTCGATGCCGATCTACGCCTTCACCCGCAATCGCGAGACCCAGGCGCGCGTGGCGCTGTTCCGGGGCGTGGAAACCGTGCCGTTCGACCTGGCCGAACATGCGCTGGACAAGGTCAGCCAGGCGGCGGTGGACGAGCTGCTCAAGCGCGGCGTGGTGGAGCGCGGCGACTGGGTGATCCTCACCAAGGGCGACACCTACCACACCATCGGCGGCACCAACAGCATGAAGCTGCTGCACGTCGGCGAACCGCTGGTCTGAGGCGGGGCGAGGGGCGTCGCCCGACGCCCCTCAAGGTCCCGGCAGCGGCACGCCGATGGCGCGCGGACGGGGCGTCAGCAACCGGCTGCGCAACCAGTCGGTCATCGGCTGTTCCACCAGCCGGTAGATGCCGACCGCCACCAGCAGGCACAAGCCGATGGTCAGCGGTGCCATGACGAAGGCCAGCGGCCCCGGTGCATCGAACACATGGAAGACCTTGTTGAACACTTTCATCACGTAAGGGTGAAACAGGTACAGCGAAAAGCTGGCATCGCCGATCAGCACCACATGCCGGGGTAATTGGCGACCGGCCAGGCCATGTACCAAGGCCAGGAAGGCCAGCGCGGCCGGAATGCCCCAGCTGCCGCTGCGTCCCAGCCAGGGCTGCAGCAGACCGCTGAACGGCAGGCACAGGACGCAGGCCACGCCGATCAGGATCAGCGCCGTGCGGGTCGAGCGTGGCATTTCCATCGCCCGCCAGGTGGCGGTGCGCGTGTAAAGCGCGTAGCAGCCCATGCCCAGCACGAACTCCAGCAGAATCTCATCGGTGTAAAACGCCAGCACCACGGACTCGAAACGCAGCAGTGCGCCCAGCAGCACCGCCGCCAGCAGCAGCCCCGAGGCAATCAGCAGGCGATGCCGGTGGCTGAGCGTCATGGCCAGCGCGAACACCGCGTAGAAGAACATCTCGAAGTTCAGGGTCCAGCCCAGGAACAGCAGGGGCTGCACGCTCTCGCCCTTCAGGTAGGGAATGAATAGCAGCGACTTGAGCAGGCCGGCGACATCGACCGTGGTGTTGTCCAGCAGGTCGGGCAGCAGCAGGGCGACGCCGAAGACGCCGAAGGTGCCGAGCCAGTAGAGCGGCACCACGCGGATGACGCGCTTGGCGAAGAACTGGTGCGTCGACTTCTCGGTGACCAGCGCCATGATGAAACCGCTGATCACGAAGAAGATATCCACGCCCCAGGCGCCTTCGCGAAACAGGGGGATGTGGTAGGCGACCACGGCGGTCGCCGCGATCGCGCGCAATAGCTGGATGCTGTCCAGCCTGTCGGCCGAGGCCGGATGAACGGATGCCATGCGGGAAGTCCCTTTCACTCGCCCGAGCGGCGTCGGACACGCGGACCCTTTCCGGGGGCCCGCGGCTCAGTCAAGCAGACAGTCGGCGGAGCGCGAGCAGGTTTTGACAGACGGTCGAATCGCGGCTAGACCCTGCCTCGGCCGGGGCGTGCGGCCTGACGTCGGATAAGGAAGCCAAATACAGGGAGAGGCGCCATGCGAACACTGGCCGGTCTGATGCTGCTCGTCTGGGTGCTGAGCGCGCGGGGCGAGGCGGAAGGCGAGGCGAAATGGTTGCACGGCCTGCCGTCCATCGTGTGCTGGGGCGACTCGCTGACCACCTCCAGCTACCCGCGTTTCCTGGCCAAGCTCACCGGTCGCACGGTCACCAATCGGGGCGTGGGCGGCAACACCAGCGCGCAGATCGCCGCCCGCCAGGGGGGCCGGCCGACCTATGTGAAGCTGGCTGGCGGCAGGATCCCCGCCAGCGGGCCGGTGGACGTCGCGGAGTTCACCGTGGTGCCCATGACCCAGTACGGTCGCCAGCAGCTCGAAGGCACGCTGGGCGGTGTGCGCGGCGTGCTGCGTCGCCACTCGGACACGGCCTACACCTTCACCCGCGCGCAGGTGGGGGAGGCCGTCGACGCGCCGGTCGCCCTGCCGTTTCTGATGGACATCGGCGACACCGACCACGAGATCGCCGTCATCTGGGCCGGGCGCAACAACTACGACGAGCCGCAGCAGGTGCTCTCCGACGTGCGCGCCATGGTCGAGTTCCTCAAGCCGCTGCACAAGCGCTTCCTGGTCATGCCGCCACCGAATGCCGACTTCGCCCACGAATACCTCGGCGGCCGGCATTACGCGGATTTCGTCGCCATCCGCGACGGGCTGCGCGCGGCCTACCCGAACAACTTCCTGGATATCTGGCAACTGCTGGTGGAAAGCTACGATCCACAGGATGCCGGTGACGTGGCCGACTACCGGCGCGGCATCGTGCCCCGCTCGCTGCGTGACGACCGCATCCATCTGAACGAGAAGGGCGCGCGGCTGGTAGCCGAAAAGGTGCGCGACTATCTCCATCTCAAGGGCTACTGACGCCCGGCTACACCTCGAGGATCATCTCGAAGCCGCCGAAGATCAGCCGCTTGCCATCGAACGGCATCGGATTGGTTTCCGGCGCCAGGCGCGGATCGGCCATCACCTTCTCGTGGGCCGCGTCGCGCACCGCCTTCGACGGCCAGAGGATCCAGGAAAACACCACGGTCTCCTCCGGCTGGCACTGCACGGCCATCGGAAACGAGGTCAGCTTGCCCTCCGGCACGTCATCGCCCCAGCACTCGACCACCTTGAGTGCGCCATGTTTCCTGAACACCTGTGCGGCGATCTGGGCGTAGTGCTGGTAGGCCTCCCGGTTGGCCGTCGGCACGGCCGCCACGAAGCCATCGACATAGGTCATGTCGGGTTCCTCCTGATCGGTGCATGGAGCTGATCAGGTTAGGTCGCGCGCGCTAAATGGCGAGCGCAGCGGCGTCGCTCAGCGCCGGGCCGCCAGCTCCCGGCAGTCGGGCCAGGACACGGCCTCGCCGAGCGCGGCAAACACAGTGGGCAGGGCGTCGCGCGCCTTGCCATGCACGTCATGGAACAGCAGCACGCCGCGCCGCTTGATCAGCATCAGCGCGAGCATGCGCTGACCATGGCATCGGCGCCGAGCGTGCGCCGCCAGTCCTGGGAATCAAGATTCCACAGCGCCACCTGGATGCCCTGTGCCGTGAAGAAGGCGCCGCTGTCCGCCATGCGCTGGCCATAGGGCGGCCGGAACATGGGGAGGGCTGTGGTCTGCGGCAGGGCGCTGTGCAGCAGCGCGCGGGTAGTCAGGAGCGAGTGCTGCCAGTCATCCCAGCGGGTGTGCGGGCGATGCTCCCAGCCGTGGGAAGCCATGCACTGATCGGCATACAGGCGAGCCAGCGCCTCGGTGCCGTCCCTGTCCAGGCGCGCCTGCAGGTTTTCGCCGAGCACGAAGAAGGTCGCGTTCCTGCCTGGGGCAGGGTGCCAGTCTGACGACTCGGGCGGACTGATCCGAGTCAATGCCGCGACGCCCAGCTGGCGGGCCTGCTCGTAGAACTCCCGGGCCCGCGTCCAGTCCATGCGGGCGCCCTTGCCGGTGTGGTGGGCCTTGCCCAGCAGGAGCA
>DATJDB010000134.1:0-2387 GCA_035497635.1 Pseudomonas sp. | reverse complement strand
CGCGTGGGTAGAAAAAAGGGTACGGATTAAATTTCGGCTCCCACATGCTTCCGCTCGCCAAGCAGAGCTTCAGCCCTTCGCTCTCAAACCGAGAGCGCGAAACGGCAAAAGAAGATAAGACACATGCAGACAATCCACGATCCCGCCGAGCTGGAGCGGTGCAAGCAAGGCGCTGCTTTGTTGCTGTTCGGCGGCGAGGCCTGCGGTGTATGCCGTGTGCTGAAGCCGCAGATTGAGGCGATGCTGGCGGACGAGTTTCCCGCGCTGGAGGGTTGCTACCTGGACTGTCAGGGACAGGCCTCGATGTTTTGTGCGCAGGAGGGTGTGTTCTCGTTACCTGTCGTGCAGGTCTGGTTCGATGGGCGAAAGTTTGCCGAGTTCGGACGCGTGTTCTCTTTGGGGCAGGTGCGCGAGGCCATTGCGCGGCCCTACCAGATGGCGTTTGGCTCTGAGTGAAGCGGTAGAGATTCTGTGTGCGTGGTAGGGCTAGCGCCCCTGCCAGCGCCGGGGGCTGCGGCTCCCATGTATCACCGCGAGTACAACGACCTGTTCAGGCTCGACCCGGTAATAGATTCCGAAGGGGAAGCGGTGTGCCAGGGCGCGTCGAATGCTTCGATGCATGACGGGGTACTGGGCAGGTTGCTCGGCTATGGACAGAAGCGCGCGCTGAATCTCGTCGAGGAATTCAGATCCCAGTCCCGCCTGTTGTTGCTCGTACCACCTTGCCGCTTCGCCTATGTCTTTTCGGCCTCAGGCCGCAGTCTGACCGGAAGGCTCACAGTTGGCTACGAATAGTGGCCAATGCTTCATCGGCAGGTTTCCCGGCATCACCATCCGCCACATAGACAGCCAGACGCACATCCAGTTCGGCCCGTTGTTCATCGGTGAGCGGTAGCGCGTGCTGATCCGCAGCGATGCTGTCCCACAAATCTTCGACCAACCGCATTCGCTGTTCGATAGGGAGGTCAAGGAGCGGTGTATTCATGAGGGTCTCCAGATCGATCCGTACATTAAGCCTACTAGCAATCCACGCAAGTTCAGGCTCGCCATCGGGGCGACGCTGCGCGGCTCAAATTCCCGAGATCAGGAAATCCATCGCGGCAATGATCTCGGCTCGCTGTGGTGCCAGGTCACAGACCTCTCTTCCCATATGTTTCCTGTCGATCCCGGCGATTTGCTGGGTAATGGCAATGAACGCCTCGCCATCGATGTCGACCGTTGGGCAGAGCTTGGTCAGGGTTGCCATTGCGGCGATGCGTGCGGGGCTGAGCGGGATCACGACCGTGGTGCGTAGTTCGTCGAGCAGGTTGGACTGGATGTCCAGGAGGTACGGGTAGGTTTGGCGAGTCGCCTCGTTCGGATTTTCATAAGCCCTGAACTGAGTCATCAGAACCCCCTCAAGCTGTCGCCGAAGGTTCCCTGGGTTTCGACCAGAGTGTTATAGGCTTCGATGGCGGCCTGGTTTTCCCGTTTCCACGCTTCGCGCTGTTTAGCACTCACCTGTTCCTCCAGAGCCGCTTCGAGCGTTGCGGAAAGATTGATCTTCAATGCCCTGGCCTTGGCGAGCAGGTCGCTGTTGATGCTGAGGTTCGTGGCTTTCTTTACAGCCTGCGTATCGAACAAGGAGCTCATGCGTGCCATCTCCGCGACATTGGATGCGCACAGATTATGCGCATCCAGGGGGCGCTGCAAGATGGTGTCGGTACCGGTGACTGCTCAGGATTCATACGCCGATAGGGAATTTGGGGGCTAGCAGCGTCGCCGGGGCTTCGTGTACTGTTTGCATATACAGTATTTCGAGAGCTACCCCGCCGTGCAACTCATCGACAAGCTGAGCATCCTCGCCGATGCGGCCAAGTACGACGTGTCCTGCGCCAGCAGCGGCGCGCCGCAGCGCGGCTCGAAGGGCAAGTCCGGGCTGGGCGCCACCAACGGTACGGGCATCTGCCACAGCTTCACGCCGGATGGTCGCTGCGTGTCGCTGCTGAAAATCCTGCTCACCAACTTCTGCCTGTACGACTGCCAGTACTGCGTGAATCGCCGTTCCAGCGACGTGCCCCGTGCGCGTTTCACGCCCGAGGAGGTGGTTGCGCTGACGCTGGACCTGTATCGACGCAACTGCATCAGCGGGCTGTTCCTCAGCTCCGGCATCATCCGTTCCGCCGATTACACCATGGAGCAACTGGTGCAGGTGGCGCGTCTGCTGCGCGAGGAACATGAGTTCCGCGGCTATATCCACCTGAAGACCATTCCCGATGCGGACCCGGCGCTGATCGAGCAGGCCGGTCGCTATGCCGATCGGCTGAGCGTGAATATCGAGCTGCCCAGCGACACCAGCCTGGTGAAGCTGGCGCCGGAAAAGACCGTCGCGGGCATCCAGCGGGCCA
>DATJDB010000133.1:0-3627 GCA_035497635.1 Pseudomonas sp. | reverse complement strand
AAGGAAAACCTGCTGGGTCAGCCTGGCATGGGCTTCGCTTACCTGATGCAGGAGCTGCCCCAGGAGCGCCTGACCGTTGGCGTGGCCGCGCTGGCTTCGGCTGAGGCGGCGCTGCGCTGGACACTCGATTACACCCGTGAGCGCAAGGCCTTCGGCAAGGCGGTGGCGGACTTCCAGAACACGCGTTTCAAGCTGGCTGAAATGGCTGCCGAGATCCAGGTGGGCCGGGTATTCACCGACCGCTGTCTGGAATTGCACCTAGAGGGCAAGCTGGATGTGCCCACTGCGGCCATGCTCAAGTACTGGGCGACCGAGTTGCAGTGCCGGGTTCTGGACGAATGCGTGCAGCTGCATGGCGGCTATGGCTACATGTGGGAATATCCGGTGGCCCGCGCCTGGGCGGATGCGCGCGTGCAGCGCATCTATGCGGGCACTAATGAAATCATGAAGGAGATCATCGCGCGCTCACTTTGAGAGGAAGTGGTCCATGATCGCTCGCTATGCCATCGATCCGCAGTGTTTTCCTGGTTGGGACGGCACCGTCGCCGGCGCGCGGCTCCTGCAGGCGCAACTGGCGGCACAGGTACGCCTGCGGGACGAGTTCTCCACACCGCTGCGCCTGATCGCCGGACTGGATGTCGGCTTCGAGGAGCGGGGCGCCATCACACGGGCGGTGGCGGTGCTGCTGGATGCGAACAGCGGTGATGTGCTGGCCGAAGTGGTGGTGCGGCGCCCGACCAGCATGCCGTACATCCCGGGATTGCTGTCCTTTCGCGAGCTGCCGGCGTTGTTGCAAGCGCTGAACGATTTGCCGCAGCGGCCCGATCTGCTATTCATCGACGGGCAGGGCATTGCGCATCCGCGCCGGCTGGGCATTGCGGCCCACCTTGGTGTGGTGGCGGACCTGCCCAGCATCGGCGTGGCCAAGACGCTGCTGGTCGGGCGGGGCGCAACGCCGGACGAAGGGCGTGGCGCGCGAAGCGAGCTGCTGGAAGGCGAGGAGCAGCTCGGCTGGCTGTTGCGCAGTAAGGATGGCGTACGACCGCTGGTCATCTCGCCCGGGCACCGGGTCAGCCTGCGAAGTGCGCCGGATCTGGTACTGCGCTATGTCACTCGCTACCGGTTGCCGGAGCCCACTCGCCTGGCCGATCGGCTGGCCTCGCGGCGAGCGCCGGGGATGCGCTAGTTGCAATTTTCCGAGTCTTGGTCATAATCCCGCGACTTTCCTGCGGGGACCGCCTAGCTCCTCGGGAAACAGGTGGGGATGCCTAGCCCGCCGCAAGATAATTTGTTCTGCCCTAGCGGACGCGAAGACCCGAGCCCCCAATAGCGTCTGCCGTGGCCCGTCCCTGGCCTTGCCAGGGTGCGTACTATTCAGTAAGATTCGCCGTCTTATTTTCAGGGCGGCCCCTGAGGCTTATAAAGAATGAAAACTTTTTCTGCTAAACCGGAAACCGTAAAGCGCGACTGGTACGTAGTCGACGCTGCCGGTCAGACCCTGGGTCGTCTGGCCACCGAAATCGCTAGTCGCCTGCGTGGCAAGCACAAGCCGGAATACACTCCGCACGTTGATACCGGCGACTACATCGTCGTGATCAATGCCGAGCAGATCCGTGTCACTGGCGCCAAGACCACCGACAAGATGTACTACTCGCACTCCGGTTTCCCGGGCGGTATCAAGGAAATCAGTTTCGAGAAGCTGATCGCCAAGGCTCCCGAGCGTGTGATCGAGACCGCGGTCAAGGGCATGCTGCCGAAGAACCCGCTGGGTCGCGACATGTATCGCAAGCTGAAGGTCTACAAGGGTTCCGTGCATCCGCACGCTGCTCAGCAGCCTCAAGAACTGAAGTTTTAACGGGAATAGCTATTATGTCGGCGACTCAAAATTACGGCACTGGCCGTCGCAAGACTGCTACCGCACGCGTCTTCCTGCGTCCGGGTACTGGCAAGATCTCCATCAATAACCGCACCCTGGAAAACTTCTTCGGTCGTGAAACCGCCCGCATGGTGGTTCGCCAGCCGCTGGAGCTGACTGCCAACGTCGAGAAATTCGATGTCTACGTCACCGTCCTGGGTGGTGGTGTGACCGGTCAGGCCGGCGCCATCCGCCACGGCATCACCCGTGCGCTGATCTCCTACGACGAAACTCTGCGCAGCGCGCTGCGCAAGGCCGGTTACGTGACTCGCGACGCCCGCGAAGTCGAGCGTAAGAAGGTAGGTCTGCGCAAGGCGCGCAAGCGTCCGCAGTACTCCAAGCGCTAACTTCGGTTACCGCTTCAGAAAACGCCCGGTCCGGATGGATCGGGCGTTTTTTTATGCGGCAAAAACACGCGTGCGACAACGTGCCACAGCCCGGAAAGCCGCGTGGCCCAAGGGTTTTGACCTGGCTGTTACCTTGCCAGCAGGGGGGCTTTTCTTTAACATTCAGCAAATTTTTCGGGCTCGTCCTTGAAAATTTACTTCTAGACCCGGCCGAACCGGGTCGCAAAGCTGATGGGAGACGACTGAATGAGCAATGACGGCGTGAATGCTGGCCGGCGTCGCTTCCTCGTCGCAGCCACCTCTGTGGTGGGTGCGGCTGGAGCGGTGGGGGCAGCGGTCCCGTTCGTGGGATCGTGGTTCCCGAGCGCCAAGGCCAAGGCCGCTGGTGCACCGGTGAAGGTAAATATCGGCAAGATCGAGCCGGGTCAGCAGATGGTAGCCGAATGGCGTGGCCAGCCCGTGTTTATCCTGCGCCGCACCGAGGAAACGCTGAACACCCTGACCGGTCTGGAAGGCACCGTGGCCGACCCGGCTTCGCAGGTGTCTGAGCAGCCGACCTATGTTGACCCGAAGCACCGCGCCATCAAGCCGGAGATTCTGGTGGTGGTCGGTCTGTGCACCCATCTGGGTTGCGCGCCGTCGTTCCGTCCCGAAGTGGCTCCGGCCGACCTGGGCGCCGACTGGCAGGGTGGCTATTTCTGCCCGTGCCACGGCTCCAAGTACGACCTGGCCGGTCGCGTCTACAAGTCGCAGCCCGCTCCCACGAACCTGCCGGTGCCGCCGCATTCGTACGAATCGGATGACGTCATCGTCATCGGTGTGGACCAGGAGAACGCCTGATGAGCAAGATCATGGAATGGGTTGATGCCCGCTTCCCCGCCACCAAGATGTGGGAAGACCATCTGTCCAAGTACTACGCACCGAAGAACTTCAACTTCTTCTATTTCTTCGGCTCCCTGGCGCTGCTGGTGCTGGTCAATCAACTGCTGACCGGCGTCTGGCTGACCATGAGCTTCACCCCAAGCGCCGAAGGGGCCTTCGCTTCCGTCGAATACATCATGCGCGACGTGGAGTACGGCTGGATCCTGCGCTACCTGCACTCCACCGGCGCCTCGGCGTTCTTCGTGGTGGTGTATCTGCACATGTTCCGTGGCCTGCTCTACGGTTCCTACCAGAAGCCGCGCGAGCTGGTATGGGTCTTCGGCATGCTGATCTACCTGGCGCTGATGGCCGAAGCCTTCATGGGCTACCTGCTGCCCTGGGGCCAGATGTCCTACTGGGGTGCCCAGGTGATCATCTCGCTGTTCGGTGCCATCCCGGTGATCGGTGCTGACCTGACCGAGTGGATCCGCGGTGACTACCTGA
>DATJDB010000132.1:0-2577 GCA_035497635.1 Pseudomonas sp. | reverse complement strand
GGCGTTTCCCGGACAGCAGCTGGACCGGCTGTTCTTTCTCACCGCCAAGACCACCGGCCGGCACCTGGCGCTGGAAGCGCTCGCCACCTTGCGTGAACAACCCGCCGCCCAACCCTTGCGCGTGCTGGAACTGACCGCCCGGGACAAGGCCTGCGAACATCGCGACAAGGCCTGTCACGGAGAATCCTGCCCGCTGGCCAGGGGCTTTTACGACCGCTTGCCGGCCGCGCGGCAGGCGGCCGCCGAACAGGGCTGGCTCGATCAGCACAACCTGCGCGCGATCGCCCTCCAGCATGAAATATGCCCCTATTATCTGGCCCAGGAAATGGCCCGCTGGTCCGACGTGGTGGTCGGCGATTACAACTACTTCTTCGATCTGAGCGCCCTGCTCTACAGCCTCACCGTGCTCAACGACTGGCGCGTGACGCTGCTGGTGGACGAGGCCCACAACCTGATCGAGCGCGGTCGGTCCATGTACAGCGCCGAGCTGGACCAGCGCGCCTTCCGCGCGTTGCGGCGCATCGCCCCGGCCGGCCTGAAGTCGGCGCTGGAGCGCGTCAATCGTCACTGGAATCAGCTGCACCGCGATCAGGAAGTGCCCTATCAGGTGTATCCCGCCGCGCCGGATCTGTTTCTGATCGCCTTGCAGAAGGCGGTCAGCGCCATCACCGATCACCTGACCGACCAGCCCAC
This sequence comes from Pseudomonas sp., assembly GCA_035497635.1. Classification (GTDB taxonomy): domain Bacteria; phylum Pseudomonadota; class Gammaproteobacteria; order Pseudomonadales; family Pseudomonadaceae; genus Serpens. Next base: position 1,884 of record DATJDB010000132.1, on the reverse strand, counting down.
CGGCAACGAGGCCGAGCTGCTGCGCTTCTATCTGGACGCCCTGGTGTTCTGCCAGCTGGGCGAAGCCTTTGGCGACCATTCGCTGTTCGATATCACCCGCGAGGAAGACGCGGCGCGCCAGTCCACTTCGGTGCTGTGCCTGCGCAACCTGGTGCCGGCGCACTTTCTTGCCGAGCGCTTCAAGACGGCCTACAGCTGCACGCTGTTTTCCGCCACCCTGAGCCCGGCCGCCTTCTACGCCGACCTGCTGGGGTTGCCGGAAAACACCCCCTGGCAGAACGTGGCCTCGCCGTTTAGCGCCGAGCAGTTGCAGGTGCGCGTGACCCGCGACCTGTCCACCCGCTACCAGCACCGCGCCGAATCGCTGCAGCCGATCAGCGACCTGCTGGCCCGCCAGTTCGCCGAGCGTCCCGGTAACTACCTGGCGTTCTTCAGCAGCTACGCCTATCTGCAGCAGGTGCTCGAACAGTTCCAGGCCGAGCACCCCGAAGTGCCGGTATGGGTGCAGTCGCGGCAGATGGACGAAGCCGAGCGGCAGCGCTTTCTTGAACAGTTCCGCCCCGGCGGGCGCGGCATCGGTTTCGCCGTGCTCGGTGGCGTGTTTGGCGAAGGGGTCGATCTGCCCGGCGACCGGCTGATCGGCGCCTTCATCGCCACCCTCGGCCTGCCGCAGATCAACCCGATCAATGAGCAGATGAAGCAGCGCATGCAGGCGATGTTCGGGCGCGGCTACGATTACACCTACCTGTTCCCCGGCCTGCAGAAGGTGGTGCAGGCCGCCGGTCGGGTCATCCGTACCCCCTCGGACAGCGGCACGCTCTATCTTCTCGATGACCGTTTCGCCCAGCCCGAGGTGCACCGCTTGTTGCCCGCCTGGTGGGATGTGCAAAGCGTGCGACTGAAGGAGAGCCGGAAATGAGCTGGTGTGTGGCGCGCCGCTGCGGGATCATGTCCGCCCCTGCTGGCCACCTGACATCCCTTTTCACGATGCGCCTGTCTGACTCCGCCGGCCCCCGCCGGAACCCTCCATCAGCCGCGCCCTGCGGAGCTTGAAGATGACCGGTCGCCTGGTCTATCTCATCGGCCCTTCTGGCTCCGGCAAGGACAGCCTGTTGCGCGCCGCCGCCGAGCCGCTGGCAGGCCTGGGTGCCTGCATTGCCACACGGCTGATCACCCGCCCCAGCGGCAGTGTCGGCGAGGAAGGCGCCATCGGCCTGAAGTTGCAGGAGTTTCATGCGCGACGGGAACGCGGCGAGTTCGCCCTCTGCTGGCAGGCCAACGATCTGGACTACGGGATTCCCCGTGAAATCGACGACTGGCTGGCGGCCGGTCGCACCGTGCTGGTCAACGGGTCGCGCGGGCATCTTCAGCAGGCGCGACGCACCTATCCGGACCTGTTGCCGATTCTGCTGCAGGTGGAGGAAGCGGTTCTGCGCCAGCGCCTGCAGCATCGTGGCCGGGAAACACCGGAGCAGATTGAGGCGCGCTTGCAGCGCAGCCGGCAGATGGCCAGTGCGCTGGCCGGCGAAACCGATCTGCGCGTTCTGGACAACTCGGGTTCGCTGGAGGACAGCGTGCGTCGTCTGCTGGCCCTGATCGCCGCGCCATCCGACGACCTGTCCCGGTAAGCCTCTGCAACTTGATTTCAATCAAGGTTGGTCGCCAGCACGCGGCGGAGCATGGTTCGGCGCAGTGAGGTAACGCCATGGCCAAGAAATTCCCCGTCAATCCCGCCCATCCCGAGCGCATCTGCTGGGGATGCGATCGCTATTGCCCGACCGAATCCCTGGCCTGCGGCAACGGCGCCGACCGCACCCAGCATCCCAGCGAAGTCTGGGGCGATGACTGGCACGCCTTTGGCGGCTGGAAGGTGGAAGGCGACTC
>DATJDB010000131.1:0-16207 GCA_035497635.1 Pseudomonas sp. | reverse complement strand
GAAGATCTGCAAAAAAAGCCGCATGCGGGTTTGGCTGATGCGCTCCGGGACATTGAGGGCATTGACGTAGGGGCTACTCAGGACAAGGCCGGAAACATCAGCATCACCATGCGAGGGCTGGAGTCGAAATACACCCTTGTGCTGATTGATGGCCGGCGCCAAAGCGATATTGGAGATATCGCGCCTAACAATTTTGGCAACAACCAGTTCATGTACATGCCGTCTCTCGACTCCATCGAACGTATCGAAGTGGTGCGAGGCCCGATGTCCACTTTGTACGGCGCCGATGCCATGGGCGGCGTGATCAACATCATTACCAAAAAAGTAAAAGAGCGCTGGGGCGGCTCCATCAGCCACGGCCGTACCGTGCAAGAAGATTCGCAATTCGGGGATAACCACAAGACTGAGCTATTCGCCAGCGGCCCCTTGGTCGAAGGCCTCTTGGGCCTAGGCGTACGCGGAAGCTATTTCCATCGCGATGAGAGCGCTCCCGGCTATGTCATCAGTGGTTTACGCAACATTGATGGCTCCGCGTTTGCAGATGAGGGCGGATTTGGCGACCGCAAAGCCACCGAGGCCGATAACTGGAACGCGGGTCTTACCCTTAACCTGGCCCCTCATGAAAATCATGATTTTCAGCTTGAGTTCGATGCTGCCAAGCAAAAGTACGATAACTCCGAGGGCCAGTCCGGAACACTGGATGGCGTGACCAGCAAAAGCTTGCTGGCCAGACAAGGCCCGCGAGTCGGCTATAAAGATGAGCTGGGCTTCGAGCGCCAACAATTGGTGTTGGCACATACGGGGCGCTGGTCTATCGGCACTACCGAGACCAGTCTCACCTACAGCACCAGCGAAAATACTGGCCGCACACTGCCACTCAGCTCCGATGAACGTCGGCGCTTTAATACAATCAAGAACAACAGCTCGCTAACAAGTGCGCAGAAGGAAGCTTTATATGCCGAATTCCTGCCCCGCCCTGATCGTATCCTTGAAAATGAAAACCTGATTTTTGATACCAAGCTGAACACCCAGGTATCCAATCATTTCCTGACCGTTGGCGCACAGTTTCTGCGCTCCGATATGGAAGACGGCGTGTTCGGCCTGGAAGGCAATACATACGATAAAGGCAAGACTCAGCGTCATGAGCAGGCTGCTGTATTCATCGAGGATAATTGGGAGCTTTTCGATCCGTTTACGCTTACGTTAGGCGTGCGTCTCGACGATCACAACATTTACGGCAGTCAATTCAGCCCCCGCGCTTACGGTGTATATCGCCTCAATGATCAGTGGACCTTCAAGGGCGGGGTCAGCACGGGCTACAAAACCCCGACACCAAACGAACTGATTCCGGGCGTGACCGGTTTCGGCAGCCAGGGCCTCAACCCAATGATCGGGTCTCCTGATCTGCAGCCGGAGGAAAGTCTCAACTATGAACTGGCCGCGTATTTCGAAGGCAATGCATTTAGCGCAAACGCCACTCTATTCCTGAATCAATTCAGCGACAAAATTGAGAGCACGGATGCCATTCCCAACTGCTTCGCCGCAGATGGCACCCAGGCGCTCACCAGCAACTGCGCTTACCTGCCGAGCTGGGCCGGGGTCTATACAGGCACCTTTGGACAGAAAATCAATATCGACAAAGCCGAAGCCTACGGTGCCGAGCTGGCGGCCAATTGGCGCATCACCGAACAGCTGTCGCTCAAAGGTAACTACACCTATACCGACAGCGAGATCAAAAGCGGTGCCAACAAAGGCGAGCAGCTCACCAGTGTTCCGCGTCACATGGCCAACGCCACCCTCGGCTGGCAGCCGCGTCGCGATCTGGATTTCAGCCTGATCAGCGAATATCGCGATGAACGCTATCGTGGCACCGGCACCGTGGATCAGCCGACCCCCGAGTACTATGACGGCTACATGTTGTTTCATATCGGCGCTTCGTTCCAAGCCAACGAGAGTCTGACGCTCAATGCACGGGTCAATAATCTTCTCGATGAGGACCTAAGCACCCGCAGCTGCCTAGCGGTTAGCGCTGCAGATGCTAGCTGGTATTGCAGCCCTGATTACAACGTAGCCGAAAGCGGTCGCAGCTATTGGTTGTCCGCCAACTACCGCTTCTGATCTGGCCATCCAGGAGCCGTCGCCGTCTAGTGACGGCTCTTGGAAACGCGAACGTATACGATCGGTAAATCTCTACCATCCGCACTCGCAACCCCTCTAGAATCCAGCACCCAACGACCCAGGCATCTTTGGGCCATCTCACTCACCGGATTCATCCCATGCACCTCTGGCTCGGCACCCTCCGCCAATGGCACTGGATCAGCTCGGCGCTCTGCCTGGCCGGCATGCTGTTGTTTGCCGTCACCGGCATCACCCTGAACCATGCCGGGCAGATCGAGGGCAAGGCGCAGGTGTCCAGCCGGATCGAGCAGTTGCCCGAACCCTTGCAGGATCGCCTCATGGCGGAAACGCCTGATGAAGGTCTGCCTGTAGAGCTGGCCGACTGGCTGGAAGATTCGCTCGGCCTGCGACTCAACGGGCGTGAAGCCGAGTGGTCCGATGGCGAGCTGTATATCGGCCTGCCGCGCCCCGGCGGTGATGCCTGGCTGAGTCTGGACCTGGCTTCCGGCGAGCTGGAATACGAGGTCACCGATCGCGGCTGGATCGCCTATCTCAACGACCTGCACAAGGGCCGCCACACCGGCACGGCCTGGAGCTGGTTCATCGATCTGTTTGCCGTGGCCTGCGTGATCTTCTGTGTCACCGGTCTGTTGCTGCTGCACCGCCATGCCGTGGGGCGCCCCAGCACCTGGCCGCTGACCGCGCTGGGTGTGGTGATTCCCGTGCTGCTGGCCCTGCTGTTCATTCATTAAGGAAACTCACATGCGCACGCATCTGCTGCCTCTGGTTGTTCTGCTCAGCCCGACCGCTCTGGCTGCCGACCTGGACATCAGCGTGGAAATCCCGCGCCTGGACGTCGCCGAATACCATCGTCCCTACGTCGACCTCTGGCTGGAGAAGCCGGACCAGTCCCACGTGGCCAACCTGGCCGTGTGGTACGACCTGAAAATGAAAGACAAGGAAGGCGAGAAGTGGCTCAAGGACATGCGCCAGTGGTGGCGTCGCAGCGGCCGCAGCCTGGAAATGCCGGTCGATGGCGTATCCGCCGCCACCCGCGCCGTCGGCACCCATCAGTTGAGCTACAAGGGCAGCGAAGCGCCGCTGAAATCGCTGCCGGCCGGCGATTACACACTGGTGGTCGAAGCCGCCCGTGAAGTCGGTGGGCGTGAACTGCTGCGCGTGCCCTTCACCTGGCCGAACGCTTCGACCCAGAGCGCTCAGGGCGCCAGCGAGCTCGGCGCCATCACCCTCACCGTCAAACCCTGACCAAGGAAGCCGCTCATGAATCGCCTGCTGAAATGGACCGTCCTGGCCCTGGCCGTCACCCTGCCCCTGTCCGCCCAGGCGCACCGTGCCTGGATGCTGCCGTCGGCCACCGTGCTGTCGGGTGAAGAACCCTGGATCACTGTGGACGCCGCCGTCTCCAATGACCTGTTCTATTTCGAACATTTCCCGCTGCAACTGGAAGGCGTCGGCACGCCACTGGCCATGCCCGCGCGCGGTCCGCAGGCCGCCCCGGCCGCTGCGCAAGGCGACAAGCCGGCCGCGCCGGCACCGATGCGCCGTCCCGCCAACAAGCTGGTAATCGTGGCGCCGGATGGCAGCGAGCTGCAGGCACAGAACGGCGCCGTCGGTCGCTACCGCACCACCTTCGATGTGCAACTCGCCCAGAAGGGCACCTACAAGCTGGCCGTTGCCAACCAGAATCTGTCGGCTTCCTGGAAGGAGAACGGCGTCGCCCACCGCTGGATGGGCAAGCTGGAAGACCTGGCCAAGAACATCCCGGCCAAGGCCGGCGAGCTGCGCGTGACCCAGGGCAGTAACCGCATGGAAGTGTTTGTCACCTCGGGCGACACCACCGACACGGTGTTCAAGCCCAGCAAGGTCGGCCTGGAGCTGGTACCGGTCACTCACCCGAACGACCTGTTCGCCGGGGAGACCGCCACCTTCGATTTCCTGCTGGACGGCAAGCCGGCGGCTGATCTGGAAGTGACCCTGATCCCCGGCGGCAACCGCTATCGCGATGCCACCGGCGAGCTGACCCTGAAGACCGACAGCAAGGGACGCCTGACCGTCACCTGGCCGGCGCCGGGCATGTACTGGCTTGAAGCCGAACTGCGCACCGACAAGGGCGTGAAGAAACCGGTAACGCAGCGCCGCGCCGTATACAGCGCCACGCTGGAAGTGCTGGCGCCCTGATCCGGCACGTTCCGTTGTAGGGCCGGCTTTTATGCCGGCCAGCGGGGTCCGGTCTTCACGCCGGCTTCGCTCCCACCTCCAGGCCGGCATAAAGCCGGCCCCACAGGTTCAAACGCACCAGGAGTATTTGCATGCCCCGCTGGCTCGCCTACTGGCCACTCGTGGCCTGCCTGTTGCTGGCTGCGCTGCTGTTCGGGCTGCAACCGTCGCGCGAGCTGTCCGCCCTGCTGGTGACCCTGGTCTGGCTCGGCCTGTGCCTGCAGGCCTGGCGGCGGGCGCGTTCGAGCCTCTCGCTACCCCGCGCGGACAGGCTGCCGGTGGCCTATGCCAGCCAGGCCGGCCAGGCCCGTCAGCTTGCCGAACGCACCGTTCACCAGTTGAACCAGGGCGGACTGCCGGCCGTGGCCGTCCCGCTGGACAGCCTGACCGCAAGCGATCTAGCCTCCTGCCCTCGCCTGTTGCTGATTCTGGCCACCTACGGCGAAGGTGAGCCGCCGGACAACGGCGCCCGTTTCCTGCGCCAGCTGGCGGATCGGCACGACTTGCGCGACCTGAGCTTTGCCCTGCTGGGATTGGGAGACAGCGCCTACCAGCAATTCTGCGGATTTGCTCGGAGAGTGGATCAGCGACTGCGCCAGCTCGGCGCCAGCGCGCTGTTCGACCGGCTCGAAGCCGACCGATTGGCCCCCGCCACGCTGAGCCGCTGGCAGTGGCAGCTGGGCCAACTGTGCGGCCAGCCGAATTACCAGGAATGGACCGCACCCGAGTTCATGCCCTGGCGCCTGGTGGAAAGGCAGTGCCTCAACCCGGGCAGCCAGGGTGCGCCGGTCTATCGCATTCGCCTGCGTCCGCAGGGCAGCACGCCTTCGTGGCAAGCTGGCGACATCGCCGAGATCGCCCCCCGCCTGCCGCTGGCAGTTGTTCAGGTGCATTTGAGCACCCTGGCGCTGGCGGACCCGGACGGCAGGCTGAGCACTGAGCTGGCCGCTCGACGCTGGCCCGCAGATATCGAAAGCCTGCTCAGCCTGAGTGCAGCACAGCTGCTGGAACAACTGGCGCCCCAGAATCACCGAGACTATTCGATCGCCTCGCTGCCTTCGGACGGCGCGCTGGAATTGCTGGTCCGCCTGGCCCATCACCCGGACGGCTCGCCGGGGCTGGGTTCCGGTTGGCTGTGCCTGCATGCCGAGGTGGGCGAACGGATCGATCTGAGAATTCGGGCCAACCCCTCGTTCCAGTTGTCCGTCCAGTGCGGCCCACTGGTCCTGATCGGCAACGGCACCGGCCTGGCCGGGTTGCGCGCGCACCTGCGCGAGCGCGAAGCCCTGGGGCAGCACGGGCATTGGCTGCTGTTCGGCGAGCGCAACGCGGCCCATGACCACCTGTTTGCCGAGGAGCTGGAACGCTGGCTCGCCAGCGGGCATCTGGCGCGGCTGGATCGGGTGTTCTCGCGGGATCAGGCCGAACGGTGCTATGTGCAGCACCGGTTGCGCGATCAGGCCGAGCCATTGCGGCAATGGATCGATGGCGGCGCGACCGTTCTGGTGTGCGGCAGCCTGGAAGGCATGGGGCGGGATGTGGATGCGCTGCTGCGGGGGCTGCTGGGGACGGAGCAGGTTGATGAACTGGCCCGGGCGGGTCGCTATCGGCGGGATCTCTATTAATCACGCCACGCCTGCGCCAGCCGGCCCATGGGCGCACCCCGAAACTCCGCCGGCCGGCATAAAGCCGGCCCCACAAGGTTTTCCCGCCAAGCCCAACCACTGGAGCAGGTCGACCCCACCAAGCCTGTGGGGCCGGGTTTACCCCGGCCAAGGCCGGCGCCAGCCGGCCCATGGGCGCACCCCGACACTCCGCCGGCCGGCATGAAGCCGGCCCCACAGATTGCCCCCGCAGCGCCCTACCCCCGGCTCGCCGAAGCCGCCACCCAGCGCCTTGAACAGGGCCACCTGGTTCTGCAGCTGCGCCGAGGTGTTCTGCAGGAAGGTATCGCGCGCCGAGAACAGCGTCTGCTGGGCGTTGAGCACGGTCAGCAGGTCGGTGGCGCCGGCGCGGTACTGGCTTTCGGCAAGCTGGAAGGTGCGCTCGGCATTGGCCAGCACCTGGCGCTGGCCGGCGTACTGCAACTGCCCTTCGCGCACGGTGACCAGGGCGTCTTCCACATCCTTGAGGGCGGTGAGGATGGTCAGGCGGTAGCCGGCCAGCAGCTCCACGTAGCGCTCCTCGCTCAATGCCACCTGACCCCGCAGCGCGCCGCCGCGGAAGATCGGTTGCAGCAGCGAGGCGCCGAAGCTGGTGGCCAGCCCCGCCGAGCCCAGCCCGGACAGCGCCGCATCCTGCAGGCTGGCCGAGGCGCTCAGGGAGATGCTGGGGAACAGCGCGGCACGGGCCACGCCGATGTTGGCGTTGGCTGCCCGCAGTTGGGTTTCCGCGCGACGCAGGTCGGGGCGACGCAACAGCAGCTCGGACGGCAGACCGGCGGCGACAGCATCCGGCAGCGTCAGGTCATGCAGCGACGCTACCTCGATGCGCGCAGCGATGCCCTGCGGGGCTTCACCCAGCAGCAGCGCCAGCGCGGTTTCGGCGGTGGCGACCTGCTGACGCAGGGCCGGCAGGGCCGCGCGCCGCTGCTCGACCAGGGTCTGCTGCTGCACGCGATCCAGTTCGGTGCCGGCGCCCAGGCGCACCTTGGCGTCCACCATGCGCATGACCTGCTCGGCATTGGCGAGGTTCTCCCCGGCCAGGCGCAGGCGTTCACGCAGCTCCAGCACCTTGAAGTAGCTGGTCGCCACCGACGCGTTCACGGTCAAAGCCACGCTGTCGCGCTCATAGGCCGTGGCCTGGGCGCTGAATGCGCTGCTGTCGCGGCTGTCGCGGTTCTTGCCCCAGACATCCAGCTCGTAGCTGGCCGACAGGCCGGCGCTATAGCGGCTCGCGCTGCCGCCGCCTTCGCTGTCCGAACGGGTGCCGCCCAGGTTGCCGTTCAATGAAGGCAGCAGGGATGCACCGGCAATGCGCGCCTGAATGTCGGCCTGGCGCACCCGGCTCATCGCCGTGGCCAGGTCCAGGTTGTCGCGCTGGGCCTGTTGCACCAGGCGATCCAGCTCGCCGCTGCCGAACAGCGTCCACCAGTCCGGGGTCAGCGGCAGGCCACGCTCTGCCGGCGCGCCCCAATGGGCAGGCAGGGCGAGTTCGGGTTCGTCGAACACCGGCGCCAGGCTGCAGCCGGACAGCAGCACGGCCGAAGCCAGCAGGCCGAGAAGCGGTTTGTGCATAGCGATCACCTCGCGGGGCCGCCGGTTCGCGGCTGAAGCCCCTCTACGGAAATTCGATTAGTCGGCGGCCAGGGCCTGCACCGGGTCCAGGTGCGCGGCCTTGCGGGCGGGCATGAAGCCGAAGATCAGCCCGGTGGCGAAGGCGCAGCCGAAGGCCAGCAGCACCGGCGACAGGGTGAACTCCACGGCGGTGCCCAGGCTGCCAATCAGCGCGGCGCTGCCCAGCCCCAGCAGCACGCCCAGCACCCCGCCGATGGCCGACACCACCAGCGCCTCGGTGATGAACTGCTGCTGGATGTTGCCGGCGCGCGCCCCGGTGGCCATGCGGATGCCGATCTCCCGGGTCCGCTCCGTCACGTTCACCAGCATGATGTTCATCACGCCGATGCCGCCGACCAGCAGGGAGATGGCGGCGATGGAACCCAGCAGCACAGTCAGGGTGTCCTGGGTGGCGGTCACCGCATCCAGCAGCGAGGCGGTATTGCGGATCTGGAAATCCTCCACGCCGTTATGCCGCTGCAGCAGCTCCTGACGAATGCGCTGCTCGGTTTCCTCGATGCGCGAGACGTCGGCGATGTGCGCGGTGATGCTCTGCACATAGCGCTGACCAAACAGGCGCATGCTGCCGGTGGAGAACGGCACCAGCGCCACATCGTCCTGGTCCTGGCCCCAGGGCGTGGCGCCCTTGGCGCTCATCACGCCGATGACCTGGAACGGCACGTTGCCGATCATCAGGTAGCGGCCGACCGGGTTGTTCAGCTCGGGGAAGAGGTTCTTGGCCACGGTCTGTCCCAGCACCACCACGGTGGCATAGCTGCGCTCGTCCGCCTCGGTGAAGAAGCTGCCCTCGGCCAGGAGCCATTCCCGCACCCGGGGCATGGCGGCGTTGGTGGCGGTGATGCTGGTGCGGTAGTCGATGTTGCCGACGCGCAGGGTGGACGAGCCCTGCAGCTCGCCCAGCGCGGCGGTGATATTTTCCAGTTCGGCCACCGCGCGGGCGTCCTCCGCCGTCAGGGTGGCCACCACCCCGCTGGCCGAGCGCGGCATGTTCGGTGCGCCGGGCCGCACGGTCAGCAGGTTGGTGCCCATGGCGCTGATGCGCTCCACCACCTGCTGGCGGGCGCCATTGCCCACCGCCAGCATGGCCACCACCGAGGCCACGCCGATGACGATGCCCAGCAGCGTCAGCACCGTACGGAACAGGTTGGACTTGAGCGCGCGCAGGGCCATGCGCACCGCCTCGGCGGTATCGGCCAGCGCCAGGCGCGCCGGTGGCTCGTCGATTACCAGCGGCTTGCCGGTGCCGCCACCGCCGATGACCGCGCCGCTGTCGGAAAGGATGCGGCCATCCCTGATCTCGATGAGGCGATCGGCATGGCTGGCCACGTCGCGGTCGTGGGTGATGATGATCACCGTCTTGCCCTGGGCGCTCAGCTCTTTGAGCAGGGCCAGCACTTCCTGGCCGCTGTGGCTGTCCAGCGCGCCGGTGGGTTCATCGGCGAGGATCACCTCGGCGTCGTTCATCAGCGCGCGGGCGATGGAAACCCGCTGCTGCTGACCGCCGGAGAGCTGGTTCGGACGGTTGCCTAGACGCTCGCCCAGGCCCAGACGCTGCAGCAGGGTGCGCGCCCGCTCGTGGCGCTCCGCCGCCGGGCGCCCGGCGTAGATGGCGGGAATCTCCACGTTCTCCACCGCGTTGGCGCTGGGGATCAGGTTGTAGCTCTGGAACACGAAGCCGAACGCCTCGCGGCGCAGGCTGGCCAACTGGTCGCGGTCCAGCTCGCTGACCGGGCGGCCGGCGAACCGGTACTCGCCGCTGGTGGGCCGGTCCAGGCAGCCCAGCAGGTTCATCAGGGTGCTCTTGCCGGAGCCGGAGCTGCCGATGATGGCGACGAACTCGCCCCGGTGGATCTCGAGCGAGACGTCGTGCAGCACCTGCACGGCCAGCTCGCCGCTGTTGTAGATCTTGTTGATGCCGCGTAACTCGATCAGCGGTTGCATGCTTCGCCCCCCTTACAGACGCGGACCCCGACGTTGCTGTCCACCCGCGGCGATCGGTGCGCCGGAGGCGATGCTCAACGGCAGCACCACCTGCTCGCCCTGACGCAGGCCCTCGCGCACCTCCACATGCACCCGGTCGCGCAGGCCGAAGCGCACCTCGCGCTCCACCGGCCTGCCGTTCTCCAGCACCTGCACGCGCTCCTTGGCGCCGCGCTGCGAACGCTGCCCCTGGGCGGCCGCCACCGGCAGGACCAGCACATTGCGGGCCTGGGCGTTGACGAAGAACACCTGGGCGCTCATCTGGGTCATCAGCTCGCCGTTCGGGTTGTCCACGTCGAACTCGGCGTTGTAGAGCACCACGTTGTTGATGACCTCGGGGGTCGGCAGGATCTGACGCAGGCTGGCTTCAAAGCGCTTGTCGCGGCCCAGGGTGGTGAAGTAGACCGGCATGCCCACCTTGAGCTTGCCGATGTCGGCCTCGGAGACCTGGGTCTTCACCGTCATGCGCGACAGGTCGGCGATCTGCACGATCACCGGGGCGCTCTGGTTGGCGTTCAGGGTCTGGCCCTGCTTGGCCGATTGGGACACCACGGTGCCGCCCATGGGCGCGTAGATCTTGGTGTATTCCAGGTTGGCCAGCTCTTCCTTCAGGCTCGCCTCGGTCTGGGCAATCTGCGCCTGCTGGGCCTCCATCTGCGCGCTGGTGATCTCCACCTGGGCCTCGGCGGACTGCAGCGCCTCCTCGCTGGTGGCCCGCTCCGCGAACAGCGCGCGCTGACGCTTGAGCTGCAACTGGGCCAGGCGGTTCTGCGCCTGCTGCTGCTTGAGCTGGGCGCGCTGGCTGGTCAGTTGCGCGCGGGTGGCGTTGACCTTGGCCTCGAACAGGGTCGGGTCGATCTCCGCCAGCAACTGGCCCTGCTCCACCTGGTCGCCCAGGTCCACATGCAGCTTGAGCAACTGGCCGGATACCTGGGTGCCCACGTCCACATAGTCACGGGGCTGCAGGGTGCCCAGCGCGGTGATGCTGTCCTCGATGTTGCCGAGGGTCACCGGGGCGGTGCGCAGGTTGGCATTGGCCTGGGCGTCGTTGCGCAGCACCCAGAACAGGGTCAGGCCGGCGGCGACGGAAACGAGCAGCGCCATCCACCACAGACGGCGGGAACGCAGGATGGAAGAAGCAGACATGGAAGCGGGTCCCTGACAGCAAGACAAGAAAGGTTCTCGACGGCCGCCATGGTAGGCGGTCGGATGTCAGGACTGAACAGGCGAGGCGTAAATGAAGGGTAAAGGTGCGGTCGGCGCTGCAGGATCGCTGTGGGGCTGGGTTTACCCCGGCCAAAGGCCGGCGCCAGCCGGCCCATGGATGCATCACAACCCTCCGCTGGCCGGCATGAAGCCGGCCCCACAAAGGAGAAGCCTCTCGGCTTGCGCGGAACTTGTGGGGCCGGGTTTACCCCGGCCAAAGGCCGGCGCCAGCCGGCCCATGGATGCATCACGATCCTCCGCTGGCCGGCATGAAGCCGGCCCCACAAAGGAGCCCGCAGTCGCCGGCCTCAGACGAAATAGGACTTCAGCGGCGGGAAGCCATTGAATTCCACCGCGCTGTAGCTGGTGGTGTAGGCACCGGTGGAGAACCAGTACATGCGATCGCCGCTGGCCAGGTTCAGCGGCAGGCCGTACTTGTAGTTCTCGTACATGATGTCGGCGCTGTCGCAGGTCGGGCCGGCGATGATGACTTCTTCCATCTCGCCCTTCTTCTCGGTCCAGATCGGGAACTTGATGGACTCGTCCATGGTTTCGATCAGGCCGGAGAACTTGCCCACATCGGTATACACCCAGCGCTCGACGGCGGTACGCGCCTTGCGCGCCACCAGCACCACTTCGCTGACCAGAATGCCGGCGTTGGCAATCAGCGAGCGGCCCGGCTCGAGGATGATTTCCGGCAGGTCTTCGCCGAAGTCTTCCTTGAGGAAGCGGGTGATTTCCTCGGCGTAGGTCTGCAGGTCGTTGGTCTTGGCGATGTAGTTGGCCGGGAAGCCGCCGCCCATGTTGATCATCTTCAACTGGATGCCGTCTTCTTCCTTGAGGCGCTCGAAGATCACCTTGACCTTGGCGATGGCGGCGTCCCACACGTCGATGTCGCGCTGCTGCGAGCCGACGTGGAAGGAGATGCCGTAGGGCTCGAGCTTCAGCTGCTTGGCCAGGATCAGCAGATCCAGGGCCATGTCCGGGTTGCAGCCGAACTTGCGCGACAGCGGCCAGTCGGCGGAGTTGGAGCCTTCGGTGAGAATGCGCACGTAGATCTTCGAGCCCGGCGCCGCCTTGGCGATGTTGCGCAGGTCGGCTTCCGAGTCGGTGGCAAACAGGCGCACGCCCTTGTCGTAGAAATAACGAACGTCGCGGGCCTTCTTGATGGTGTTGCCGTAGCTGATGCGATCGGCGCTCACGCCGGCGCCCATCACTTTGTCCAGCTCATAGATGGAGGCGATGTCGAAGTTCGAGCCCTTGTCGCGCAGCATCTCGGTGATTTCGATGGCCGGGTTGGCCTTCACCGCGTAGTAAATCTTGGCAAACGGAAAGGAGTTCACCAGTTGATCGTAGGAATCGGCGATGGTCTGCTTGTCGATGACGACAAACGGGGTTTCCTGCTGATCGGCGAACGCCTTCAAACGCTGAAATGTGGCGCGCGGGTAGTAGTCTTCTACCTTGATCGACATGCGTTGGGACTCCAATGGCAAATCAAACAGAACAAATGTGTGGAATGGCCTCGAGGGCCGCGAACGCCTGACAGTTTCCCCACTTTGGTTCGCCTACTTCCCAAGGCATGTCGCCGAGAATTGCCGCGCGGTGCGCCGCAATCTCTCGTCGTCAGTACTTGAGCCGGATGGATCGTTTCCAGCATGAGCGTTCGGGCGCGCACTTTAGGACCAAGGCGTGTCGAGATCAATCGAAAATTATACGGGAAAGGTCACGCTTTTTTGCTTGTCAAGTTTTCTTCACAAAGGCGGCCGGAATGCTGCACAAACGAGCGTTTATCCGATGATCGCAAGACCCACGCGATGCGGCGTTTGCCGCTATAATCGCGCCCTTTTCTGACAGACCGACACTTTCGTCGACGGGTTCCTTTTCCGATGACCACTCAGGCCGCCGAAGTCGCGAAGCGCCGTACCTTCGCGATCATTTCCCACCCCGACGCGGGCAAGACCACCATCACCGAAAAGCTGCTGCTAATGGGCAAGGCCATCGAAGTGGCCGGCACGGTGAAGTCGCGCAAGTCCGACCGCCACGCTACGTCCGACTGGATGGAAATGGAAAAGCAGCGCGGTATCTCGATCACCACCTCGGTGATGCAGTTCCCCTACCGCACGCACATGATCAACCTGCTCGATACCCCCGGCCACGAAGACTTCTCGGAAGACACCTACCGCACCCTGACCGCGGTGGACAGCGCCCTGATGGTGCTGGACGGCGGCAAGGGCGTCGAGCCGCGCACCATCGCGCTGATGGATGTGTGTCGCCTGCGCGACACGCCGATCGTGAGCTTTATCAACAAGCTCGACCGCGATATCCGCGACCCCATCGAGTTGCTCGACGAGATCGAGGCCGTGCTGAAGATCAAGGCCGCGCCGATCACCTGGCCGATCGGCTGCTACCGCGACTTCAAGGGCGTGTATCACCTCAAGGACGACTACATCATCGTCTACACCCCGGGCCACGGCCACGAGCGCACCGAGGTGAAGATCATCGAGAAGCTCGACTCCGACGAAGCCCGCGCGCATCTGGGTGACGAGTACGAGCGTTTCACCGAACAACTGGAACTGGTGCAGGGCGCCTGCCACGCGTTCGACCGGCAGGAATTCCTGTCTGGCCAGCTGACGCCGGTGTTCTTCGGAACCGCGCTAGGCAACTTCGGCGTCGACCATGTGCTGGACGCCATCGTCGACTGGGCCCCGATGCCGCTGGCGCGTACCGCCAACGAGCGGGTGGTCGAGCCGGTCGAAGAGAAGTTCAGCGGTTTCGTGTTCAAGATCCAGGCGAACATGGACCCCAAGCACCGCGACCGTATCGCCTTCATGCGCATCTGTTCGGGCCATTATCAAAAAGGCATGAAGATGCGTCACGCGCGCCTGGGCAAGGACGTGCGCATCGCCGACGCGCTGACCTTCTTCTCCAGCGAACGCGAAATGCTCGAGGAAGCCTGGGCCGGCGACATCATCGGCCTGCACAACCACGGCACCATCCAGATCGGTGACACCTTCACCGACGGCGAACAGCTCAGCTTCACCGGCATTCCGCACTTCGCCCCGGAACTGTTCCGCCGCGTGCGCCTGAAGGACCCGCTGAAATCCAAGCAGCTGCGTCAGGGTCTGCAGGAACTGGCCGAGGAAGGCGCCACCCAGGTGTTCTTCCCCGAGCGCAACAACGACATCATCCTCGGCGCCGTCGGTGTGCTGCAGTTCGATGTGGTCGCCAGCCGCCTGAAGGAGGAATACAAGGTCGAGTGCGCCTACGAAGCGATCAACGTCTGGTCGGCGCGCTGGATCGAGTGCAGCGACGAGAAGAAGCTCAAGGAGTTCAGGGACAAGGCCTTCGAGAACCTGGCCATCGACGGCGGCGGTCACCTGACCTACCTGGCACCGACCCGCGTCAACCTGAGCCTGATGGAAGAGCGCTGGCCGGACGTGAAATTCCGCGCCACCCGCGAGCACCACTGACCCGTCTGACAAGGAGCGGCTTCAGCCGTGATCGCGGATAAATCCGCTCCAATTACAGGTGGACTGCCGCTGGGCCGCAGCCACCGGGCCCCTGCGGGACCGGATTTCCCACCTCCGTCGGCCGGGATAAACCCGGCCCCACACAGGCTGTGTGGAAACTCCCGCTCAACTCCAAGGTTCGCGTTGCTATGTGATATGTGCGGAACTTTTCTGGTTTGGCCTGCCTGGAATTCACGACAAAACGCGGAATTTGTGCGTTTTCTGACCAGGCCTAATTTCTGAAAACGTTTCCACACAGCCTGCACAGGGTTCCGGGCAGTCGCACCAAGCATCGGATTCCTCCAATCCCTTGTGGGGCCGGCTTTATGCCGGCCAGCGGAAGCCCGATTGCCCACTCCGGCTTCGGCTCCACCCGAACCCTGCTGCCCTACCCTTCCAGATCCGCACACTTCACGCACTTCTCCGCTATCGGCAGCGCCTGCAGGCGCGCCGCGCCGATCGCCTCTCCGCAGCGTGCGCACTGCCCGTAGCTGCCTTCCGCCAGACGTTCCAGCGCATGGTTCACATCCCGCAGCCCATGCTCGGCCTCCAGCAGCAACGCGCGCAACACATCATCGTTCTGTCGCTCCTGGGCCTGCTCGGCGAAATCGGGGTCGCGCTGGCTGGCCAGGTCACGACGGATCGCCTCGGCGCGTTTTTGGTATTCCTCGGCCAGTTGCTGCAGCCGCTCGCGGGTTTCAACAGGATTCATGCTTGGGACTCCGATCGGAATGTTCGCTTAAGTGTGGCCGCTGTTGGCGGCACGCGCGCTGACTTCGATCAGCTCCGCCTGCCGATCTTGCATCCGGACAACTTGGACTAGGCTGATCCCGTAGCCTTCAGCGCAGGGACAGCCATGCCCAGGGCGATACGGATATTCGTACGCAGCGTCGACGCCATTACCCGCTTCGTCGGGCGCTGCACCATGTACCTGATCTTCGCCATCATCGGCGTGCTGTTCTATTCCGTCTTCAGCAAGTCGTTCGCCGACCCGGCCATCTGGACCCTGGAGCTGGCGCAATTCCTGATGGTCGCCTACTTCCTGCTCGGCGGCGCCTACGCCCTGCAGCAGGGCGATCATGTGCGCATGGACCTGTTCTACAGCCGCTGGTCACCCCGAAAACGCGCCCTGATCGACCTGGCTACCGTCGGCCTGCTGCTGATCTACCTGGGTTTTCTGCTCTACGGCGGCATTTCCTCGTCCCTGTACGCCCTCGAATACAACGAGACCAGCTACTCCGCCTGGTCGCCGCGCATGGCGCCGATCAAGTTCATCATGTGCCTGGGCGTCCTGCTGATGCTGCTGCAGGTGCTGGCCACCTTCTTCAAGGACCTCGCCACCGCGCGCGGGGAGACGCTGTAGATGGCCTACGAACACATCGCCCTGCTGATGTTCTCCTCGATGATGGTGCTGCTGATCACCGGCAAGCGGGTGTTCGGCGCCATCGGCTTCGTCGCGGTGGTGGCGGCCTTCTGGCTGTGGGGCCAGGGCGGTTCGGAGATAGCCTTCAGCGCGGCCATGAAACTGATGAAGTGGTATCCGCTGCTGACCCTGCCGCTGTTCGTGTACATGGGCTACATGCTGTCCGAGTCAGGGCTGGCCGAAGACCTGTACCGCATGTTCCATGTCTGGATGGGGCCGTTGCCCGGCGGCCTGGCGCTGGGCACCCTGGGCCTGATGGTGGCGATTTCCGCCATGAACGGCCTGAGCGTGGCCGGCATGGCCATCGGCGCCAGCGTGGCCCTGCCCCAGATGATGCGGCGCGGCTACGACAAAGTCATGATCACCGGCGTGATCCAGGCGGGCAGTTCGCTGGGCATCCTGATCCCGCCCAGCATCGTGCTGGTGCTGTACGCCAT
>DATJDB010000130.1:0-6496 GCA_035497635.1 Pseudomonas sp. | reverse complement strand
GTCTGGCCCAGTTGCCACTGGGTTCGGCCAACGATTTCGCGCAGGCCGCGCAGATTCCCCTGGAGCCTGCGGCGGCGCTGGACCTACTGGCCATCGAAGCGACGCCAATCGACCTCGGCCTGGCCAACGAACGCCTGTTCGTCAACATGGCCACCGGCGGCTTCGGCTCGCTGGTCACCGCCAACACCTCGGAAGAACTGAAAAAAGTGCTCGGGGGTGGCGCCTATCTGCTCACCGGCATCACCCGCTTCGCCGAGGTACGCAGCGCCTTCGGACGCTTTCAGGGCCCCGGTTTCGACTGGCAGGGTGATTTCCTGGCCCTGGGCATCGGCAATGGTCGCCAGGCGGGCGGCGGCCACGCGCTCTGTCCGAATGCGACGATTGATGACGGCTTACTGGACCTGTTCCTTATCCCGGCGCCGCAGGATGCCGGCGAAACCCTGCGCGTGCTGCTCGGTGGCGGCATGCTCGGGCTGGACACGGTCGCCATCACCGCGCGCCTGCCCTGGCTGGAGGTCGAGGCGCCGGAAGGGCTGGACCTGAACCTCGATGGCGAACCCCTGCACAGCGCGCGGGTGCGCTTCGACGTGCGGCGCAGAGCGCTGCGCCTGCACCTACCGGCGGATTCGCCGTTGCTGACCGGTGCTGCGGCCAAATGACGCGAATGCCGCGCCCAGGGTCGGAGAACAAGCGGGTGATGCCGGTTTGATATTAAACTCGCGGGTCCCGCGGCCGATAAATCTTGAAACGTTGCGCCGCAACTCACTTAGACGTCAGGTAAGCACATGGCGAGTATTCTCGACTCGGTCGATCAGCGCACCCAGCTGGTGGGTGAAAATCGCCTGGAAATCCTGCTGTTCCGCCTCGCCGGGCGGCAGCTCTTCGCGATTAACGTCTTTAAGGTGCAGGAAGTCCTGCATCTGCCGCGCCTCAATCGCATGCCGCACCGTCATCCGTGCGTGTGTGGGGTGATCAACCTGCGTGGCCAGACCCTGCCGGTGATTGACCTATCCAAGGCCATCGGCATGCGCCCGCTGCAGCCGGAGGCCAACACCATCATCGTCGCCGAGTACAACCGCTCGGTGCAGGCGTTCCTGGTGAACAGTGTCGAGCGCATCTACAACCTCAACTGGGAAGAGGTGCAGCCGCCGCCCGGGGGCAGCGGCCGTTCGCATTACCTGACCGCCATCACCCGCGTGGACGACCAGTTGGTGGAAGTCATCGACGTGGAGAAGGTGCTGGCCGAGATCGTGCCCTACAACGCCCGTGTTTCCAGCGAGCGCCTGGCCGATCCGGTTCTCGCCGCCGCCGCCGGCCGCGAAGTGCTGCTGGTGGATGATTCCCAGGTAGCACTCGCCCAGCTGACCGAAACCCTCAGCCAGTTGAACCTGAAGATTCACACCGCCAGTAACGGCCTGATGGGCTTGCGCAAGCTGCGCCAGTGGGCGGACGAGGGGCACGACCTCAACGAGAAGTTGCTGATGGTGTTTACCGACGCGGAAATGCCGGAAATGGACGGTTACCGACTGACCTCGGAAATCCGCAGCGATCCGCGCATGAAGGATCTGTACGTGGTGCTGCACACCTCGCTGTCGGGCTCGTTCAACGAGGCGATGGTCAAGAAGGTCGGCTGCGACAACTTCCTCTCCAAGTTCCAGCCGGAACGCCTCATCGATGTGATCCGCGATCGCCTGATCCGCGACGCCTGATCTTTCGTGCGTGACGGAAGGCCGCCGATTATGCTGGCGCCTTCCGTTCACCACAGATCGAGGCCGTCATGCAGCTCGCCGCGCTTTATCGCTACCCCCTGAAATCCGCCATTGGTGAAAGCCTCGAACGCGTCTGGGCCGACGGCCTGGGCCTGGCGGGCGATCGTCGCTGGATGCTGGTGGATGCCGAGAGCGGGCGCTTTCTCACGCAGCGCGTGCTACCGCAGATGACCCAGTTGCTGGCGCGCTGGCAGGGTGAGGATCATCTGCGCCTTTCGGCGCCGGGCATGGCAGCGCTCGACGTGGCGATTCCCGGTGCGCAAGCGCCGCTGCGCCAGGTATCGGTCTGGAAGGACGATGTCGAGGTTCCCGATGCCGGCGATCCGGCCGCCGAGTGGGCCAGTCGTCTGCTGGGGCGTGCCTGTCGACTGGTCTACCTGCCGCCGGAACAGGCCCGGCAAGTGGATATGAAATACGCCGAAGCCGGCCAGCGGGTTGCCTTCGCCGATGGCTTTCCGCTGCTGCTGATCGGCCAGGCCTCGCTGGACGATCTGTCCGCTCGGGTTGGCCGGCCGCTGGAAATGCGCCGTTTCCGTCCCAATCTGGTGGTCACCGGCAGTGAGCCCTATGCCGAGGATGACTGGCGGCGCATCCGTATCGGCGAGCTGATCCTGCGCCCGGTCAAGCCCTGCACGCGCTGCATCATCACCACCCTCGATCCGGACAGCGGCGAGCGCAGCACCGACCAGGAGCCGCTGGCTACCCTGGCGCGCTATCGCAAGAGCGACAAGGGCGTGATGTTCGGTCAGAACCTGCTGGTGGAAGGAAAGGGCTGGCTGGAGGTGGGCATGCCGGTCGAGTTGCTGGAGTAAGCGGCCCAAGCCGACATGCGCTTTTGCATCTGGGGGGCCGGCTCAGCGCCGAACTGAATTGCTGTTCCCGCCACCGTCGGCCGGGATAAACCCGGCCCTACAGGTTCGTGTGCGAACCCGTTCGGTGGGCGGGGTTGAGTCGATGCCCTGCTCGCCGCAGCGGCCGGCAAGGCTGTAGTCCCATCGCGGCTAAAGCCCGTGCCATCCAGGCGTCACGGCAATCCGCGAATCCGCAGGCTGCTTCCTGAAAAATCCACATTCTCGAAGCGCAGACTGCCGAAGCGTTGCTCCAGCGGTGCGCCGCGCACCCGCAGATTATCGAAGCGAATCTCCTCGATGGGTCCGGTCAGTTGCAGCTCCAGCGTGCCATCGACGTGGTGGATCGTGCGCGGCGGGCGCAGGCCGCGAATCCGTACATCGGCATCCATCAGGGTCAGCAGCGGATTGAACAGACGCAGCCATTCGAGTGGGGCATCGCCATCGTCTGGCTGCGGATACAGGCTGGCGGCCAGCCCGCGGGCATTGATGGAGCGCAGGGCCGAAGTATCCAGCTCGCGCAGGTCGCCGAAGGCGGCGGGGGCGAGCGAGACGCTAATCAGGCAAAGGGCGAGCGCGGCAGGCCGCGACCCGCGACGAGAGAGGGTGACAGGTGACATGTCCGTACTTCCAGACTACACGGAGGCCGGCATCTTCCCGTCGGACTGTGCGCCATGTCACTAAACGAAGGTATGGAAAACCGGCCTCACCGGATGCGACCTTGGTCTTGTACAGCGCAGTACGGCCAGGCCAGTGCCCTCCGGCTGGACCTGAAGATCGGTGCCGGCCGTGTGAGCGCGGGCAGATCGGAAGAAGGCATAATCCAGCGCTTTGTGATCATCCGAAAAGGCACGCATGCCCGCCCTCGACCACCCTCTGATCGACCGCTTCCTCCAGGCGCTGTGGCTGGAGAAGGGTCTGTCGGCCAATACCCGGGCCGCCTATCGCAGCGACCTGACACATTTTCACGGTTGGCTGCATGAGCGCGGCATCGAGCTGGTTGCGGTTTCTCGCGAGGCGCTGGGTGACCATCTGGCCTGGCGTCTCGACCAGACCTATAACGCGCGTTCCACCGCGCGGCTGCTGTCCGGTTTGCGTGGTTTCTACCGTTTCCTGCTGCGTGAAGCGGTGATTGCCGAAGACCCAACCCTGCTGGTGGAACAGCCGCGCCTTGGCCGTTCGTTGCCACAGAGCCTCAGCGAGGCGGATGTGGAGGCGTTGCTGGCGGCGCCCGATCTGGAGGAACCGCTGGGCCTGCGCGATCGCGCCATGCTGGAAGTGCTGTATGCCTGCGGATTGCGAGTCACCGAGCTGGTATCGCTGACACTGGAGCAGCTCAGCCTGCGACAGGGCGTGGTGCGGGTGTTCGGCAAGGGCAGCAAGGAGCGCCTGGTGCCGCTGGGTGAAGAGGCGTTGCACTGGCTTGAGCGCTACCTGCGCGAGGGGCGGATGGAGCTGCTGGCCGGACGACCGAGCGATGCGCTGTTTCCCAGTCGCCGGGGCGAGCAGATGACGCGGCAGACCTTCTGGCACCGCATCAAGCTGCACGCGCGGGTAGCGGGGATCGACAAGCATCTTTCGCCGCATACCCTGCGGCATGCCTTCGCCACGCATCTGCTCAACCACGGCGCGGACCTGCGCTCGGTGCAGATGCTGCTCGGCCACAGCGATCTGTCCACCACGCAGATCTACACCCACGTGGCCCGCGCGCGCCTGCAGGAACTGCACGCCCGCCACCATCCGCGCGGGTAAACAGCTGTGATAGGCTCTGGCGCCTCGCAGTCCCTTCCCGATGGAGTACCCATGCGCTTTTCCTCGCTCTTCGCCGCATTGGCCCTGGCTGTCGCCGCACCCCTGGCGCAGGCCGCCGACGCCGAGCAGGCGATCCGCAAGACCCTGAACACTCTGCAACCGGACCTCAAGGTCGAATCCGTGGCCAACAGCCCGCTGCCGGGCCTGTACCAGGTCCAGCTGGAAGGCGGCCGCGTCTTGTACATGAGCGAGGACGGCCAGTACCTGATGCAGGGCTACCTGTACCAGATGCGCGACGGGCAAATGCTGAACCTCACCGAGCAGGCCGAGAACGTGGCCGTGGCCCGCCAGCTGAATGCGCTGCCGCGCAACGAGATGGTGATCTTCGCGCCGAAGAATCCCAAGACCCACATCACCGTGTTCACCGACACCGATTGCGGCTACTGCCAGTTGCTGCACAAGGAAGTCGCCGAGCTGAACCGCCAGGGTGTGGAAGTGCGCTATGTGGCCTACCCGCGCGCCGGTGTGGGTTCGGATACCTACAACACCCTGGTCAGCGTCTGGTGCGCCAAGAACCCGCAGGAAGCCATGAACCAGGCCAAGGCGCGCAAGAAGGTTACGGCGGCCACCTGTGAGAATCCGGTGGCGGAGCAGTACACGCTCGGCCAGAAGATCGGTGTGCAGGGTACGCCGGCCATCTTCCTGGCCAGCGGTCAGCTGATTCCCGGCTTCCAGCCCGCCGACAAGCTGGCGCCGACCGCGCTGCAGGCCCGCTGAGTCTCCTTGCGAACCAACCTGTGGGAGGGGCTTTAACCGCGGCGCTTTTTGTGCTGGTGCCTTAAAAGCTCGCGGCTGAAGCCCCTCCTGCAAAGCCTTCCCGGAACCGTCATCACCGGATGCCCTCCAAAACCCATAGGTAGAGGAGGGCACGCGATGAAACTCCAGGGTTCCTGTCATTGCGGCGCGGTGCGCTTCAGCGTTGAAGCGCATCAGCCCTATCCGTTCATGCGCTGCTATTGCTCGATCTGCCGCAAGACGGCGGGCGGTGGCGGCTACGCCATCAACCTGGGCGCCGATCACGCCAGCCTCAGCGTCGAAGGCGAGGAAAACCTGTCGGTCTACCGGGCCCGGCTGGAAAACGGGGAGGCGAGTTCCGGTCAGCGACATTTCTGCCGGCACTGCGGCAGTGCGCTCTGGTTGTACGACCCCAGCTGGCCGAAACTGGTCCACCCGCACGCCTCGGCCATCGACACGCCGTTGCCGGCGCCACCCGACCAGGTGCACATGATGCTCGGCTCGCGCGCGCCGTGGGTGAAGGTGGCGCGCGGGCCGGGAGATCGCTGCTTTGACGAGTATCCGGACGAATCCCTGGCCGACTGGCATCAGCGCCACGGGCTGACCGACTGACGCTTCCAGCCACTGCGCCAATTGACTTGACCTCCCGGCCTTCGTAATGTGCGGCTCTTTTATGCGCCTTGCGGGGCGCGCCACGCCGCACACATGGGGAGTCAAGCGTGAAATCGGTGAAAGTAGGCATCTGTGGGCTGGGAACCGTCGGTGGCGGTACCTTCAATGTGCTCAAGCGCAACGCCGAGGAGATTGCCCGGCGCGCCGGGTGCAACATTGAAGTGGCCCAGATCGCCGCGCGCGACGCCAACCCGAAATGCGACACCGCCGGTACCCCCATTACCGCCGACGTCTTCGCGCTGGTCACCAACCCCGAGATCGACGTGGTCGTCGAGCTGATCGGTGGCTACACCATAGCCAAGGAACTGGTGCTCAAGGCCATCGAGCATGGCAAGCACGTGGTCACCGCCAACAAGGCACTGATCGCCGTGCACGGCAACGAGATCTTCGCCCGCGCCCGCGAGAAAGGCGTGATTGTCGCCTACGAAGCCGCCGTGGCCGGTGGCATCCCGGTGATCAAGGCGATCCGCGAAGGCCTGTCCGCCAACCGCATCAACTGGCTGGCCGGCATCATCAACGGCACGGGCAACTTCATCCTCACCGAGATGCGCGAGAAGGGTCGTGCTTTCGAGGACGTGCTCAAGGAAGCCCAGGCACTGGGCTACGCCGAAGCCGACCCGACCTTCGACGTGGAAGGCATCGACGCCGCCCACAAGCTGA
>DATJDB010000129.1:0-30004 GCA_035497635.1 Pseudomonas sp. | reverse complement strand
TTAAAAAAATATCAGACCACCAATCCGACTTGGATAAAAAAGCCA
Source organism: Pseudomonas sp. (assembly GCA_035497635.1). GTDB lineage: Bacteria > Pseudomonadota > Gammaproteobacteria > Pseudomonadales > Pseudomonadaceae > Serpens. Next base: position 29,959 of record DATJDB010000129.1, on the reverse strand, counting down.
AACCCTCGAAACCGCACCCGTCCAAGCCTCGCTAAGATACAATTAGAGTTCGCTACTTTCCGCGAAAGACTTGCACTACAGAACGAGCTTAACCTCAACAAATCGAGCGAATCATTAATTCTCACCGGCGACTCGCGCAACCTACCGCTACCGAATGAAAGCATCGACTTAACGATAACATCCCCACCATATTGCACACGAATCGACTATGCCGTAGCTACATCAGTAGAGCTCAGCGTCCTTTCATGCAGCAAGACGAAATTTTCTGAGTTGCGTGACGCACTAATTGGCACAACTACCGTGACCGATGGAATTTCTGCTAATTCCAGTTGGGGAAAAACATGCTGCGACACTCTCGAAAAAATCAGAATTCATCCTAGCAAGGCATCAAGCAGTTATTACACGAAGAACTTTTTGCGCTATTTTGATTCATTATTCAAATCAATATGCGAAATCACGCGCACGACAAAAAGCCAAGGGAAATGCTATATGGTGATACAGGACTCTTATTACAAAGAGATTCATATCGACCTACCCCTGATCGCTAGCGAGATGTTCTGCTCAAACGGCTGGACCCTAGAAATTAGACAAGATTTCGTTTCACCTAGAAACAAGGCAACCATAAATAGCAAATCCACCAAATACCAGAATAAAAAAACAGCCACCGAAAGCGTAATTACACTAAGGAAAAAGCCATGAGAAATGGAAGCGAGCTAATAATCTCCGTCGATGAAAAGATCGCACACGTCAGAACTCGATCTCTCGACGTTTCCTTTAATGAAATACTGGACATGTATGAAAACGAGGAGCTGATCATCTCTCCTGAATACCAGCGTCTATTTCGCTGGAGCGAAGGAAATCAATCTCGATTCATAGAGTCTTTGCTCCTAGAGCTTCCCATCCCCCCGATCTTTGTTATCGAGCGCGAGGATAATGTTTACGAGCTTATTGACGGCCTACAGCGCATATCTAGCTACTTACATTATCGAGGCGCATTAAAAAACGAAGATGATCCATCTGAGGCATTCAAACTCGTAGATTGCGACGTTGTAGAGGAGCTCAACGGCTTCTCCTACGATGACCTCCCCTTAGCTTTAAAAATAAAGTTAAAGCGAAACTTCATTCGACTAGAGGTTATCCGAAAAGAAAGCGACCAACGCCTACGTTATTATATGTTCAAGCGCCTAAACACTGGCGGAGAGAACCTGTCCGACCAAGAACTCAGAAACTGCACAATTCGATTATTATCACCTGTATTTAACGACTTTATAATAAAACTTAGCGAATTGGACTTTTATCAAAAATGCATCGAACCCATTTCCACAGACAAAAAAAATGAGAAATACGACCAAGAGCTAGTCCTTCGTTACTTCGCCTTCAAGAACGACATCGAAAACTACTCGCATGACATCGGGGATTTCCTGACAGAGTACATGGAATCTGTATCAGACCCTGCTCGGAATTCAAATTTTGATTATCAAACAGAAGAATCACGCTTCAGACAGGTGTTCACATTACTAAACAATACTCTAGGCTCTTGCGCGTTCTCTCCAAAAAATGAAAATGGAAACTGGATTGATCGCTTTCAATCCCTTCACTTTGAGGCAGTTAGCCTAGGCCTGGAAAAAGCACTGGAAGACCTCAACACAGGCAGCCTTGACGAAGCAAGACTCAAAGCAGTACTGAATAATATAAAAGAACATCGAGAATTTAGAAGGCTCACCACAGGCGGCGGGAAAAACTATAAAAAGCAACTAAAAGAGCGAATCGACTTTGTAAAAAATCACATCTTGAATGGAATGAAAGATGAGCAGACTCCAACTTGAGGAAATAGCGTCACAGCTAGAAATCGAGAGTACATGGAGGCGCACCGAATACACTCAAGTCAAAAACGCGCTCTATTCAAACTCCAGCCGCGAAGAGGACAAAGAGAGCTTCAATAAATCACTAATACTTCTTCTTTACTCAAACTACGAAGGCTTTTGCAAAAGCGCCTTCGCTATCTACATCGAAGGGATAAACAGCCTTCACCTGAAAAGAAAAGAAGTGAAAAGTACGATCAGGGCATCCTCCCTGCAACCCGTATTTGATGCATACGATCAACTTGATCGAAAAGGGAAGTTTTTTAGAAACACTCTACCTGACGACACCGCACTTCACCGACTTTGCCGCCGGACCGAATTCATAGATAGCATGTCCGACCTTAACGAAGCCATAGTGAAACTTGACCCCGACAAAATAACCGATGCCGAATCAAATCTAAAACCGCATATTTTAAAGAAGATTCTATACAAGTCAGGCCTCAACGCTGAAAGCGTAAACAACTATGAGCCGTTACTATCCAAAGTCGTAAACATTAGAAACGCTATCGCACACGGAGCACAACGCGGCGGAATAAAGCCAGCTGACTTTATTAATTACGAAAATGCGATCCACCAAACTGAGGAATGCATTAAAAATATTATATTGAAAGCCGTTGAGCTGGCCGAGTACTTAGAGAACGCGTAAGCAGATTTGCGGACTACCAAAAAGTCCGGACGCGGGCCCTCTCTCCGCTCGCTAATGCGCTCTGCGTGCAGCTGAAAATCAATCCGTTAGCAAAGGGGACAGCGAGTAGCCTGGAAGTGGCACGTGGAAAAGGCTTCGCCGTTTTCCACCCTACCAACGCCGATGCGTTGGCGGCGCGGGTGGTTGAGATGGCGTAGGGTGGATAACGCTTTTCTTATCCACCGATACGAACTCACCGCCAACACCAAGCTCAAGGATGAGCCGCCATGTCCCGTTACCGCCGCGCCCGTGTGCCGGGCGCTACGTATTTCTTCACGGTAAATCTGCTCAACCGTCGAAGCGATCTTCTTGTCCGCCACGTCGACCTGCTACGAGAGGCCGTGCGGGCCACCATGTCTCGTCATCCGTTCCATATCGATGCCTGGACCGTCCTGCCTGATCACATGCATTGCGTCTGGACGCTACCGGATGGCGACGCCGATTTTGCCCTGCGCTGGAAGGTCATCAAATTTGCGTTTGCCAGGCGACTGCCCAAGACGGAGGTGCTGACGGTGACCCAGCGCTCTCGCGGCGAACGCGGGATTCAGATCGTTCCCACGCTGGAGCGTGGGAGCCAGCAGCTTTAAATCTTTTGATCATTCCCACGCTCCGCGTGGGAATGCAGCCCTCGACGCTTCAGCGTCCTCCGTCAGCACCCAAGCGACAAAGCATGTCGCGCGACGCAGAGCGTCGCCGGGCCTGGCTCCCACGCTGGAGCGTGGGAGCCATCAGCGCGCTTCCTTTCAGATCTTCACGCAGGCAAACAGCGCCCCGGAGCGTTGGTCCCACGGCACGATCCTTTCGTAATCGTGCTCCAGCACATCAGATCGTTCCCACGCTGGAGCGTGGGAGCCAGCAGCTTTAAAGCTTCACGCAGACAAACAGCGCGTTCCCGGAGCGTTGGTCCCACGGCACGATCCTCTCGTAATCATGCTCCAGCACATGCACCTCAAAGTACGGCTGCAACAGCACCTGCAGTTCGGCGAAGTTCACCGCGACCATCGGGTGTTCGTCGTGCCAGACCTGGGTTTCTTCCGCCACCGTCCGGGCGATGCGCAGTTTCAGTGACTGCCGCTCGCCCGCGCCGCCGTAGTGCCAGCCGGAGCTGAAGTGGAACTGGCCGTCCGCGTGCTCGGCGGTATGGGAGACGAACAGCGCATTGTCGATCCGGTCCTTGTCGACGGCGTTGAAGCAGAAGACCCCGCCCTCCTCCAGCGCGGCATGGGCGCTGGCGATGCAGGCCTGGAGCCGCTCGATGCCCCCGCTGTAGTGGATGGAATAGAGGAAGCAGGTGATCAGGTCGAGCGGCTCGTGCACCGTGAAGCCGCACATGTCCTGCCGGGAGAACTGCGCTTCCGGACAGCGCTTGGCCGCGCGGTCCAGCATGGGCTGGTTGATGTCGAGGCCGCTGCTCCGGTAGCCGGCATCGAGGAAATGCCGCACGTGCGGGCCGGTGCCGCAGGCCAGGTCCAGATGCCGGTTGCCCGCGTTGCCGAACAACTGCTGTAGCCGGTGCACGCCGTGGCTCTGCGCCTGATAGTCGATATCGGCGCACATGAGGTCGTAGTAACCGGACAGGTCGGTGTAGAGGGCGTTGCCGGGCATAGGACTGCTATCAACCGGGGAAATTTGGGCCGCGCATCATAGCCCAAGCGGGTAATCGTGGCTGACGCGCGGCTCCAGTAGCCTTGGGCGTGGGTGGCGCCTTGCCCTACCAGGGATTAACCAGGCAGTAACGAATCAACGCCTGTTCGACACTTTGCGTTTGTCGCAAAACCAGCTCGACCGCGATGGCGTTATCCGCCGCGAAGACTTCGTAGAAGACCCGATAGCCATGGGCGTTGAGTTCACGGTACTGAAGAATGCCCAGCTCACTGGCCTGCTGGCTGGACGGGTAGGCCAAAGGCGCATCCGCAAGCCTGGAGGTGATGGAGTCGATCAGCGCGACGATCTGATCGAGGGCGGCTTCCGTGTCCAGGTAGATGGCCAGGTGGTGAACCTGGTCTTCGATGCTTTGCGATGCGGTTTCGGTGAAGCGAACGTTGAATGTGCTCATTCGTTCGCGTCGCCATCCTGGATGAATCTGCCTGCCAGGCGAGCCTTCAGTTCGTCTGCGGAAGAGTGCTTGCCCTGGGCATATTCGCGGGAGCCCATGGCCAGCAGTTTCACCAGCGCAACAGTTTCGTCGCGGCGCTTGCGGTCGGCATAGGACTCCACCACGTAGGCGGGCACGCCATTGCGGGTGACCACCATCGGCTCGTCGAGCTGCAGGTCGGCCGCGTGTTTCTTCAGGTAGCTGATCGTTTCAACGCGCATTAAAGGGCTCCTCTTTGCACTACCACCCCATGTCAGCGGGTAGCCAGCGATGCGTTGCGCAGCACTATAACCAAATTCAGACCAAATTTAGCTTCCTACGGCGCCCCGAACAGCGCCGTCCAGTAGATCCCCGCGTCGCTGTTGTCGTCCCGCGCATAGGCCGCGCCCATTTCGTTGAACTGCGGATTCATCAGGTTGGCGCAGTGTTCGGGGCTGGCCAGCCAGCCGTCGAGCACTTGCTGGGCGCTGACCTGCGCGGCGGCGAGGTTTTCGCCAACCAGGCTGGCGCGGTAGCCGGCCAGTTCGGCGCGGTCGCCGGGGATGCGGCCGTCCTTGTCGCGGTGGGCGAAGAAGTTGCCGCCGGCCATGGCCCGGCTGTGGGTGTCGGCGGCGCTGGCCAGCGCGGCGTTCCAGCTCAGCGGCGCGGTTGCCGGCTGGGCTTGTTTGCCGCACATCCGCGCCTGTCCACGCGCGGCGTTGATCAGTTCCAGCAGGCGCCGGCCTTCCTGTTGCCAGTCGCCGAGCTGGGCCTGCTGTTGCGGTCGCGCCAGCACGATGCGCCAGTCCTGCTGGACCTGGCTGACGCCGATATCCACGTACTGCGGATCGAGCAGCACCCGGCAGAAGCTTTCCCGCAGCGCCTTCATCGCCGCGCCGGCGTCGATTGGGCCGCTGAGGCGGATGGCTTCGGCGCGTTGCAGCGGGTAGGCGTTGCGCGCCAGCGTCTGCCGCCAGTCCTCGTCGGGACTGACCAGCCGCGCATCGGCCCTGAGCGGCGGCAGCGCCGTGGCCGGTGCGTCGGCACAGCCGTTCACCTCGCCACGGTACTGGTTGATGGCCTGGATCAGTTGCTGCGTTTCGTCGGCCGCCACGGGGCTGGCGAGCAGGAAGGCGAACAGGACGAGACAAGGCGCACGGGCAGGCATGGCAATCTCCGTTTGCTGCGCAGGGGCGCGGTGCAGTTGTGATCCGCAAATGCCGCGGTGGTTTCCGAACCTGCGCGCCGGGAATCACCCTCGGCGCCGGCTCGCATACACTGCGCAGCGAAACGAACCACCGCTTTCAGCCGATTTCATGCTGAAGCGCCAGCCCAGCCCACGCCCCTTTTCAGTCCGGCACCACGCGCGGTCCGAATAACAGCTACGACGCGGCAGGTTTTCCTACCGGTGCCGGCAACGTCACCAGAACCGCCAGACCCGGCCGGGCATCGCGGACTTCGAATGCCCCCCCATGCGCCTGCGCCACCAGGCGACACAGGTACAACCCCAGGCCCACACCACCGGCGGCGCGCGTTCGGGCGCTGTCGGGACGGTAGAACGCCTGGGCGAGCTGCGAACGCTGCAGCTCGGGGACACCGGGGCCATGGTCGCGCACCTCGATTTCCAGGCCGCCTTGCGAACCGCGGCGCAGCGTGACCTCGGGGGCCAGGGCCCCACTGGCGCCATGTCGCAATGCATTGTCCAGCAGGTTGCGCAGCAGCAGGCGTATGCGGTTGGGGTCCAGCTCCAGGCGGGGCAGATCCGCATCGCTGTGCATACGGACCCGTTCGGCCGCCGCATAGCCCACGGACAGTTCCTGAAGCACGCCCCGGGTTAGCGCGGCGACATCGACCGGCTCGCGCTGCAGGGCCACGTGCCCGACCAGGCGTTCGCTCTCCAGCAGGTCCTCGATCAGCCGGGCCATGACCTGGCAATCGCGCAGCAAGGCGTCGCGTTGCGGCAGTATCTCGGGCGTCTCGGGCAACAGTTCGGCATTCAGGCGCGCCCGGGTCAGCGGGCTGCGCAGTTCATGACTGATGGCCAGCAGCAGGGCGCGCTTGGCTTCGAGCATCTGGTGAATTTCACGCCCCATGTGATTGAGCGTGGCGGCCAGTTCGCCCAGTTCGCCGGGCTGGTCCGCATAACGTGCGGCTATCGGCTGGGAGAAGTCACCGGCCCCGAAGCGCCGCGCGCCATCGCCGATGATATCCAGCGGCCGGAGCAGACGCCGTACGTACAGCCAGGCCAGCAGGGTCAGCAACAGCAAGGCGCTCAACCCGTAACAACGCCACTGCGCCCCCCTATCCACCGCCGATCCGTCGATGCCAAAGGTCAGAATGTGGCCATCGGCCGTGTTGCGTTGCAGCAGCAATTCGATCTCTTCAAGCGGCGGGCCGACACGGTGCGGCGCGGGCGCTTCAAGATCGTACGAGGCCCAGTTGATCGCCGGGCCGCGGATGGACACCGTCAACGGCAGCCGTTCGACCAGCGCCTGCGCCCGGGCAAGGTCGGGCATACCGTCTGGGGCGACATCGCCGGCCAGGCGGTCGATGTACTCGGCCAGCAGCGGTTGCGCGGCGCCACGCCAGCCTTCAGACACCGCCTGGCGCGCACCGGCCAGGAACACCAGGGTGAAGGCGGCGGCCAGCAGCAGGAACACCAGCACCATGCGCAGCTTGATCGAATGCGCGATGCGGCGCCGGGCCTGATGCAGGCGTGCGATGTTCATGGCTGGGGCGTCCGCGCACGCAGCGCCAGCGTGTAGCCCGCGCTGCGCAGGGTCTTGATGCAGTCCAGCGGTTCGAGCTTCTTGCGCAGCCGACTGATGACGATGTCCACCGCGCGGGTGAACAGCTCGGCGTCCTTGCCACGCAGGCGATTGAGGATTTCGTCGCGGCTGAACACACGGCCGGGTTCGCGGGCCAGCAGCACCAGCAATTGGTACTCGGTGCCGGTGAGTTCCACCTCGGCACCGAAGCGCGACACCCGGTGGCAGGCGGTATCGATCGACAGCCCCTCGTAGCTCAGCGTTTCGCCGCCGGTTTCCCCGTGCCGTGACGGCTTGAGCCGGCGCAGCACCGTCTGCAGCCGCGCGACCAGTTCGCGCGGCTCGAAGGGCTTGGGCAGGTAGTCGTCGGCGCCCAGCTCAAGCCCCACCACACGGTCCATCACCTCGCCGCGCGCGGTCAGCATGATCACCGGGATGTCGCTGTCGCGCCGGATGGTGCGGCAGACCTCGAAGCCGTCCATTTCCGGCAGCATGACGTCCAGGATCACCGCATCGAAGTCGCCGCCGCGCAGGCGCTCCAGCGCTTCGCTGGGGGTCACCGCCTGCGTCAGTTGCAGTTCGAAGCGCTGAAAGTAGGCGCTCAGCGGTGGGCCGAGCTGCTCGTCATCGTCGATCAGAAGAACACGGTTCATGCCGATACTCGCCGCGCCATTTAGAAACCGGGGCCGCCCCAGCCCCAGCCACGGCGACGTTCTAGGCGCTCGCGCACCTGCTGCTGTTGCTCCGCAGTCAGGCTGTCGTAGAAGTCGGCCAGCGCGCTCAGCACCCGGGGACCCTGAGTCTGCAGGGCCTCGGTGCGTTGCGTCAGCATCGCCTGCGCCTTGTCACGGTCGAACCGCTCGGTGGCGATCAGCGTGGCGAATTCGGCCTGCATACCGGCGCCCTCCCCGCGTATGGCCTTGCGCTGGGCGCTCAGCTCGTCGCTCAGGGCGTCCAGCTTGAGCCGTTGCTCGGCGCTCAACTCCAGCTTGTCGCTGATGCGCTCGATCATCTTGGCGTGGCGTTCGGCGCTGCGCTCTGCGTTCCAGTGACCCGGGCCATGCGTGCCGCAGGCGGTCAGACCTCCAAGCAGCAGGGCGGCGCCGGCCAGGCCGATCAGGGTTCGTTTGAGGCTCATGGTGCTACTCCTTCGGTTGGGCTCGAAGCCGCTGCCCACCATACCGGGGCAAACGACTTCCAGCGTCTGATGCAAATCAACAGGATCAAGGGAATCAGCGTGCCGCCACCCGGCCAGTCAGCAGCATACCGTCCCGCATGCTGCGGACCAGCAGGGTGACGTTGACGGCGCCGGCCAGCAGTTCCACGACCTGCAAGGCATAGAAGCCAGCGTCGAAGCGGGCGTCATTGGCCCAGGCCGCGAGCACGAAGGCGCTGGGCAGCAATACCAGCAGGCCGTTCGCGGCGATGACCTTCATGCGCCGGACCTTGACCTTGATGAGGCCACCACGCCACCCACGAGCATTAACGAAGCCACTGGCTCCGGTCATGGCCATGGCCGGGATCAGCAACCACATGCCGGTCAGCACGGCGTTCTTCACCGCCGCCACATCATGCGGCGCCAGAAACAGTTCCGCGACGACCGTCGAGGTCCAGAAGGTCGCTATACAGGCGAGCGCGATGGCACCCGCCACACCATGCAGTATCGATTTCACTTTGTGTGCTCCCTTGCAATGGATGTTGTCGGGGTTAGTTCGGGCCACTTCGATAGTCGCGATGGCAGGCCACGCAGGTGTCGCCCAGCGCCCGGTGCGCCTGGCTCAGCTGTTCGCGGTCGGACTGCGGCAGGGCGGCCAGTTGCTGGAGATCGTCCGCCGCCTGCTTGAAGGCCTGCGACTTCTCCACGAAATCGGGGAAGTTTGTCCAGATGGCGCCCTTGGCGCGGTTGAAAAAACCGCCGGTGCTGCCGGCCGGATACAGCTCGGGAATACGCTCGGCATACGCGGCCAGGGATTGCGCGGAGGACGCCACCGTTGCCCGGTCGCCAGCGTTGATGGCCTCGGCCATCCGCTCGACGGATTTCTTGGCAGCCTTGTAGCCCTGCTTGCGTTCGTCCACCGGGTCGTTCGATGCCGCATAGGCCAGACCGGACAGGCCGATGGCCATTAGGGCTAGAACAGTGGCGATCGGTCTGAAATACGTTGTCATGGGAGATTCCTTAGCGATGAATACTGGCCATCAGCGTGCCAGTAGACGCCCCGCACTGGGTCTCGAACAGGTAGCGATTCTTTTCGTTTCGTTTCAGCGCCCGGTCCGCCCGCTACAATGCCCACCCCGCCGCACCGGAGCCTTCGCATGTTCACCCTCGCCCATCTGGACACCCCGCCGCCCGAGTCCCTGAAAGCCCAGGTGCTGCAGATGGTGGTGGATTACCTGAGCGACATCAGCCCGGTGTCGCTGACGCCGGGCAATCCGCTGTATCAGCTCTATCAGTACGTGGTCGGCTTCGAGGTGCATCGCTACCTGGAGCGCATGGACGGCGCGCAGCCGGGCCAGCCGAAGCTGATGCTGGCGCTGGACGACGAGGACCCGGCGCGGGTGCTGGGCTTTGCGCTGTACCTGCCCTATGTGGACGACCCGCAGGCCTGCTCGCTGGTGTACCTGGCGGTGCAGGCCAGGCACCGCCGACGCGGCATCGGCAGTGCGCTGGTGGAGGAGATAGTCGCCCGCTATCCCCATGCGCAGGTGGCATGCGTGGCCAGCAAGGCGCCGTTCTTCGAGACGCTGGGCTTTCATGCCCTCGCCGCCCACGGCCCGCAGGTGGTGATGAATACGCGCCGCGAGACCAGCCACGGCACGCTGGCTGTATTGGACTTGCAGCCGATCTTCCAGTCCACCGAGGTGCGGCAGATTCACACGTACCTGCTCAAGCAGCACGGTCGTCATGAGATGGGGGACGCCGAGAAAAAGCGCGACCGCCTGCTCGACCAGTTGGCCCGTCAGGCGCAGGCATATGTGGAAGAGCGGCAAGCGACGCGGCTGCATTAAAGCGTAGGGCGGCCAGCGCTTCCTCTGGCCGCCACACGGTGATGGCTTACTCCATCAGCATGTCGATCATCACCGCATTGGTGTACACCAGCGCCCCGTCGCGAAAGCGGTGGCCGACGATGTGGAACTGGCCGCGCTGGTCGTCGTCGCGCAGGTAGACGCGCAGGCGGTAGTCGGAAAGCGGCCCGCATTCGGGCGGCGGCTGGAGGTCGAAGGTGCGCGGATCAACATCCACCCAGGCTTCCTTTTCCCCGCTTTGCCGCAGGCGTTCCTCGGCCTGTTCCAGATTCAGATGATCGGTTTCGCTGATGCAGAAGTGCATCTGCCCCATGGGTTCGGACTTGGCTTGCGGGTCTGGCTTGCACCAGCTTTCGATGTCGTATGCGCTCATGACGAACTCGTCCTGCCGATGATCTGTTGAACATAGGCCGCGCCACCCTCGGCCAGTTCCCGTGCGGCTCCGGGCTGCACTGCTAGGGTTTCTCTCAGCCCCGCACGGAGACCCGCCCATGAACTGGAACACACTGCTTGCCCTGCTGCTGACCGCGCCTCTCGGCCTGGCGCACGCCGAGACCCAGGTGGAACGCATCGACTACCAGATCGACGGCCAGCCCTATCAGGGCCTGCTGGTCTACGACGATGCGGTGACCACGCCGCGCCCCGGTCTGTTGATGGTGCCCAACTGGCTGGGCGTAACCGACCGTTCCGCCGAGAAGGCCGCCCGCGCCGCCAGTGACAAGTACGTGGTGTTCGTCGCCGATCTGTACGGCAAGGATGTGCGCCCCAAGGGTCCGGAGGAAGCCGGCAAGGTGGTCGGCCCGCTGCGCGCGGATCGCCCATTGATGCGCCAGCGTGCGCAAGCCTCGCTGGACGAACTGCTCAAGCACCGCGACAAGGTAAACACGCAACAGGTGGGCGCCATCGGTTTCTGTTTCGGCGGCGGTGCGATTCTGGAACTGGCGCGCAGCGGCGCGCCGCTGAGTGCCTTCGTTTCGTTCCATGGCAACCTCGACACACCCAATCCCGCCGACAACGGCAATATCAAGGGCAGCGTGCTGGTGCTGCACGGCGCCGATGACCCGGCCGTGCCCAAGCAGCAAGTGGACGGTTTCGTCGCCGCCATGCAGGCAACCGATGTGGACTGGCAACTGGTCAGCTACGGCAACGCCGTGCATTCCTTCACCGATCCCTATGCCAATGTGCCGGGGCGCAACGAGTACCACCCGCTGGTGGCGGAGCGGGCGTTCAAGGCGATGAATGATCTACTGGATCAGGCGTTCGCTCCGTAACCCGTAGGGCGGACAGCGCTTCACCTGTCCGCCCTACGCCTCCATAGCCCACGCCGGTTTTGTATTGAGGGGTGGCCCCCTAAAGCTCGCGAATGAATTCGCTCCCACGGGCTCGGGTCGCGCCGCACCACAGGTTCGGTGCCGGGCTATCGGGCGGCATCCGCTCCGTGACCATTTGCCGCTACAATGGCGCCCTTTTTGTTCGCCCCGAAGCCTGATCGCCATGTCCCTGCCCAAGCACCATCTCGAACTGCTCAGCCCCGCCCGCGACGTGAGCATCGCCCGCGAGGCGATCCTGCACGGGGCGGATGCCGTGTACATCGGCGGGCCGAGCTTCGGGGCGCGGCACAACGCCGAGAACAGCGTCGAGGAGATCGCCCGGCTGGTGGAGTTCGCCCACCTGTTCCATGCGCGGGTGTTCGTCACCCTCAACACCATCCTGCATGACGACGAGCTGGAGCCGGCGCGCGCGCTGATCCACCAGCTGTACGACGCCGGCGTGGACGCGCTGATCATCCAGGACATGGGCATCATGGAGCTGGACATTCCGCCCATCGAGATCCACGCCAGCACCCAGTGCGACATCCGCACCCTGGAGAAGGCGCGCTTCCTCGGCGACGCCGGTTTCAGCCAGCTGGTGCTGGCCCGCGAGCTGAACCTCACGGAAATCCGCGCCATCCACGCGGCGGTGGACACCACCCTGGAATTCTTCATCCACGGTGCGCTGTGCGTGGCCTTCTCGGGGCAGTGCTACATCTCCCATGCGCAGACGGGCCGCAGCGCCAACCGCGGCGACTGCTCGCAGGCCTGCCGCCTGCCCTACACCCTGAAGGACGACCAGGGCCGCGTGGTGGCCTACGACAAGCACCTGCTGTCGATGAAGGACAACAACCAGAGCGCCAACCTGCGCGCGCTGGTCGAGGCCGGTGTGCGTTCCTTCAAGATCGAAGGCCGCTACAAGGACATGGGCTACGTGAAGAACATCACCGCCTATTACCGCCAGCGCCTGGACGACATCCTCCTCGAACGCCCGGACCTGGAACGCGCCTCCCATGGCCGCACCGAGCACTTCTTCGTCCCGGACCCGGACAAGACCTTCCACCGCGGCAGCACCGACTACTTCGTCACCGACCGCAAGGAAGACATCGGCGCCTTCGACTCGCCGACCTTCACCGGCCTGCCGGTGGGCGAGGTGCTCAAGGTGGGCAAGCAAGACTTCGTGGCCGTGACCCACGAGCCGCTGTCCAACGGCGACGGCCTGAACGTGCTGGTCAAGCGCGAGGTGGTGGGTTTCCGCGCCAGCGTGGTGGAGCTGCAGCAGCAATTCATCGAGGACGGCGCCCAGCGCTGGCAGTACCGCGTGGAGCCCAACGAGTTGCCGGCGGCCCTGCGCCAGCTGCGCCCGCATCACCCGCTGAGCCGCAACCTGGACCACAACTGGCAGCAGGCGCTGCAGAAGACCTCCGCCGAGCGGCGCATCGGCCTGACCTGGAAGGCCGAACTGAGCGAGCAGCGCCTGACGCTGACCGCCAGCAGCGAGGACGGCGTGCGCGTCACCCAGACCCTGGAAGGCCCGTTCGGCGCGGCCAACAAGCCGGAACAGGCGCTGGAACAACTGCGCGACCTGCTCGGCCAGCTGGGCACCACGATCTACCACGCCGATGCCGTGGAGATCGACGCACCGTTCGTGCCCTTCGTGCCCGCCTCGCAACTCAAGGGCCTGCGCCGCGACACCGTGGAAGCGCTGACCGCAGCCCGCGTGCTGCAGCACCCGCGCGGCGTGCGCAAGCCGGTGGCCGTGCCGCCGCCGGTGTACCCGGAGTCGCACCTAACCTTCCTGGCCAACGTCTACAACGACAAGGCCCGCGCCTTCTACAAGCGTTTCGGTGTGGAGCTGATCGACGCGGCCTACGAGGCCCACGAGGAAACCGGCGAGGTGCCGGTGATGATCACCAAGCACTGCCTGCGCTTCTCCTTCAACCTGTGCCCGAAACAGGCCAAGGGCGTCACCGGCGTGCGCACCAAGGTGGCGCCGATGCAGCTGGTGCACGGGGACGAGGTGCTGACCCTGAAGTTCGATTGCAAGCCGTGCGAGATGCACGTGATCGGCAAGATCAAGGGCCATATCCTCAACCTGCCGCAACCGGGCAGCCAAGCTAGCCAGGTAGTGGCCAGCATCACCCCGGAAGACCTGAAGAAAACCATCCGCAACAGACCTGGGCGTTGACCCGCCCCGACCCACGCCGCACAAGGAAGTCCCATGCGCCGTTCAGCACTGCTGCTCCTGCCAGCCCTTCTGGCATTGGCAGCCTGTACCCAGAGCCAGCGAATCACCATCGACCAGCCGCCCGGCCACCGCGCCAGCGCCGTGGCGCATTACCTGGAAGCCTGCGACCGTCCCATTCACACCCCGAGGGACCTGCTGAGCCTCCTGTACCCCGAGAAGATCACCAAGGAATTCCACGCGTCGACCTCGGCTCCCGGCACCCTGGTCGTCCCCTATGAGGTCCGTCACGGCACCTGCATCCGCATGCTGCGCGGGCTGACGCTGTTCAGCACCCCGCCCGGCGTCGACCGCCCCCTGGACGTGTTCGGTTTCAGCATCAATCCCGAACACCCGGAGCCGCAGGCCACCGAGTTCAGCGTCGAATGCCATCGGCGACCCATCCCGCGCCCGTTCAATGCCATGGAAGAGCTGTACAACTGCCATCGGCCCGGCAGTAACGAGCGCAACTGGCACAGCATTCCCATCGTTTCCACACCCGAGCTGCGCCCCTTCCATGTGCGGGTAGACCTGCACGCCCACGCGCCCAGCGAGGTCTATGAGACGCCGTACTCCTGGGTGACCATCGACGGCAATTCCTATCCCTACACCACCGCGCGGGAGGGGAATCGGCCCCGAGTGGAGCTGCGGGACTTCCGCCTCGGCAGCAGGACCTGCCACAGCTACCCCGCCTGCGACTACGCCGTGGAGCCCTCGGTGGTCCTGGAACGGGCTCACCTGCACAACAGACTGAGTCTGCTGTTTCTGCTGCGGATCGGCTCGGAAAAAATGCCGACCCCGCAGCCGCTGTTTCCCGAATGGATCAGCCGTCAGGTTGAGGTCATCAGCCGCTGGGACTGGAACCGCACCGAGCAGCAGCTGCTGGCGCTGCGTGGCAGCATCCATCCCGAGCTGGCCGGCGACCCCGCCTGGGAGCCCCTGCCGGGCGAGTCGCCGGAGGCGCATTACCAGCGTTGCCTGGAGCGTTTTGACCCGCTGCTGCCTCCACCGCGTCCGGATCACTGCGGCTCCTGTTCGTAGGACGACCGGCGCCGCTCCGGCCGCCGGGGCGCGCATCGGTGGCCAAGGCTGCGCCTTGACCACCCTACGGGCGCGGCTTGTAGGCCTCCACAGCCGCGCCTTGATCCCAGCGCTACCCGAGCCCTTGTCGGCTGTCTTAAGATGCCGGGCCATTATTTGGCCATGCCCCTTCTCAGCAGCTCGACAGGACCATGCACGCCACCCGTCCCGCCCACTCATCCCAGGCCCGGCGCTGACCCATGCGCCTGACCCGGGAATACCGCAGCCTGCTGGCCGGCCTGCTCTGTCTGGGCATCCTGGTCAGCGGGCAGCTGTGCGCCCATAACCACGGCGTCCACTCCGGTTTGAGCCTGGCGCTCGGCGTGGAGGTCTGGTGCGTGACCGGCGACGGCGGCGCGCTCCCGCATTCCGGCGACCTGTCGGACAGCGGCGAGGTCACCCAGCCGTTCAGCTGCCCGTTGTGCAGCGCCGTCACCCTGACCCTGGCCCTGCTGCTGTGCATCGGCTGGCGGCTGCGTCGTGCGCAGCGCGCCGTCCTGCCGCGCGAAGGCCCCGGCAAGACGCACCCCCGGCAGGCCTGGCCTGCCCTGAATCCGCGAGCCCCCTGAGCCGTCGCCTGCTCCGCGACCTTGCGCCGCTTGCCGCATCGTGTGTGGCAACGACTCACTCAGCACTCATACGGATTTCCCGCCGATGGAAAAACTCGCCCGCGCACCCGGCAAACGGCCGGCCGCGCAACCCTTCCCGGACTACCCGGCCAACGCCCACAGCTTCGTGCAGCTCGATACGCATCTGCTGTCCTACTGGCACACCCTGTTCGATGTCTGCCCGGCCCTGCTCAAGCTCGACCCGCCGGACGGCACCGCGCTGTTTCGCGACTTCATGCGCTGGGCCTATCGCCAGCGCATTCCCCTGAACTGGACGTTCCACCTGCAGGTCTGCCGCTGGCTGCTGGAGTCCGACTATCGCCAGCAGATCGATGAGGAGCATATCGAGGCGCTGATGATCGCCTCGGCCGCGCGCTGGGTGGTCAGCGACGACAGCGCGGCGCTCGGCGTGGCGCTCTGCTGGCGGGGCATGCCGACACCCGTGTTCGACTGGAAGCACTGGGCGATTCCGGCGCGCCAGCCGCAGGCGGTGGAACTGGAGGAACTGCCGCCGCCCCGCTGGGAGTTCGCCTGGTGTCCGCTGGCCTCGCGGCGCGGTGACGGCTTCCGTCGCTGGCTGCCCCTCTGAAACCTGCGACAGCCCGCCGCACCCACCCCGGCAACGGGGTGGGCATGCGGCCCTGCCTGCCCCTGCTGCAAGTTGTCGCAGTTGAGCGCCCCTGCGCCGCGGCCGACCCTGCGCGACCTGGAGCCGAGGCTCCACGACGCCACGGCAGGGCAACCCGACGTTCATGACTGACGCGGGTTCTTGACCCCCCGCGCAGGGGGGTTCTTTTGGCCTGCCGGGTTTCCTTCGTGCCCAGTGCGACGCCGCACAAGAACAGGAAGACCCCATGTCTTATCCACCGCGCTTGCCTTGTACGCCCCGGCTCGTCCCCCTCGCGCTGCTGCTGGGCGTCGCCGCCCCGCACCTGCAAGCCGCGCCGATCGCGCTGGACACAGTGACCGTCACCGGCTCGACCATCTCCGACCGTTTCGACGCCGACAGCCGGGCGGTGTCCAGCACCACGATCATCGACCACGACGAGATCGCCGAGCGCCACGCGACCAACATCATCGAGGTGCTGCGCGCGATTCCCGGGGTGACCGCCGACCTGTCCGGCGAGGGCGACGGCATCAAGATCAAGCTGCGCGGCGTGGAGAACCAGCGCTACATGGGCGAAAAGCCGGGCGTGGCCATCGTCATCGACGGCGTGCCGGTGTTCGAACGGACCGGCAAGGTCAACATCGACCTGGACAACATCCAGTCCATTCGCGTGCTCAAGGGCGGGGCGTCCTACCTGTTCGGCGAAGACGCGCTGGCCGGCGCGGTGATCATCACCACCAAGCGCGGCGCCGGGCATGAAGGCGTGAGCGTCGAGTACGAGCGTGGCTCGTTCGGCCATCAGCGCACCGGCCTGCGCGGTGGCTATGCCGGCGACACCTTCGCCGGCCACCTGCAGTACGCGGCGCGCCACAGCGACGGCTACTACGCGCTGTCCGAGCGCGAGACCGAAACGCTCTCGGGCAACCTGCAGTACTTTCTCGACGAGGTCAGCGACCTGACGTTCGGCTTCGAGATCTCCGACCGCTTCCGCGACCGCGAAGGCACCGTGACCGGGGTGACCCTGGCCGAGACCGACCCGCGCGGCCTGACCGAGGGGCGCGGCTACACCCGCAAGTTCGATGTCGAGCTGTCACGCTACAACCTGTCCTATACCCGCGACTTCTCCAGCACCGGCACCCTGCAGGCGCTGGCCTACCAGTACACCGACGACACCCGCTACTGGTCGGCGCCGATCAAGTACGACACGCTGGGCCAGCCGGTCGGCAATGACCAGGTGGACATGTACCAGAACGACAACGACTACGCCCAGGTGCAACAGGGGGCGAAGTTCGAGCTGCGCGAAACCTTCGGGCGCCTGGGCCTGATGGGCGGACTCGAAGTGCGGCGCAACTCCTTTGACGAACGGGCCGTGGTCAAGGAGAGCTACGCCTCGACGATTCGTCCTACCGTGCGGGTGGTCGACCAGGGCACCCTCAAGCTCGACTACCTGACCGAGGAGCGCACCCGCGCGCTGTACAGCGAGGCCCAGCTCACCCTGGAGCATGACCTGACGCTGGTGGCCAACTACCGCTTCGATAGCACCGAGATCGAAGGCAAGGACCGGCTGGCCGGGACCGGCAGCGAAGGCGAGCGCTACCAGAGCCATTCCGGGCGCCTGGGCTTCAACAAGGGCCTGCCCGGCGAGCTGTCCTGGTACGGCGCGGTTTCCACCGGCTTTCGCAACCCCACGGCGAGCCAGTATGCCGAGAACCCGGCGCTGGACCCGGAAACCACCTACACGTACGAAACCGGCCTGCGCAAGAACACCACGCTGTTCGGCTGGCCGACCCAGCTCAACGGCTCGCTGTTCTACATCGATCGCCGCGACTTCATCACCAGCAACCTCGGCCAGTACGCCAACGACAAGGCCGCCGGCGCCGCCGTCGATATCGATGAGCCGCGCCCGGAAAACATCGGCACGGTGATGAGCCGCGGCATCGAGCTGGCCCTGAGCACCGAGGTACGCCACCGGTTGTCCTTCGACCTGGCCTACAGCTTCCTGCAGAGCCGCTTCCGCGATTACGACAATTTTTACCTGGCGCTGGGCAACCCCTACGGCGCGCTGGTTACCGATCCGGCGCTGTTCACCGATCCGTCCCGCCAGGTGCTGTTCCACCACCACGACAACAGCGGCAACGAGGTGCCGCGCACGCCGCGTCACCAGGCCAATTTCCGCATCAACTGGTTCCCGGCGGCGAGCTGGAAGCTGAATGCCGAAGCGGACTATCGCGGCTCCAGTTACGCCGACGAGATCAACCAGGAACGACTGCCGTCGCGCACCCTGCTGAACCTGGGGCTCGCCTACGAGACGCGCCTCAACAGCCAGGGGCGCATCCCGGTGCGGCTCAGCACCTTCGTCAAGGTCGACAACCTGCTGGACGAATCCTTCTATTCCACGTCGCGAGGCACCAACGACTCGGACGCCAATGGCATCTACGACGCCGAAGACCCGTCCATCGTCGCCGACCCGGGTCGGGTCTGGCAGGCCGGTGTGGCACTGAAATTCTAAGAACGGGAACGCACATGAAACCGCTATTCGGCATCGTACTGGCCACCCTGCTGTCGCTGGCCGGGCACGCGCAGGCCAAGGTCAAGGTCGCCCTGCTGTCCACCGAGTTCGTGCTGGCGCACAAGCTGGTGCTGCTGGAGGAGGCCGCCCGGGAACAGGGCGTGGAACTGGCCTGGGTGCAGGTGGACCGGCAGGATGCCGGGGGCCTGCGCCAGGCGCTCGCGGGGGCCGACCGCGTGCTGATCGACTCGCCGCGCCCCGACGACCAGGCGGCCGTCGAGGCGGCGGCCGGCGAGGCCCTGCGCCGGCTGAACGTGCCGGTCGTGCAGATCAACCGCATGACCCCGCAAGCCCGCCTGCGCACCATCAACACCCCGGAGCCCATCGGCCTGCGCGTGGCGGAGTATTACCTGAGCGGCATGGAGGCGAACCGCGCCCTGCTGTTCCAGTACCTGCGCCTGTGGAGCGAGGGCGGCGATCTGGCCAGCGTGCCGGAACCGCAACTGCTGCCCGATGGCGCGATCTACCATCCGGCCGCGCCGGACCGGCTGTTCCGCGAGCTGCCGGCCTACCTGGCCTGGTGGAGCCGCGCACGGGGCAAAGACGCCGGCGCCCTGCCGGTGGTGGCCATGGAAACCTCGTCCAGCTACCTGTCCGACGGGCAGCAGCGCCACCTGGACGACGCCATCGCCGCGCTGGAAGCCCGCGGCGTGGTGCCTCTGGTGTTCTACCGCAACGCGCTTATCGGCAACGGCGCATCGCAGTGGGCGCAGCGCGACCGTGCTCGTCCGGCGCAGGCCACAGCGGCGACGGACAACTCCTTCCCCAACCCGCAGGCCGCCAGCCGGCGCCCGGTGGCCGAGGAGCCGCTGCTGAGCCTGCAGGGACGCCTGCTGCCCAACGTGCTGCTGGTCAACACCTTCCTGGGCGGCGATGTGGAGGGCCGCAAGGCGCGCTATCAGGCGCTGGGCATTCCGGTGCTCAACGTGGTGCATTACCACCAGGGCGACGCGGCGGCCTACCGCGCCGACCTGGCCGGGGTGGACGCGTTCCGCCTGCCCTTCACCCTGACCAACGCCGAGTACATCGGCATCCAGGATCCGGTGATCCTCACCGTGAACCAGGACGGCGAACAGCGCACCCTGCCCGAACAGCTCGACCTGCTGGCCGGCAAGGCGGTGAACCTGGCCCGCCTGCAGCGCATGGCCAATGCCGACAAGCGCGTGGCGCTGTTCTACTGGAACACGCCGCCGGGCGAGACCAACCAGGGCGCGTCGAACATGAACGTGCCGCGCTCGCTGGAAAAGCTCACCCGCGACCTCAAGGCCGAGGGCTACCGCCTGACGCCGGTCGAGGAGCAGCAGATGATTGACGCGGTAGCGCAGATGCTCAAGCCGGCCTACCGCCCGGACGCCCTGCCGGAGCTGATGCGCACCGACCTGTGGGCGTTCCTGCCGCTGAGCGTCTACCAGCAATGGCAGCAGACCCTGCCCGCCAGCGTGGTGGCGGAAATGGACGCGCACTGGGGCACGGCGCAGAGCAGCCCGCAACTGGTGACCCACGAGGGCGCGCCGGGCTTCGTAATTCCACGCCTGCAACTCGGGCAGTTCCTGATCCTGCCGCAGCCGGCCCGTGGCGGCAGCAGCGCCGAGCAGGAGAAGGACCTGTTCCACGACACCAAGAAGGTCATGAACCACTACTACGCGGCGGTGTATCTCTGGGTGCGCGAGCAGTTCAAGGCGGACGCCATCGTGCACTTCGGCACCCACGGCTCGCAGGAATGGCACCCCGGCAAGGAGCGCGGCCTGTGGGCCTTCGATGCGCCGAACCTGGCGGTGGGCAACGTGCCGGTGCTGTATCCGTACATCGTCGATAACATCGGCGAGGCGATCCATGTGAAACGCCGCGGGCGCGGGGTGATCGTCAGTCACCAGACGCCGGCGTTCTCCCCGGCCGGGCTGTCGGATGACTTCGTGACCCTGAACGACAGCATCCGCGAATACCACGCGGTCGACGAAGGTCTGGTGAAGCAGAGCACCCGCAACGCCATCATCGAACAGAGCGCGCGGATGAACATCGCCAAGGACCTGGCCTGGGACGCGGCGCGTATCGAGGCGGGGTTCGACTCCTACCTGCGCGAGGTGGAAACCTACCTGGAAGACCTGGGCTCGGCGATGCAGCCGCTGGGCCTGCACACCTTCGGCGAAACTGCGCCCGACGAGCATCTGGCGCTGAATGTGATGCTGATTCTCGGCGAGGAGCTGATGCAGGCGCTGCGGATCGGCGACAGCCGCGCGCTGTTCCGCGCCGACTACGAGAGCATCCGGCAGAGCGAGCCGTACCAGTTCATCCTGCGCCACCTGCTGCACGGACAGCCGGCCGAGGGCCTGAGCGCCGCCCAGCAGGCCGTGCTGGCCAAGGGCCGCGTGCATCTGGAGAACCTCAAGGCGGCCAGCGAGTCGCGGGCGCTGATCGCCGGCCTGAACGCCCGCTGGATCGATCCGTCCTACGGCGGCGATCCGATCCGCAACCCCGATGCCCTGCCCACCGGACGCAACCTGTACGGCTTCGATCCCTCCCGGGTGCCCACCCGGGCGGCCCACGCCGCCGGCGCCGAGGCGATGGACAGCCTGATCGTGAGCCACCGCGAAACCCATGGCAGCGCCCCGCAGAAGCTGGCGTTCAGCATGTGGAGCACGGAAACCATGCGTCACCTGGGCATGCTGGAAGCCCAGGTGTTCCATGCCCTGGGCGTGAAACCGGTGTGGGACAGCGGCGGGCGGGTGACCGGACTGGAAGCGATTTCGCTGCAAACCCTGGGCCGTCCCCGGGTGGACGTGGTGATTTCCCTCACCGGCCTGTACCGCGACCAGTTCCCCAATGTCATGCAGCGCTTCAACGAGGCCGTGGCGCTGGTGGCGGCGCTGGATGAACCGGCCGAGCAGAATCCGGTGCGCGCCAACACCCTGCGCATCGAGCGGCAGTTGCGCGCGGAAGGTGTCGAGGCGGCGGCGGCGCGCAATTTCGCCCTGACCCGCGTGTTCGGCACGGAAAGCGGCGACTACGGCACCAAACTGCCGGACGCCACCCTCGCCTCGGATCAGTGGGACGAGAAGGACGGCAAGCTGGCCGAGCTGTACCTGTCGCGCATGTCCTGGGCCTACGGGCCGGACAGCGCGCAATGGAGCCGCAAGCTGACCCGCGCCGACGGCAGCGCCGTGAACGTCTACGCCGAGCAGCTCAAGGGCACGGACGCGGCGATGTTCTCGCGCTCCTCCAACCTGCGCGGCCTGCTCGACACCGACCACCCGTTCGAGTACCTGGGCGGCATCTCGCTGGCGCTGCAGCACTTGGAAGGCAAGGCGCCGCAGCTGTACATCTCCAACTTGCGCGACCCCAACCGCGCGCGCCTGCAGACCGCGGAAAAGTTCATGGCCACCGAGCTGCGCGCCGTCTACCAGCACCCCAACTGGGTGAAGGAAATGCAGCAGGAAGGCTACGCCGGCACCCTGGAACTGCTCGACGCCATCAACAACTTCTGGGGCTGGCAGGTGATGGACCGCAACGTGGTGCGCGACGACCAGTGGGAGGAGTTCCACCAGGTCTACATGGCCGACAAGTACGCGCTGGGCACCCGCGACTGGTTCGAAGAGAACAACCCGGCGGCCATGGGCCAGATCGCCGAACGCATGCTGGAGGCGGTCCGCAAGGACTACTGGCAGGCCAGCGACGAAACCAAGAAGCAGCTGGTGCAGCTCTATCAGGAACTGGCCACCCGCCATGACCTGCACACCAATAACCAGGCCTTCAGCGCCTATGTGGCGGAGCTGGCGGCCGGTTACGGCCTGACCGGTCAGGCCCCGGCACAGGCCGGCGGCGCGCCCGCCGAGGCCCAGCCGGCGGACGCCGCGCCCGCCCAGCAACAGGTGCAGGGCCAACTGATGCAGGAGGTGCAGCCGCACGAGCCGCAACCGATGCGCTGGACCTGGCTGGGCCTGCTGGCCCTGATGCTCGCCGGTGCGCTCTACCAGTGGCGCGCGCCGCGCGCCGCCGTTATTCGTTGATTGACCAAGGAAACCCGTGATGAATGCGATTGAACAACTGATGTCCGAAGTGTCGGGACTGTTCCTGACGCCGGTGCTGCTGATCCTCTGCGCGATGTTCGTCTACGCGCTGTTCGAGCTTGGCCGCTTTGCCCTGGAGCTGTTGCAGGGCCAGCGCAAGGCGCAGCCGCTGACCCGTTTCCGGCAGGCCAATCCCGACGCCGACCAGCAGGACATCGAGCTGCGCCTGCTGCGCCGCCTCGAACCGCTGCGCCTGGTCAGCCGCATCGCCCCGATGCTCGGGCTGGTCGCCACCATGATTCCCATGGGTCCGGCGCTGATGGCGGTGGCCAATGGCAACTTCACGGCGGTGGCCGACTCGCTGGTGGTGGCCTTCGCGGCGGTGATCATCGCCCTGATGGCCGCCTCGATCACCTTCTGGGTGCTCTCGGTAAGGCGCCGCTGGCTGCTCGAAGAGCTCAAGCAATTGCTCAAGGGGGCGGCATGAGCCAGATCGACCTGAACATCCTCGAAGAGGACGAGGACGACCCGATCATCAGCGTGGTGAACCTGGTCGACCTGTTCCTGGTGGTCATCGCCGTGCTGCTGATCATCGTGATGTCCAACCCGATCAACCCCTTCGTGCAGGATCAGGACGTCATCGTGATCAAGAACCCGGGCAAGCCGAACATGGAAATGCTGGTCCAGGAGGGCAAGGAGCTGAAGCAGTTCAAGTCCACCGGCAGCATGGGGGAAGGCAAGGGCAGCAAGGCGGGCACCGCCTATCGGCTCGACGACGGCAGCATGATCTACGTGCCAGAGGCATGATCCGGCCCGGCGGCCGACTCCGGCCGCCGACAAATGCGCGGAATTGACGCACCCGGCATTGATCTGAATCAAGGTTCCAAAATCACGACGAACGGCTTAATCCACATTAACAACGAGGATTAGCCCGTATGGATGCTTCGAAGCGCCGTTTTTTCTCCGCCGGCCTGTCTGTGCCCGGCGCTCGGCCGCCGTGGGCGGTGGCCGAGCCGCTGTTCATCGAGCGCTGCGACCGCTGCGACGCCTGCATCAGCGCCTGTGCTCCCCGGATTCTCAGGGCCGGGAGCGGCGGCTTTCCCGTCATCGACTTTTCCGCAACCGGCTGCACCCTGTGCGGCGCCTGTCTCGAAGCCTGCACGCGCGACGCGTTGCTGGGCGACAGCGCCCGCGAACCCTTCCCCTGGCAAGCCGCCATCGGCACGCAATGCCTGGCGCAGCACGGCGTGGAATGCCGCCTGTGCGCGGAAAGTTGCGAGGCCGGCGCCATTCGCTTTCGCCCGCGCCTGGGCGGCATCGCCCAGCCGGAACTGGACACCGAACACTGCAACGGCTGCGGAGCGTGCGTCGCACCCTGCCCGGTCGGTTGCATTACCACCCCACTGAAGGAGGAGGCCGCATGAGAGTCGTGAGCCTGGTATTCCGGGTATTGCCCGAGCAGATACCCACCGCCCGCACCGGCCTGGAGCAGATCCCCGGCGTGCAGGTACACGCGGAAGATTTCGACGCCGGACGCATGATCGTCACGGTGGAAGATGGCGAGGGCTATTCCGTCGCCGATTCGATCATTGCGGCCCACCAGGTGCCGCAGGTGCTGTCGGCCACGCTGGCCTACGAGTTCAACGGGGATAACGCCGAGGATTTCAGCCCGGTGCTACCAACCCTGCAACCGGCAACGGGAGTCCAACCATGTCACTGAACAGACGCGATTTCATCAAGGCCAATGCTGTTGCCGCCGCTGCCGCGACCGCAGGCATGGCCATCCCCACCATGGTGCTGTCCGCCGAACAGGCCGGCGCCAAGAACGCCGTGCGCTGGGACAAGGCACCGTGCCGCTTTTGCGGCACCGGCTGCTCGGTGCTGGTGGGCGTGCAGAACGACAAGGTGGTCGCCACCCAGGGCGACCCGGATGCGCCGGTCAACCGTGGCCTGAACTGCATCAAGGGCTATTTCCTGTCCAAGATCATGTACGGCGCCGACCGCGTGCAGACCCCGCTGCTGCGCAAGAAGAACGGTGTGTACGACAAGGAAGGCGAGTTCACCCCAGTGAGCTGGGATGAAGCGCTGGGCATCATGGCGACCAAGTGGAAGGACGCGATCAAGACCCACGGCCCGGACTCGGTGGCCATGTTCGGCTCCGGCCAGTGGACCATCTGGGAAGGCTACGCCGCCTCCAAGCTGCACAAGGCAGGTCTGCGCACCAACAACATCGACCCCAACGCCCGCCACTGCATGGCCTCGGCGGTGGTCGGCTTCATGCGCACCTTCGGCATCGACGAGCCGATGGGCTGCTATGACGACATCGAGCAGGCCGATGCCTTCGTGCTCTGGGGCTCGAACATGGCCGAGATGCACCCGGTGTTGTGGAGCCGCATCACCGACCGCCGCCTGACCCACAAGAGCAGCGAAGTGCATGTGCTCTCCACCTTCGAGCACCGCAGCTTCGAGCTGGCCGACAACGGCATGATCTTCGAGCCGCAGACCGACCTGGCGCTGCTCAACTACATCTGCAACTACATCATCCAGAACGGCAAGGTAAACCAGGAGTTCGTCGCCAAGCACGTGAACTTCCGCCAGGGCGTCACCGACATCGGTTACGGCCTGCGCGCCAATGACCCGCGTGAAGAGGCCGCCACCCAGAACGGCTACGACGGCAAGGGCAACCCGAACGCCCACACGCCGATCTCCTTCGAGGAGTTCGCCAAGTTCGTCGAACCCTACACCCTTGAGTACACCTCGAAGCTGTCCAAGGTGCCGCAGGACAAGCTGCAGCGCATGGCCGAGCTGTACGCCGACCCGGACAAGAAGGTCGTGTCGTTCTGGACCATGGGCTTCAACCAGCACACCCGGGGCACCTGGGTGAACAACATGATTTACAACGTGCACCTGCTGCTCGGCAAGATTTCCGAGCCGGGCAACGGTCCGTTCTCGCTGACCGGCCAGCCGTCGGCGTGCGGCACCGCCCGCGAAGTGGGCACCTTCGCCCACCGTCTGCCGGCGGACATGGTGGTCACCAACCCGGCGCACCGCAGCCTGAGCGAAAAGCTGTGGAACCTGCCCGAGGGCACCATTCCGGCCAAGGTCGGCCTGCACGCCGTGGCCCAGAGCCGCGCGCTGAAGGACGGCAAGCTGAAGTGCTACTGGACCTCGACCACCAACAACATGCAGGCCGGCCCGAACATCAACCATGAAATCCTGCCGGGCTGGCGCAACCCGGAAGCCTTCGTGGTGGTATCCGATCCCTACCCGACCGTGTCCGCGCTGTCCGCCGACCTGATCCTGCCGACCGCCATGTGGGTGGAAAAGGAAGGCGCCTACGGCAACGCCGAGCGGCGCACCCAGTTCTGGCGTCAGCAGGTCAAGGCGCCGGGCGAGTCGCGCTCGGACCTGTGGCAGTACCTGGAATTCGCCAAGCGCTTCAAGGTGGAAGAGGTCTGGCCGGAAGAGCTGCTGGCCAAGCAGCCGGAGCATCGCGGCAAGACTCTGTACGACATCCTGTTCGCCAACAAGACCACCGCCCGCTTCGACCTCAAGGACCTGAAGCGCGTCAACGCACACGCCATCAGCGACTACATGAACGACGAGTCCAAGCACTTCGGCTTCTACGTGCAGAAGGGCCTGTTCGAGGAATACGCCCAGTTCGGTCGCGGCCATGCCCACGACCTGGCGGACTTCGACGTCTACCACCGCGCCCGCGGTCTGCGCTGGCCGGTGATCGATGGCAAGGAAACCCTGTGGCGCTTCCGCGAAGGCTACGACGCCTACGTGCCGGCCGGCGAGGGCGTGCGCTTCTACGGCCACAAGGACGGCAAGGCGAACATCTTCGCCCTGCCCTACCAGCCGCCGCACGAGTCGCCGGATGCCGAGTTCGACCTGTGGCTGTCCACCGGCCGCGTGCTGGAACACTGGCACACCGGCTCGATGACCCGCCGGGTTCCCGAGCTGCACAAGGCGGCGCCCGAGGCGCTGCTGTACATGCACCCGGACGACGCCAAGGCGCGCGGCCTGCAGCGCGGCATGCAAGCGCGCATCGCGTCGCGGCGCGGCGAAGTGCTGGCCAGCATCGAAACCCGTGGCCGCAACAAGCCGCCGCGCGGCCTGGTGTACATGCCGTTCTTCGACGAGGGCCGCCTGGTCAACAAGCTGCTGCTGGACGCCACCTGCCCGCTCTCGAAAGAGACGGACTTCAAGAAGTGCGCCGTCAAGGTGCTCAAGGCCTGAGGTGAACGGGGCGCTACGGCGCCCCGTGATCCCGAGTTGTTGCCATGACCGACAAGCCAGACACGCCCAATAGCCGCCGCCGTTTCCTGCAGCAGTCCGCCGCAGCGATCGGTGGCGCCTGCGTGTTGGGGCTGGGCGTCGGGCTGTACGGCAACCAGGCCAGGGCCCTGGCGCCGACCGCGCTGCGTCCGCCGGGCGCGCTGACGGAGGAGGATTTCCTCGCCGCCTGCGTGCGCTGCGGCCTGTGCGTTCGCGCCTGTCCCTACGACACGCTGAAGTTGGCCACGCTCGGCGAACCGGTGCCCACCGGCACGCCGTTCTTTATCGCACGGGATGTGCCCTGCGAGATGTGCGAGGACATTCCCTGCGTGCCGGCCTGCCCTACGGGCGCGCTGGACCCTGCGCTCACCGATATCAACGAGGCGCGCATGGGCCTGGCGGTGCTGATCGATCAGGAGCAATGCCTCAACTACCTGGGGCTGCGTTGCGACGTCTGTTACCGGGTCTGCCCGGTGATCGACGAAGCCATCACCCTGGAGCGCTACCACAACCCGCGTTCGGACCGCCACGCGCTGCTGTTGCCTACCGTGCATTCGGAGCATTGCACCGGCTGCGGCAAGTGCGAGCAGGCCTGCGTGCTGCCCGAAGCCTCGGCCATCAAGGTGCTGCCGCGCCCGCTGGCCCAGGCCAAGGCCGCCGACCACTACCGCAAGGGCTGGGAGGAAAAGGACAAGGCCGGGGGTTCGCTGATCGGTGACCAGATCCAGTTGCCGGTACGCGGGCTGGAGGACACGCCATGAGCCAGACAGCGCGCAAGAGCGTGGCCGGGCGCAACCCGAGCGCCGCCGCCCGGCAAACCAAGGGCTGGTTCGGCGCCAACCGCTTCCTGCTGTTGCGCCGCGCTTCGCAGCTGGGTTTGCTGGGGCTGTTCCTGGTCGGCCCGCTCAGCCTGTGGCTGTTTCGCAACGGTCATCTGCCGCAGGCCTGGTGGCCAGTCAAGGGCAACCTGGCGTCGAGCGTCACCCTCGACGTTCTGCCGCTGACCGACCCCTACATGCTGCTGCAGGGTTTGCTGGCCGGGCATCTGCCCGAGACGGCGGCGCTGACCGGTGCACTGATCGTGCTGCTGTTTTACGGGCTGTTCGGCGGGCGCCTGTATTGCTCGTGGTTCTGCCCGATCAACCCGGTGACCGACGCCGCCGGCTGGCTGCGGCGCAAACTGAGAATCAAGACCTCGCCAACACCCCCGGAAAGCCTGCGGCGCTGGCTGCTGCTGGCCACCCTGGTGGTGTCGCTGCTGACCGGCGGCATCGCCTGGGAATGGGTGAATCCCATCTCCATGCTGCACCGCGCGCTGATCTTCGGCGCCGGCGCCGCCTGGGGCGTGGTCGCCGCCGTGTTCCTCTACGACCTGCTGTTCGCCGCGCGTGGCTGGTGTGGCCACGTCTGCCCGGTCGGTGCCTTCTACGGGCTGCTGGGCAGGTTCGCCCTGCTGCGCGTGGCGGCGCCGCGCCGGCGGGCCTGCGACGACTGCATGGACTGCTTCAAGGTCTGTCCCGAACCCCAGGTCATCCGTCCCGCCCTCAAGGCGATCGGACAAGACCATCCCCTCATCCTTTCTTCCGACTGCACCACCTGCGGCCGTTGTGTCGATGTGTGCAGCCAGGATGTGTTCCGCCTGACGACGCGTTTCAACAGGAGCGAATCATGAAAACTGCCATTCAAAAAGCCGTGGGTATCGTTGCGCTCATGCTGGCGATCCCGTTCTCGGTGCACGCCGATGGCGTCAAGAGCCTGCGCGACAACGCCGTCGGCGACGCCGAGCAGCAAGCCCACAACTGGCGCGAGGTGCGCGATGCCGGCGGCCTGCTGCCGCGCGACTTCGTGCAGCAGCCGCCGCTGATCCCGCACAGCGTCACCAACTATCAGGTGACGCTCAATTACAACAAGTGCATGGATTGCCACTCCTGGAGCCGCGCGGCGGCCACCAGCGCCACCAAGGTGTCGCTGACCCACTTCCGCGACCGTGACGGCCAGGAACTCTCCGCCGTTAGCCCGCGCCGCTACTTCTGCCTGCAGTGCCACGTGCCGCAGACCGATGCCAAGCAACTGGTGGACAACGTTTTCAGTCCGGCCCCGGGCCTGTAAGGATCACGTCATGAACAAGATCAAAAAACTGTGGCTCTGGGCGTTCGGGCTGGCATTCAGCACCCTCGGCCTGGCCTTCGTGCTGGGCATCATCTTCTGGGGCGGCTTCAACACCGTCATGGAATGGACCAACACCGAGAAGTTCTGCATCTCCTGCCACGAGATGGAAGTGAACGTGTACCAGGAGTACCGCAACACCATTCACTACAACAACCGCACCGGGGTGCGCGCGGTGTGCTCGGACTGCCACGTGCCCAAGGAGTGGTGGCCGAAGATGGTGCGCAAGTTCTATGCCTCCAACGAGCTGCTGCACAAGATGCTCGGCAGCATCGACACCCCGGAGAAGTTCGAGGCCAAGCGTTCCGTAATGGCGCAGCGCGAATGGGCGCGCATGAAACGCAACGATTCGCAGGAATGCCGCAATTGCCACGATTTCAGCTTCTTCGATTACGCCGAGCAGGCCAGCCGCTCGTCCGGCGCCCACCAGAAGGGCTTCGCCGAGGGCAAGACCTGTATCGACTGCCACAAGGGCATCGCCCATAAGCTGCCAGCCATTGACCAGGGCTTCGGCGACACCATCCCGCATGCTCTGCCGGCCGAAGTCCTGCATCCGGTCTCGACACGCTGAACCCCATTCAGCCATCTCGCACGGAGCGCAAAACGCCCCATTTAGGGGCATTTTCCGCTCCGCTTCGGCTTTTTTAGCGACCGGATCGGGCCGCTTCGCCCGTGCGACGTTATTGCTGAATTTTTC
>DATJDB010000128.1:0-16826 GCA_035497635.1 Pseudomonas sp. | reverse complement strand
CGATCTGCGCCTTGATGCCCGAGCTGATCGCCAGGTGGTAATCCGCATGGACGATGCAATGCGCGTGCTTCTTGTGCTCCAGCGAGAAGTGCACCCAGGAGAACAGGAGAAAGCTCAGTCCGGCCCGTTGGCGGGCCTGTTGGGCCAGCAGACAGGCGATGAGGTCGATGGAGATGACCACATCCGGACGCTGTTCGCGCAGATGGCGGGCAAAGCGCCGCTCATGGGTGCGGTTGCGCAGGTAGGCGATGCGACTGCGCGAGTAGGAGTAGACAGCGTCGATGCCTTCCAGCCAGCCCTTGTCCATCCGCTCGTCGCGGCAGAAGAAGAAGATGGCGCAGTCCACCGGCCGGGGTCTTCACGAAAACAACGCACCAGCGTGCGAATCACGGTTTCGATGCCGCCGAATCCGGAGACCGCTTCGCCGACAAAGACGACTTTCATCCTCGCTCCTCTGCGTCATTTGCCTCGGTAATCAGGTAGCTCACGCCGCGCAGACCCAGGCGGCGCCGCTCAACCACGGCCAGGGGACGGCGGTCGGTTTCGCCGAGCAGGTAGCCTCGCTGCCCGGCGATCCAGGCCCGCCAGGCCGGGCTGGTGAGCAGGCGCCGCCAGCCCGTCGGGGCCGGGTAGCGAATCAGGCGCACGGGGCCGGCGGGGGTTTCCAGCAGAGCGGCGTCCGCCTCGCCACCGGCCGCGCTGGGCGCGCCGCTCCGCATGACGGCCTCCGGATCGGCGACGATGGTCCGCAGCCGCGCCTGCTCGCTGCGCAGGACCGCCCGCAGCATCCCGCCGCGCCGCGCCAGCGCGCAGACGGGGCTGTTGCGTTCCAGCCTGGTCAGCTGCCGGCGCATGTTCTGCTCGCGGGCCTTGGCGGCCTCCTTGAGCAGCGCTTCGAGGGGCAGCGCGTGCTCGCCGTTGACCAGCAGATAGAAGACCAGCAGTTCCTCGAACCAGGGCTCGAAGCGTGTCGGAAACTGCGCGAAGAACTGTCCAAGGTTGGCCAGCACCTGGTCCCGGCCCAGGGGCGAGCCGGGCGTTTCGCTGCGCAGCGTGCCGGCATCCAGCAGGTGGATGCGTTCCCGGTGGCGAATGAAGCGCCGCAGCGAAGGGTCCGTCGGCCAGAGCCCCTTGCCATGCAGGGCACCGAGGGCGCACAGGGCCTCGCCGAACAGGGTCTGCTGCGCCTCCGTCAAGGGGGCCTGGCTGGCCAGGTTCTCCCAGACCGCGTCCAGCCGTTGCACGTCATCGTCGGCCTCGTAGAGCAGCCAGGCGTCCAGCTCCGGCGTGCGGCCTTCGCGGAGCAGCGTCAGGGTGGGCAGTTCCTGGGCGGCCAATTGCCGCACACCGGCCTTTTCACGCTCCAGGTCCATTCCCGCGTCCGGGCCGGTCAACAGACGCGCCAAGACGTAGCGATCGTCCCAGCGGGCGAGCACATCATGACGGGCCGGCGTCGCGTGCAGCCACCTGTGCACCCGCAGGTGCACCGGCGAACCGGCGCAGCCCGCCAGTTCCACGGTTGCCGGCAGCGGCCGTTCGCCGCCCGCCCAGGCCAGTTCATGCAACTCCACCGCTCTCACCTCACCGTTGTTCGCCCAGGGCGATCTTGCGCCGATCACGCGCCTGTATGCGCGCCGCCTTGCGTTCCATCCAGGCCAGCACCGAGGCCTCCTCGACCAGGATCTGGCGAAGTGGCCTGCGGAAATAGAACCGGAGGAAGCGCAGCTTATCACCGCGCGTCAGCCCGATGCCGAGCGCGGAGAAGTACAACCCGGCCAGATCCTTGTCGCGCCAGCGCAGCGGTACCCGGGTGCGCACCTGCGAGCGATGCAGGTCGATCACCGACAGCGGCAGGTGATCGGGCGTGGGCGGGCTGTCGGTATGCAGCAGAAAATGGCACAGGTAGCAGTCGCGATGGTTGAGGCCGGCGGCGTGCATGTCGCGCACGATCTGCGCCACCCGACCGATCAGCGCCCGCTTGAGCGCAACGGGCGGCGGGGTCCGTGCCCAGTCCTGGCAGAAGTCCTCCAGGCTGATGGTGGGAGCCAGCTCCTCGGTGATCAGGAAGGAGAACTGCCGGGCCGGATTGAGCCCGCGCTGGCCGAAACCCACCGGTTTGAGCGTGGCGATGCCGGCCTGTTCCAGACGGCGAATGGCGCGCAGTTCCTGGCGGGCGCCCAGCACCGGCAGCCGGAAGCTGAGCAGGTTCTTGAAGATCTCGGCCCAGCCCACGCCGTGATGCAGCTTGACGAAGTAGCCCCGGCCGGCGAACTCCACGCGAAACACCCGGCGGCCTTCCTTCTGCCGGTAGACGGGGCCGTGCAGCGTTTCGATTTCGGCGAAAGGATCCTTGCCGGCCCAGAGCGTCGATAGCGGTTCGGCAAGAAACAAGTTCATCAATTTCCACCTCCAGTACAGCCCTGCCTGCGCTTAAAGGGCATCCGTGCCTAGATCAGCAAGCGAAGCTGAAGTTCTGCGGGGCGTCGAAAAAGATGCGGAATTCCCATTACGATCTGGACGCAACGGCAGGCTGATCTCCGCAATCAGGGGCAACGCCGCTGGACCCGATTCGACTCAAATCACGGCAGGCAGGCACAGTCGCACTCCGGAGCGCGGACCGTCTGCGAAACGGGTCATGCCTTGGCGGGAGGGAAAGTGAAACTGGCGGCGCATTGCGCGCCGCCACTTGCTTTGTCAGATCGATGCTGCCAGAAGGCGCTGTAATTCGGGATACACCCGTTCCACATCCAACCCCTCAAAACAGGGCTTTTCACGATCCCCACTACCGGCATTCGGCCCGCTGGCACACAGGTGCACCTGCCCTTTGCCGTAGGCGCCGACACGACCGGGGCGGGTCGGGCCGTAGAGGGAGATACTCGGCACATCCAGCGCGGCGGCCAGGTGGCCGAGGCCGGTATCCACCGCCACGCAGGCGCGGGCGCCGGCGAGGACGCGGGCGACGCCGACGATATTCAGTTTGGGTAGCACTTCGACACCGGCCAGGCCTGCGGCGATGCGTTCGGCGCGGGCCTTTTCAGTGGGGTTGCCCCACGGCAGACGAATCGCCCAGCCGTCGGCGCTCAGACGCTCGGCCAGGGCGCGCCAGTCGGCTTCCGGCCAGTGCTTGCTGGCCCAGGTGGTGCCATGCAGGAAGACGATGTACGGCGCGGAGGACGACTCGGCCAGCGCCGCGCGGTCGAGGCCGTAGTCGCCGATCGAGTCGGGCAGCGCATAGCCCAGCGCCTGGGCGAACAGCTGACGCACCCGTTCCAGAGCGTGCTGTTCCTTCGCAACCGTATAGGTCCGGTCATAGAAGCGGCTAGCCAGCGGTTCACGAGCGGAGTCACGATCCAGGCCGGCCACCGGCGCGCGGCAGTAGCGGGTCAGCCAGGCGCTTTTCAGCAGGCCCTGGGCGTCGATCACCAGATCGTAGTGACCCTCGCGCAGGCGCCGCTGGAACTGGCGCCATTCGCCGCTCTTGAGGGTTTTCCAGAGATTCTTGCGCCAGCGGCGAATCGCCACCGGGATCACCTGATCCACCGCCGGGTGCCAGGCGGGAATCTCGGCGAAGCCCTCCTCCACCACCCAATCGAAGCGAATGCCCGGAATGGTACGCGCCGCATCGGTGAGCGCCGGCAGCGTGTGGATGACGTCGCCCATGGACGAGGTCTTGATCAGCAGCACTTTCACTCATTTCACCTCGACCGGCTGCGGCAGCAGGCGGTCGAGCGCCTCGATCACCGCACGCGGCTTGAGCTGGCGCAGGCAGTCGTAATGCCCAAAACGGCAGGTGCGCTCGAAACAGGGGCTGCATTCCAGGCCGAGGCGGACGATCTCCACCTGATCGGCCAGCGGCGGGGTGAACTGCGGCGAGGTGGAACCATAGACCGCCACCAGCGGGCGATTGAGTGCCGCCGCCACGTGCATCAGACCGGAGTCGTTGGAGACCACGGCGGAAGCCGCGGACAGCAGATCAATGGCCTCGGCCAGGCTGGTTTCACCGGCCAGGTTGATGACCTCCTCGCGCAAGCCGGGAATCAGCCGCTCGCGCAGCGTCTCGCCGCCGGGGTGGTCGTTCTTCGAGCCGAACAGCCAGACCTGCCAACCCTCGCGAATCTTGATCTCCGCCACCTTGGCGTAATGCTCGGCCGGCCAGCGCTTGGCCTCGCCGAACTCGGCGCCAGGGCACAGCGCCAACACCGGACGGTCCAGCGTCAGGCCGAATTTCTGCAACGCGGCGGCACGGCTGGCCTCGTCGATTTGCAGTGATGGGCGCGGATACGGCTGCGGAAGCTCGGCGTCCGGCGCGTAAGCCAACGCCATGAAGCGCTCGATCATCAGCGGGTAGCGCTGCTTGTCCAGCACGCGGATATCGCTGAGCAGCCCGTAGCGCATCTCGCCTTTCCAGCCGGTGCGCGTGGGAATACCGGCAAAAAACGGCACCAGGGCGGACTTCAGCGAGTTGGGCAACAGAATCGCCTGGTCGTAGCGTCCGCGCAGCGACTTGCCGATACGCCGGCGCGTGGCCAGCTCCAGCGCGCCGTGGCCGAGCGGGAAGCTCAGCGCCTCGCGCACCTCGGGCATGCGCTCGAGAATCGGCCGGCTCCACTCCGGGGCCAGCACGTCGATGCTGCAATCGGGATGCTGCTGTTTGAGACAGGTGAACAGCGTCTGGGCCATCACCATATCGCCGACCCAGCTGGGTCCGATGATCAGGATGTTCATACTAGGAATTGTCCCCGTAGGGTGGGTCAGCCGCGCTCGCTGCATAACCCACCAAGGATGTCGCCAGGCATCCGTTGGCCGCCCCTGCGGGCCGGATGGTGGGTTGCGACCTGCGGTCTAACCCACCCTACGCTGGTGAATCACTTGACCAGGGTGCGCCACTCGGCGTGGGCATCGGTCTTGCCGGTGACCAGGTCGAAGTAGGCCGTCTGCAGCTTTTCGGTGACCGGACCACGACGGCCGATGCCGATCTGGCGGCCATCAACCTCGCGGATCGGGGTCACTTCGGCGGCGGTGCCGGTGAAGAAGGCCTCGTCGGCGATGTACACCTCGTCGCGGGTGATGCGCTTCTCGACGATCTCGATGCCCTGCTCGCGGGCCAGGGTCAGCACTGTGGCGCGGGTAATGCCGTTCAGGCAGGCGGTGACTTCCGGGGTGTAGATCACGCCGTTTTTCACGATGAAGATGTTCTCGCCCGAACCTTCGGCCACGTAGCCTTCCGGGTCCAACAGCATGGCCTCGTCGGCGCCGCCGGAAACGGCTTCCTGCAGGGCCAGCATCGAGTTCACGTAGGAGCCGCTCGATTTGGCGCGGGTCATGGTGATGTTGACGTGATGGCGGGTAAAGGAGCTGGTGCGAATCTTGATGCCGTTGGCCAGGGCCTCTTCGCCCATGTAGGCGCCCCAGTGCCAGGCGGCGACGATCACATGCACCTTCAGGTTATCGGCGCGGATGCCCATGCCCTCGGAACCGTAGAACGCCAGCGGACGAATGTAGGCGCTGGCCAGCGTGTTCTCGCGCACGGCGGCCTTGGTGGCCTCGTTGATCTGTTCCTTGGTGTAAGGAATCTTCATGCCCATGATGTGGGCGGAATCGAACAGCCGATCGGTGTGCGCTTCCAGGCGGAAGATGGCGGTGCCCTGCGGGGTCTCATAGGCGCGCACGCCTTCAAACACGCCCATGCCGTAGTGCAGGCTATGGGTCAGCACGTGGGTGGTCGCGTTGCGCCATTCCACCAGCTCGCCGTCGTACCAGATCACACCGTCGCGGTCAGCCATCGACATCGTTGCGTTCCTCAAGGTCAAGTGCGGCGGCACACGGGCCGCCTGCGTGAATTCAGTTCAGTCCCAGGTCTTTCCAGATGCGCTGGACCAGACGGCGCGAATCGGGGAACTGGTCGCCCGGCACCTTGCCGGGCTGTTTCTGCAGGGCCAGGCGATGAGCTGCGGCCCGGTAGGCCTTGTAAGCCTCCTGCAAGAGCTGAACGTCCGCTTCGGGCAGCAGGTTGGCTGCGCCGAGGCCGTCCAGAATGCGAATGTTGTCGGTGTAGCGGAGCAGCTCCGGGTGCTGGTGCGACCAGGCCAGGGCCGCGTATTGCACCATAAATTCAATATCGACGATACCACCGGCATCCTGCTTGAGATCAAAGCTCTGTGCGGGGTCGAAGGCGTTTTCGCCGCGTCCGGCATCGGTGATTCGGGTGCCCAGGTTGCCGCGCATCTTGGCGCGCATTTCGCTGACTTCGACCTGCAGCTTTTCCAGATCCCGGGCGCGGCCCAGCACCTGCCCGCGCACCTCTTCGAAGCGTTGCGCCACCCGCGCGCTGCCGACCAGCACCCGGGCGCGCACCAGGGCCTGATGCTCCCAGGTCCACGCCTCCTGCTGCTGGTAGCGCTCGAAGGCCGCCAGCGAGCTGACCAGCAAGCCGGCGTCGCCGGACGGACGCAAGCGCATGTCCACCTCGTAAAGCTGGCCGGAGATGGTCTGGGTGTTCAGCAGGTGAATAACCCGCTGGCCCAGACGGGTGAAGAACTGGGTGCCGTCGATAGGCTTGCGGCCATCGGTTTCCGCCTGCGGATCGCCGTCGTGGATGAACACCAGGTCCAGGTCGGAGCCATGCCCCAGTTCGATGCCGCCGACTTTGCCGTAGCCGACGATGATGAAATCCGGGTCGCAGTATTCGCCGTCGGTGCGCCGTGGCGTGCCGTGACGCGCCACGGTATGCCGCCAGGCCAGCGCCAGCACCTGATCGAGAATCGCCTCGGCCAGCCAGGTCAGGTAATCGCTGACCTTCATCAGCGGCAGGGTGCCGGCGAATTCCGAGGCCGCCACGCGCAGGCTGTGGGCCAGCTTGAAGTGGCGCAGCGCCTCCATCTGCTGCTCCAGGTCGTCCTCGGGGATGCGCATCAGCCGCTCGCGCAGCTCGGCGGCCAGTTCCGGCGCCTGCGGCGGGCTGTACAGCCGGCCTTCATTGAGCAACTCATCGAGCAGCAAGGGGAAGCGCGCAATCTGCTCGGCCACCAGCGGGCTGGCGGCACACAGCTGCAGCAGGCGGGTCAGGGCGCCGGGGTTTTCAGACAGCAGCACCAGATAAGCCGAACGCCGCGCCACCGCCGCCACCAGCGGCATGACGCGCTCAAGCACCTGATCCGGATCCTCCTGTTCGGCGACCTGCGCCAGCAGGCGCGGCATGAAGGCATCCAGCCGTTCGCGACCCAGACGCTGCATGCTGCGCACCTGACTGCCACCGCGCAGATCGTGCAGATGCCGCCAGGCGTGCTCCGGAGCCGTGAAACCCAGCTCGGCCAGTTGCCGGACGGCGCTGTCTTCCTCCATGTCGCCCAGCCACAGGGCCAGCCATTCGCCGCCTGCGGCCTCCTCGTCTTCCTCGCCGTCCGGATCGGAAATCACCTGGCGAAAGTGCCAGTCGATGCGCTCGCGCCACTGTTCCAGGCGCGCCATGAACGCTGCCCAGTCGGCAAATCCCATGATGAAGGCCACCCGCGCCCGCTCGCGGTCGTCATCCGGCAGCATCTGCGTCTGCTTGTCGGCGATGGCCTGCAGAGCGTGCTCGACGTAGCGCAGGAAGCGGTAGCCGTCGCGCAGCTCGGCCACCACCGGCGCCGGCAGGTAGCCTTCGGCCTCCAGCACGGCCAGCACCGGCAGCAGTGGTCGCTGCTGCAGGCTGAGGTCGCGGCCGCCGTGGATCAGCTGAAATGCCTGGGCGATGAACTCCACCTCACGGATACCGCCAGCACCGAGCTTGATGTTCTCGCTCATGCCCTTGCGACGCACTTCCTGCTGGATCAGCTGTTTCATGCTGCGCAGCGCCTCGATGGCGGAGAAGTCCAGGTAGCGCCGGTAAACGAACGGCCGCAGCATCTTCAGCAATTGCGCGCCGGCCGCCTGATCGCCGCCGACCACCCGCGCCTTGATCATCGCGTAGCGTTCCCAGTCACGGCCCTGATCCTGGTAGTACTGCTCCAGGGCGGCGAAGCTCAGGGTCAGCGCGCCGGCCGAGCCGTAGGGGCGCAGCCGCATGTCGACGCGGAACACGAAACCGTCGACGGTGATGGCATCCAGCGCCTTGATCAGCCGCTGACCGAGGCGGTTGAAGAATTCCTGGTTATCCAGGGAACGGCGCGCGCCTTCGGTTTCGCCGCCTTCCGGGAAGCCGAAGATCAGGTCGATGTCCGAGGACAGGTTGAGTTCATGGGCGCCCAGTTTGCCCATGCCGAGAATCACCATCTGCTGCGGCGTGCCGCTGCGGCGTCCCATGGGCGTGCCGAACTGCTCGCAATGGCGCGGATACAGCCACTGGCAGGCCAGATCGATGCAGACATCGGCCAGATCGGACAGGTCGCGGCAGGTCTCGCCCAGATCGGCCAGGCGATTCACATCGCGCCAGATGATGCGCAGCTGCTGGCGGTTGCGAAAGCGCCGCAAGCGGTGGGCCAGGTCATCCTCCTGTGTACAGTCAGCCAGCAACGCCTGCAGCTGGGTGCGCAGCTCGCCGGGACGCAGGCTGCGCTCCGGTTCGCCGGAATCCACCAGTTCGAGCAGCGCTTCGGGATCGCGCTGTGCCTGCTCGGCGACGAAATCGCTGGCCACGCAGGCGCGGGCAAAGGCCTCCAGGCGCGCCACCGGCCAGTCGTCCGCCCGCCCTCGTTCGGCCAGGACGGCGCGCAGCGCGACGCCTGGTCGCTCGGCAAGAGGGGCCAGCGACGCCGGAATGGCAACGAGTTCGGGCAGGCTCATGGGAATTCCTTGTGACGGGATAAGCAGGTCGCCAGCAGAGGGCATCGCGGGGGGGTTCGTCAAGCATGTCGGGCGCGGAGCGCATCTTCCGTGTGGCCGCGCCATATCTCCTGTAGGGCCGGCATCACGCCGGCCAGCGGAATCACGCCCGGGCACAGATGCTTATTCCGCCCCCCGTCGGCCGGGATAAACCCGGCCCCACAAAAAGACTCCTCCGCACCCGGGGCGCCGCGCCGCAGTTCCCGCTCCTGTGGGGCCGGCATCACGCCGGCCAGCGGAGTCGCGTCCGGGCACAGGTGCTTATCACACCCCCGTCGGCCGGGATAAACCCGGCCCCACAAAACCAGCTCCACAACCCGCGAACCAGCGCCACAAAAAGAAGCCGGCTGCGGCGGAAACCCTTTCCGCTCGTTCAGCCGACTATGCTTCCTTGTTGCGTACCAGGGCGGCCAGGGACGGCGGGCAACCGTGGCGCTCAACGACTGGATGCAAAGGATGACTGTCGGGTCAGCGAATTTTGTAGTAAAACTACAAGCGCCGATTGTCCCTGGCACACAATGAACAACAAAAGACATCGCAGCCACGACGCGGCGGTGCCATCGCGGTGACTCAAAAGGTCGCCCGAAGTCCTGGAGCAAGCCATGCAAGACCAAGATCCCATCGAAACCCAGGAGTGGCTGGACGCCCTGGAGTCGGTCCTGGACCGTGAAGGCGAGGACCGCGCCAAGTACCTGATCACCCGTATGGGCGAGCTGGCCACACGTAGCGGCACCCAACTGCCCTACGCGATCACCACGCCCTACCGCAACAGCATCCCGGTCACCCACGAGGCGCGCATGCCCGGTGACCTGTTCATGGAGCGCCGCGTGCGCTCGCTGGTGCGCTGGAACGCACTGGCCATGGTGGCGCGAGCCAACAAGCGGGACGCCAGCCTGGGCGGACACATCTCCACCTTCGCCTCCAGCGCCACGCTGTACGACATCGGCTTCAACTACTTCTTCCAGGCCCCGACCGAAGAACATGGCGGCGACCTGATCTACTTCCAGGGCCACGCCGCGCCGGGCATCTACGCCCGCGCCTTCCTGGAAGGCCGCATCAATGAAGACCAGCTGAACAACTTCCGCCGCGAGGTGGACGGTCAGGGCCTGTCTTCCTACCCGCACCCCTGGCTGATGCCGGACTTCTGGCAGTTCCCCACCGTGTCCATGGGCCTCGGTCCGATCCAGGCCATCTACCAGGCACGCTTCATGAAGTACCTGGAAAGCCGCGGCTTCATTCCCGCCGGCAAGCAGAAGGTCTGGTGCTTCCTCGGCGACGGCGAGACCGACGAACCGGAATCCCTGGGCGCCATCTCCCTGGCCGGCCGCGAGAAGCTGGATAACCTGATCTTCGTCGTCAACTGCAACCTGCAGCGCCTGGACGGCCCGGTGCGCGGCAACGGCAAGATCATCCAGGAGCTGGAAGGCAACTTCCGCGGCGCCGACTGGAACGTCATCAAGGTGATCTGGGGCCGCCTGTGGGACCCGCTGTTCGCCAAGGACACCGGCGGTGTCCTGCAGCAGCGCATGGACGAGGTGGTCGACGGCGACTACCAGAATTACAAGGCCAACAATGGTGCCTTCGTGCGCCAGCACTTCTTCGGCGCCAATCCCGAGCTGTTGAAGATGGTCGAAGACCTCTCCGACGAGGAAGTCTGGAAGCTCAACCGGGGCGGCCACGACCCGTTCAAGGTCTATGCCGCCTACCACGCGGCGATCCACCACTCCGGCCAGCCGACGGTGATCCTGGCCAAGACCATCAAGGGCTACGGCACCGGCTCGGGCGAGGCGCAGAACATCGCCCACAACGTGAAGAAGGTCGATCTGGAAAGCCTGAAGGTGTTCCGCGACCGCTTCGGTGTACCGATTCCCGACGATCAGCTCGCCGATCTGCCGTTCTACAAGCCCGAGCTCGACAGCCCGGAAATGAAGTACCTGCTCAAGAGCCGTGAAAAGCTTGGCGGCCCGGTACCGCAGCGGCGCGCCAAGAGCTTCAGCATTCCCACCCCGCCGCTGGAGACCCTCAAGGCCATCCTCGACGGTTCGGGCGATCGCGAGATTTCCACCACCATGGCCTTCGTGCGCGTGCTGGCGCAGCTGGTCAAGGACAAGGAGCTGGGTTCGCGCATCGTGCCCATCGTGCCGGACGAGGCGCGCACCTTCGGCATGGAAGGCATGTTCCGCCAGCTCGGCATCTATTCCTCCGTCGGCCAGCTGTACCAGCCGGTGGATAAAGACCAGGTGATGTTCTACCGCGAGGACAAGAAGGGCCAGATCCTCGAGGAAGGCATCAACGAGGCCGGCGCCATGTCCAGCTGGATCGCCGCCGCGACCGCCTACAGCACCCACAACCAGCCGATGCTGCCGTTCTACATCTTCTATTCGATGTTCGGCTTCCAGCGCATCGGCGACCTGGCCTGGGCCGCCGGCGACAGCCAGGCGCGCGGCTTCCTGGTCGGCGGCACCGCCGGGCGCACCACGCTGAACGGCGAGGGCCTGCAGCACGAGGACGGTCACAGCCACATTCTGGCCAGCACCATTCCCAACTGCCGCAGCTACGACCCGACCTACGGCTACGAGCTGGCGGTGATCATCCGCGAAGGCATCCGCCAGATGAGTGAGGAACAGCACAACGTGTTCTTCTACCTCACGGTGATGAACGAGGCCTACACCCAGCCGGCCATGCCCGAGGGTGTCGAGGACGGCATCATCAAGGGCATGTACCTGCTCGAAGAGGACAAGAAGGAAGCCGCCTGCCACGTGCAACTGCTCGGCTGCGGCACCATCCTGCGCGAAGTGCGCGAGGCGGCGAAGATTCTCCGCGAGGAGTACAAGGTCGGTGCCGATGTCTGGAGCGTCACCAGCTTCAACGAACTGCGCCGCGAAGGCCTGGCGGTGGAACGCCACAACCGCCTGCATCCGGAACAGAAGCCGCAGCAGACCTATGTCGAGCAATGCCTGGGCGGTCGCAAGGGCCCGGTCATCGCCTCCAGCGACTACATGAAGCTGTTCGCCGACCAGATCCGCCAATGGGTGCCGGTCAAGGAATACAAGGTGCTAGGCACCGACGGCTTCGGCCGCAGCGACACCCGCGAAAAGCTGCGCCACTTCTTCGAGGTGGACCGCAACTGGATCGTGCTGACCGCGCTGGAAGCCCTGGCCGACCGTGGCGAGATCGAGCGCAAGGTGGTGGCCGAGGCCATCGCCCGCTTCGGCATCGACACCAACAAGCCCAACCCGCTGGACTGCTGAGGAGCGAACCATGAGTGAATTGATTCGTGTCCCGGACATTGGCAGCGGCGAAGGCGAAGTCATCGAGCTGTTCGTCAAGGTGGGCGACCGCATCGAGGCCGAGCAGAGCCTGCTGACCCTGGAATCCGACAAGGCCAGCATGGAAATCCCCGCGCCCAAGGCCGGCGTGGTCAAGAGCCTGAAGGTCAAGCTGGGCGATCGCCTCAAGGAAGGCGATGAGCTGCTGGAGCTGGAAAGCGACGAGGCCGGCGCCAGCGCGCCGGCCTCGGAGCCAGCGGCCGCGCCGAAAGCCGAAACCGCAGCGCCGGCTGCCGCAGCATCGGCTGCCGCTCCTGCCGAAGAAAAAGCGCCTGCACCTGCCGCTGCACCGGCTGCGGCCAGCAGCCAGGAAATCCGCGTGCCGGACATCGGTTCGGCAGGCAAGGCGCGGGTCATCGAAGTGCTGGTCCAGGCCGGCGACACGGTGAGTGCCGAGCAGTCGCTGATCACCCTGGAGTCCGACAAGGCCAGCATGGAAATCCCCTCGCCGGCCGCCGGCGTGGTGGAATCGATTGCCGTGCAGCTGGATGCCGAAGTCGGCACCGGCGACCTGATCCTCACCCTCAAGGTGGAAGGCGCCGCGCCCGCTCAGGAAACGCCGCCGACCGCCGCACCGCAGCCTGCCAAGGCGCCTGCAGCTCCCGCGGAAAAGCCCGCCCCGGCGCCCGCCACTCCGGCCGCTGGCGATCCGCACATCGACAGCATCGCGCCGTTGGTGGAAAAGCCCGCCAAGCCCGCCGCCCAGGTGCACGCCGGCCCCGCCGTGCGCCAGCTGGCCCGCGAGTTCGGCATCGACCTGGCGCGCGTCACCGCCACCGGCCCGCACGGCCGGGTGCTCAAGGAAGACGTGCAGGGCTACGTGAAGGCGATGATGCAGCAGACCCAGGCCGCACCGTCCGGTGCTGCCGGGGGTGCAGGCATCCCGCCGGTACCGACGGTGGACTTCAGCAAGTTCGGTGAAATCGAAGAAGTGGCCATGACCCGCCTGATGCAGGTCGGCGCCGCCAATCTGCATCGCAGCTGGCTGAACGTGCCCCACGTCACTCAGTTCGAGTCGGCCGATATCACCGAGTTGGAAGCCTTCCGTGTGGCCCAGAAGGCCGTGGCGGAAAAGGCCGGCGTGAAGCTGACCGTACTGCCGCTGCTGCTCAAGGCCTGCGCGCATCTGCTGCGCGAACTGCCGGACTTCAACAGTTCGCTGGCGCCCAGCGGCACCGCGCTGATCCGCAAGAAGTACGTACACATCGGCTTCGCCGTGGATACCCCGGACGGCCTGCTGGTGCCGGTGATTCGCAACGTCGACCAGAAGAGTCTGCTGCAACTGGCCGGCGAAGCCGCCGAGCTGGCTGACAAGGCGCGCAACAAGAAATTGTCGCCCGACGCCATGCAGGGCGCCTGCTTCACCCTCTCCAGCCTCGGCCACATTGGCGGCACCGGCTTCACGCCGATCGTCAACGCACCGGAAGTGGCGATCCT
The DNA here is from genome assembly GCA_035497635.1 of Pseudomonas sp. Taxonomy (GTDB): domain Bacteria; phylum Pseudomonadota; class Gammaproteobacteria; order Pseudomonadales; family Pseudomonadaceae; genus Serpens. The sequence goes on along the minus strand of DATJDB010000128.1, from coordinate 3,258 downwards.
CGGCGTCAGCAAGGCCACGATGCAGCCGGTGTGGGACGGTGCGGCCTTCCAGCCACGCCTGATGCTGCCGCTGTCGTTGTCCTACGACCACCGGGTGATCAACGGTGCGGCGGCCGCGCGTTTCACCAAACGCCTGTCCGAGCTGCTCGCCGATATCCGCACGCTGCTGCTGTAAAACCGCCAGGCTGCGGCCCGGCCGCCCTTCCTCAAACGAGCACGCCACGCTCGTCTCTCCAGCCCTGCCGCAAGGCGGGGCTTTTTTTGCCGCCGCGCCACCTGACCAGGCGCCGGCCGTTTTGTGACCCGTAGCACACTCGCCTGAATCGACCCCTATCTTTGTCTGTCGGGAGCGGGATAATGGCTAGGTGCCAGCAAGGTTATCAGCCGTTACACTAAGGAGCCGTTCGCACCTCATGATCGTATGGAACTGTCGCAAGCCACCCTGCGCTTTACATGGATGACGCCGTGACCACCACCGCCGAGCTGTGCCAGCGCGCCCTGGAACAGAGCGCCGAGGCCTTCCTGCTGGTCGATATAGACGGGCGTGTGGTCTTTTCCAATGCGCGCTTCGAGGCCATCACCCAGTACAGCCCGAGCGAACTGCAGGGTCGCTCGCTTGACGAAATTCCCGCCCTGGCCAGCCTTCCGGAACTGGTGCGCGCCGCGCTGCGCCAGAAGCCGGACAACGACAGCTGGCAGGTGGAGTTTCGCAGCCAGCGCAAAAGTCTGGAACCCTATTGGGGACACATATGGGTGTCCCGGGTCTGCGACGCCGAGGGGGTCACCACCCATCTGCTCGGCCTGTGCGAAGACGTCACGCTCAACAAGCTGAACTACCAGCGCCAGGCGCAGGACGCCCTTCGCGACAGCCTCACCGGTCTGGGCAACCGGCCGTATTTCATCGATCGCCTCGAACAGCAGTTGAACGAAGCGCCCGAGGCGCCCTTCAGCCTGCTGCTGATGGACATCGACAACTTCAAGCGCATCAACGACAGCCTCGGCCACGAAACCGGCGACAAGGTGCTGACCAGCCTGTCGCGGCGCGTGCGCAATGCCCTGGGTACCGAAGCCTGCCTGGCACGCTTCGCCAGCAACGAATTCGCCGTCCTGCTGGATGCCGGCGACCTGCAGAATGCCGAAGAAGTCGCCCGGCAATTGCTGCAGCTGCTCAGCCGTCCGCTGTTCGTGGCCAACCAGTTGATCAACGTCACCGCCTCCATCGGCCTGGTGCACAGCCCGCAACATGGCAGCGATTCTCAGTTACTGATGAAGCATGCCGGTCTGGCGCTGCACAAGGCCAAGGCCAGCGGTAAAAACCGCTGCACAGTGTTCACGAAGGAACTGGACGCCGAAGCTCACCGCCGCCTGTTCATCGAACACAACCTGCGCCATGCCGTCGAGCGCAACGAACTACTGCTGTATTACCAGCCCAAGCTGTGTCTGAAGACCAACCGCCTGACCGGCCTGGAAGCGCTGCTGCGCTGGCAGCACCCCACCGAGGGCATGTTGCCGCCGGACGCCTTCATCGGCCTGGCCGAGGAAACCGGCTTGATCGTGCCGATCGGCAAATGGGTGGTGCGCGAGTCCTGCCGCATGCTGCATCGGCTGGATGAGGCGGGCATGGGCGAAGTACGCATCGCTATCAATCTCTCGCCCCGCCAGTTCCTCGACGACAAACTGGTGACCGCGCTGCGCGATATTCTGGACGAAGAGCGCATCGAGGCCTCTCGCCTGGAACTGGAGCTGACCGAGAGCCTGCTGCTGGACACCAGTCAGGCCAACCGCGAACAGCTGCATCAGCTCAAGGCGCTGGGCTTCACCCTGGCCATGGATGACTTCGGCACCGGCTATTCCTCGCTCAGCTACCTGAAGAAATTTCCGCTGGACACCATCAAGATCGACCGCAGCTTCGTGAAGGACATTCCGGGCAACCAGGACGACATGGAGATCACTGCGGCGGTGATCGCCATGGCCCACAAACTGCGTCTGTGCGTAGTGGCCGAAGGCATCGAGACCACCGAGCAGTTGGACTTCCTTCGCGGCCAGCGCTGCGACACCGGCCAGGGCTATCTGTTCGACCGCCCCATCGACGGTCGCGAGCTACTGGAGCGCCTGCGCGGCTACGAGCTCACCGCCTGAGCGGTTCGTCCGTAGTCGCGGGCCTTATTCAGCTCGCCGCCTGACGTTGCGCTCGCCATTGCTCGAACGCCACCCGCTCGTCATGGATCAGCCAGCCGTCCTGCGGGGCGAAGCTTTCCGACAGCCATATATCCCGGCCATCCACGGAGCGCAGGCGACCGTGGCCCAGGTCATGCAGCGTGCCCTCCAGCGGGTCCAGCAGATAGAGATCCGGACGTTCCGGATTCAGACGCGCCACCAGGCAGTCCTCTTCCAGACGCTCGTCCACATGATAGAGGCTGGGCGCGCGGCAATCGTGGGGCAGTACCAGACGCAGGTCATAGACCAATTGCAGCGAGGCCGTTGGCACATGCACATAGGCGTGGGGCTGTTCGGCGAGGCGCAGCGCCCCGCAGCGTACCGGACGCGTCTCCGCCGACAGCGACTGCAGATCGAAGTAGCTGTCGGCCAGGTAATGCAGGCTACCCCGGTAGGGTGTCGGCAGCCAGGCGTCAGCAAAACGCCCGGCCAGCCAGCCATCGGCATGCTCGATCAGGCATTCCTCGGCGATTTCCTGCATGGCGCTGAACAGCGGCAGGCACAGTTCGTGGGCCGGCACGTAGCCGGAAATCAGCTTGAGCACTTCGTCCTGGCGATCCGCGCGCTGCTGGCGCACCAGAATCCAGTAATCGCGCCCCTGCCAGTGCAGGATCAGGCGCACCGAGACGCCGAGGTTGGCCAGCTCAACGTTGAAGCAATGCGAATCCTCGATGCTCACCGGCCGCCGGCGGGCCAGCATCTGATCGAAGTTGAGCGGCAGGCCGAGGCTCTGATAGCTCAGTTCCTCGTCGCTGGCTGCGACCCGCAGCGGCAGGGTCTTGAAGTCGCTGGGGAGTTTGCTGTGCAGGGTTCGCGGCATGGGGGCCTCCTTGCGGGGAAGCGGCCGCGACGGCGGCCTTAACGGGTTTGACGAATCACGGCGGCAGCCGTCGCGACGTTGTGGGCCAGATGCAGCGGGTTGATGGTGCCAACGATGGCGCTGCATACGCCCGGGTGGCCAAACAACAGTTCGAAGCTGGCGCGTACGGGATCCGTCCCCGGCGCCAGGCAGACATGGCCGCTGGCCAGGGCCTTCTTGAT
>DATJDB010000127.1:0-11976 GCA_035497635.1 Pseudomonas sp. | reverse complement strand
CGGTTTCTGGAATATCACCCTGGACACCGTGTCGCGCAGGGCGATCAGCGTGACGCAGAAGCCCAAGATGGATTTCCGCATCCGCATCAAGCGCAACACGCCCTACCAAGGCTGAACCTCGCGGAACCTGCCGCTTCGCAGGCAGGTCGCAGCCCTGTGGGCCTATCTTCAAGGCCCCTGGAGGATGCCGATGCACATTCACGTTATGCGTCGTATGAATGACTGAGCGCGGCTCGGCTGCTCGGCTGCGCGCCCATGTGGGCATGCTGTGCTGGGCACTGCTGGTGGGCCTGTCCTTTCCGGCAGTGGGCCTGCTGGGCAACGACTTGCCACCCCTGTCGCTGACTGCCCTGCGCTTCGCCATCGCCGCCGTCGCATTCCTGCCGGTGTTCGGCCGCCATCTGGAGTGGCCGAGCGCCAGGGGCTGGCTGCTCTACCTGGCGATGGGCGCTTCGCTGGGAACCTTCTTCGCCATCATGTTCTGGGCGGCGCACCAGGTCAGTTCGCTGTCCATGGCCGTGCTGTTCGTCAGTGTGCCGTTACTGGCCTACATGCTGGGCCGGGGCTTCGGTGTGGAGCGTCCCGTGCCGGCCTTGTTGGGATGCCTGCTGCTCGGTGCCCTGGGAGCGCTGGGACTGGCCTGGGCGGAAAGCCGGGGCAGCGGGCAAGCGTTGCGGCCAGGCTTTGGCGAGCTGCTGTTCTTCCTCGGTTGCCTGTGTTCGGCGCTGTATCCGGTGCTCAGCAAATGGGGTCTGGAGCGCGGCTGGCTGCACAGCGCCTCGGTGTCACGCGCGTTCTGGAGTCTCTGCCTCGGTGCGCTGGCGAGCGCGGCGCTGGGTGTCTGCCTGGAAAGCCCGGCGCAGCTGCTGCGCCTGGGCAGTCGGGAGCTGCTGGTGGTGATCTATCTGGGCATCCTGTCGACCAGCGCCACCTTCTGGCTGCAACAGCACGCCACCCGCTTGCTGACGCCCGGAGGGATCACCGCCTACAGCTACCTGGTGCCGTTCGTGGCCATGCTGGTGATGTTCGCCAGTCATCCCCAGCGGCTGGACTGGGGCTGGCTGCCCGGCGCCCTGCTGGTGCTCACGGCGATTGGATTGCTGTTGCGCGAAGACCTGAACGCTCATCCGCCGTTACACAAGTAATGGGAATAACTGATTGATTTCCTTGGGGTTGCTTTTATGCTTGCCGGCCGTTTGGAAGGCCGTGGGCCGACCCCCATATTCAGCGTCTGTGTAAGCACATCCCAAGGAGTTACCCCGTGAAAGCCCTGACTTTTTCCAGCCTGGCCCTGGCCGGCCTGCTGGTGACCACCACTGCATACGTTGGCGACGCCGAAGCTGCCCGCAAGCGCATGAGCGCCAAGCCGGCCGCGTCGGCTCAGGCCAAGCCCAGCCGTTATGGCTCCTCGTCTCAGGCTCGTCCGGCGACCCCGCCACGCAATGCCGCGCCCGCCGCCAGCGCAGCCCCGGCGCGTACCGGCAGCGCTCCGGCCACCGCCGGCGCACCTGCCGCCCAGGCTGCACCGCAGGCTGCCGGTAGCGGCTTCATGGGCAGCATGGCTGGCGCCGTGGCCGGTAGCGTAATCGGCGGTGCGGTGGTCAACACCCTGTTCGCCGACGATGCGGTTGCCGCTGAAGCCCCGGCCGCCGACATGGCGCCCGAGCAGGTCGAGGCTGTGGCGCAGTAAGCCACGCCTGCGCACCAAGGAAACCGCCAGCTTGCCTGGCGGTTTTTGTTTGTGCGGCGTGCCGCCCGGCATTGGCGGAAAGGCTACTGCCTGTCTGGACGGATTCGGGCGATCCTGACGGCAAGAACGCCTACAGGATGTTGCCATGATCATCTCCGCCTCGACCGACTACCGCGAAGCCGCCCGGCGTCGCTTGCCGCCGTTTCTGTTCCACTATCTCGACGGTGGGGCCTATGCCGAGCACACGCTGCGGCGCAACGTCGAAGACCTGTCCGCTATCGCGCTGCGCCAGCGGGTGCTGCGCGACATGTCGCAGCTGAACCTGGAAACCCGCCTGTTCAACGAAGCGCTGGCCATGCCGGTGGCCTTGTCGCCGGTGGGGCTGACCGGCATGTATGCCCGCCGTGGCGAGGTGCTGGCCGCGCGGGCGGCGGAATCCTGCGGCATTCCCTTCACCCTGTCGACCGTTTCGGTGTGCCCCATCGAGGAGGTGGCGCCGGCCATCGAGCGGCCCATGTGGTTCCAGCTCTATGTGCTCAAGGATCGCGGCTTCATGCGCGATGCCCTGGAGCGTGCCCGGGCGGCCGGGGTCAGCACCCTGGTCTTCACCGTGGACATGCCGGTGCCCGGCGCGCGTTATCGCGACGCCCATTCGGGCATGAGCGGCCCGCGCGCGGCGCAGCGCCGTTTGCTGCAGGCCGTGACGCACCCAGGCTGGGCATGGGACGTGGGCCTGAACGGCAAGCCGCATGATCTGGGCAACATCTCCGCCTACCGCAAGCAGCACACCGGGCTGGCCGACTACATCGGCTGGCTGGGTGACAACTTCGATCCCTCCATCTCCTGGAAGGATCTGGAATGGATCCGCGATTTCTGGAAAGGCCCGATGGTGATCAAGGGCATCCTCGACCCGGAGGACGCGCGGGATGCCGTGCGGTTCGGAGCCGATGGCGTGATCGTCTCCAATCACGGCGGTCGCCAGCTCGACGGTGTGTTGTCCACCGCGCGCGCCTTGCCGGCCATTGCCGATGCGGTGAAGGATCAGCTGCGCATTCTGGTGGATTCAGGCGTTCGCACCGGCCTGGATGTGGTGCGCATGCTGGCGCTGGGCGCCGACTGCGCCATGCTCGGTCGCGCCTTCGTCTACGCGCTGGCCGCCGAAGGCGAGGCCGGGGTGAAGAACCTGCTGGGGCTGATCGAAAAGGAAATGCGCGTGGCGATGGTGCTGACCGGCGCGCGCAGCATCGCGGACATCAGTGCCGACCTGCTGGCGCGCGAACACCTGGGGAACTGATCAGCGCTGCAGCGCCTGCAGGATACGGGTGAAATCCGGCCGCTCGCCGACCGTGGTCTGCAGGCAACGGTGCTGCAGGCCACGCAGATCAGCCTGCAACTGCGGCTGGTCGTCGGGCGCGCAACGGTTGAGCAGTTCTTCCAGCAGGCAGCCGAAGGCGCGACTTTCCAGCTGCGTGAGCCGTTGTCCCTGGAGGCTGGCGGGATCGATGAAAGTGGCGCCGCCGAAATCGCTCAACAGCGTGTGCCCCTGGCCATCGACCAGCAGGTTATGGCCGTACAGGTCGCCGTGCAGCATGCCACGTGCATGCAGGTGCGCCACGGCCTCTGCCGTTCCGCGCGCGATTCGAAGTGCGTGGTCCGTAGATAGCGTCCAGTCGGCGGGGTAGCAATCCCGGGTGCAGCTGGCAAGCGACGGCGGTCCGGCCAGCGTGCGGTAGCGCGGCGGCAGGCGTTCCATCAGCAGCGCCGGCAATGAATTTTGCTCGGTATGCAGGATGCCTTTCACGCCAATCAGGTTCGGGTGTTCGCCGGCGGCCAGGCAGGCCGCCATCTCGCTTTGCGGCAGGCCGTCGCTGGTGACCTGGCCCTTGAACAGCTTTGCCGCCACCGGGCTGTCGTCCTGCAGCAGGCCGGCATGGATCAGCCCGGACGCGCCCTGACCGAGCAGCTCGCCCAGTCGCACTTCATCCCGGGAATAGACGCGCGTATCCGGGGCGGCGGGGAAGGGGCTGCAGGGATTGCCGGAAAACGCCAGCCAGCTCAGACGCGGCAGTTGGCCGAGCCAGTCCGGCAGGGCTTCAAAACGGTTGGCCGCCAGTCGTAGCAGCTCCAGATTGCTCGCTTCGGCGAGGCTGTCCGGCAAGGCCGACAATTGATTACCGGACAGCATCAGCTTCTGTAGGCGCGGGCGCTGGCCCAGCGCGCTCGGCAGCTGGCGCAGACGGTTATCGGTGAGGATCAGCCAGCGCAGGCGCGCCGGCAGCGCGGCGTCGGCCACCTGCTTGATGCGGCAGGCCTTGAAGCCGACCATTTCCAGCTGCGGGCATTCGCCCAGCACGTCCGGCAGCTCGCTGAACGGATTGTCCGAACAGAAGATGACCTTCAGCTTGTGCAGGCGCGGCAGGTCATCCGGCAGACGCGATAGTTGGTTACCGGACAGATTGAGAATCTCGAGGCTGTCGGCCAGGTCGAAGATCTCGCGGGGAAATTCCGTCAGGTTCGCGGACAGGTCGAGCCGGCTGATGCCGGCCAGTTCGCCGCTGCGCAGTTGTTCGAGGGTGTGCATGGAAAGAACCGAGCCAGAAGAGAAAAAACAAGGGGCGCCGATGGGCGCCCCTTGGTGGCTTACGCGTCGTAACCCAGGTTCGGCATCAGCCAGCGTTCGCTGACTTCGATGTCCTGGCACTTGCGCTGCGAGTAGCTCTTCACCTGGTCCTTGTCGATCTTGCCGACCGCGAAGTATTGCGCCTCGGGGTGGGCGAAGTACCAGCCGCTGACGGCGGCGGTGGGGAACATGGCGTAGTGCTCGGTGAGCGTCACCTGGCTGATGCCGTCGGCGTCCAGCAACTGGAACAGCGTGCCCTTTTCGGTGTGATCCGGGCAGGCCGGATAGCCGGGCGCCGGGCGGATGCCCTTGTACTGTTCCTTGATCAGGTCGTCGTTGCTCAGCTGTTCGTCCGCCGCGTAGCCCCAGTATTGCTTGCGCACCTGCTGGTGCAGCCATTCGGCGCAGGCCTCGGCGAGGCGGTCGGCCAGTGCCTTGACCATGATCGAGTTGTAGTCGTCGCCGGCGTCCTGGTAGGCCTTGGCCACTTCCTCGGCACCGATGCCGGCGGTGCAGATAAAGCCACCCACGTAATCGGTGATGCCGCTGTCCTTCGGCGCGACGAAGTCGGCCAGGGCGAAGTTCGGCTTGCCGTCGGTCTTCACGATCTGCTGGCGCAGGTGATGCAGTTTGGCCAGCGGCTGACCGTCGTCGCCGTAGACTTCCAAATCGTCATGCGCAACCTGGTTGGCTGGCCAGAAGCCGAACACCGCACGGGCCTTGATCAGCTTTTCATCGATCAGCTTGTTGAGGATGGCCTGGGCATCGTTGAACAGCGATGTGGCGGCTTCGCCGACCACTTCGTCCTGCAGGATACGCGGGTACTTGCCGGCCAGGTTCCAGGAGACGAAGAATGGCGTCCAGTCGATGTATTTTTCCAGCTCGCGCAGGTCGATATCTTCCAGCAGCTTGCGGCCGGTGAAGGTCGGCTTGACCGGCGCATAGCCGCTCCAGTCAAACTGCGGCTTGGCTGCGATGGCCTGCTCGTAGGTCAGGCGTTCGGTACGCGCAGCGCGGTTGGCGGTGCGCTCGCGGATCATCGCGTACTCCTCGCGCGTCTTGGCCGCGTAACCGGGCTTCATTTCCTTGGACAGCAGGGTGGTGGCCACGCCCACGGCACGCGAGGCGTCGGTGACATACACCACGGCGTCGTTGTGGTAATGCGGGTCGATCTTCACCGCCGTGTGCGCCTTGGAGGTGGTGGCGCCACCGATCATCAGCGGCAGGTTGATGCCCTGGCGCTGCATTTCCTTGGCCACGTGCACCATCTCATCCAGCGACGGGGTGATCAGCCCGGACAGGCCGATGATGTCGCACTTTTCTTCCAGGGCGGCTTTGAGGATCTTGTCGGCGGGCACCATCACGCCCAGATCGACGATGTCGTAGCCGTTGCAGCCGAGCACCACGCCGACGATATTCTTGCCGATGTCGTGCACGTCACCCTTCACGGTGGCCATGAGGATCTTGCCCTTGGCTTCCGGCTTGTCACCCTTTTCCGCCTCGATAAAGGGGATCAGGTGCGCCACGGCCTGCTTCATCACGCGGGCGGATTTCACCACCTGCGGCAGGAACATCTTGCCCGAGCCAAACAGGTCGCCGACCACGTTCATGCCGCTCATCAGCGGGCCTTCGATGACCTCGATGGGGCGCGCGCACTGTTGGCGGCATTCTTCGGTGTCCTCGACGATGAAGGCGGTGATGCCCTTGACCAGCGCATGTTCCAGGCGCTTGCCGACCGGCAGGCTGCGCCACTCTTCGTTCTCCACTTCCCGGACCGCGCCGCCACCACGGTAATCCTCGGCGATCGCCAGCAACGCTTCGGTGCCGCCGGCATGGCGGTTGAGGATCACGTCCTCGACCTTGTTGCGCAGATCGGCCGGGATCTCGTCGTAGATCTCCAACTGGCCGGCGTTGACGATGCCCATGGTCAGGCCCGCCTTGATGGCGTGGTAGAGGAACACCGAGTGGATGGCCTCGCGCACCGGATTGTTGCCACGGAACGAGAAGGACACGTTGGACACGCCGCCCGAGGTCAGCGCGTGAGGCAGGTGGTCGCGGATGTAGGCGCAGGCCTCGATGAAGTCCACCGCGTAGTTGTTGTGTTCTTCGATGCCGGTGGCCACGGCAAAAATGTTCGGGTCGAAGATGATGTCTTCCGGCGGGAAGCCCACTTCGTTGACCAGGATGTCGTAGCTGCGCTTGCAGATCTCGCGCTTGCGCGCGGCGGTGTCGGCCTGGCCGGTTTCGTCGAAGGCCATCACCACCACGGCGGCGCCATAGCGCCTGCACAGCCGGGCGTGGTGCTTGAACTGCTCGACGCCTTCCTTCATGGAGATCGAGTTGACGATGCCCTTGCCCTGGATGCACTTAAGACCGGCCTCGATCACTTCCCACTTGGAGGAGTCGATCATGATCGGCACGCGGGAGATGTCCGGCTCGCCGGCGATCAGGTTGAGGAACCTGACCATCGCCGCCTGGGAGTCGAGCATGCCCTCGTCCATGTTGATGTCGATCACCTGGGCGCCGGCCTCGACTTGCTGCAGGGCGACGTCCAGCGCTTCGGTGTAGTTCTCCTCACGGATCAGGCGGGCGAACTTGGCGCTACCGGTGATGTTGGTGCGCTCGCCGACGTTCACGAACAGCGAGTTACGGTCGATGGTGAACGGCTCAAGGCCCGACAGGCGGCAGGCCTTGGGGATCTCGGGAATTGCGCGCGGCGCGTACTTGGCCACGGCTTCGGCGATGGCCTGGATATGCGCCGGCGTGGTGCCGCAGCAACCGCCGATGATGTTCAACAGACCGCTGGCGGCGAATTCCTCGACCACTTCGGCCATCTGCGCCGGGGTTTCGTCGTACTCACCGAAGGCGTTCGGCAGGCCGGCGTTGGGGTGCGCGGACACCTGGGTTTCCGCCTTGGCGGCCAGCTCCGCCAGATACGGGCGCAGCTCCTTGGCGCCGAGGGCGCAGTTCAGGCCCACGGAAATCGGCTGGGCGTGGCGCACCGAGTTCCAGAACGCCTCGGTGGTCTGCCCGGACAGGGTGCGGCCGGAGGCGTCGGTGATGGTGCCGGAAATCATGATCGGAAGCTCGACGCCCAGTTCTTCGAACACGCCCTGCACGGCGAAGATGGCCGCCTTGGCGTTGAGGGTGTCGAAGATGGTTTCGATGAGGATCAGGTCGGCGCCGCCCTCGACCAGGCCACGGGTGGCCTCGGAATAGTTTTCCACCAGCGCGTCGAAGGTGACGTTTCGGTAGCCCGGGTCGTTGACGTCCGGTGAGATGGAGCAGGTGCGGCTGGTCGGGCCGATCACCCCGGCGACGAAGCGCGGCTTGTGCGGGGTTTCCAGCGTCTTGGCGTCGGCCACTTCACGGGCCAGGCGCGCGCCTTCCACGTTCAGCTCGTAGGTCAGCTCCTGCATGCCGTAGTCGGCCTGGGACACGCGGGTGGCGTTGAAGGTGTTGGTTTCCAGGATGTCGGCGCCGGCATCCAGGTAGGCCTTCTCGATGGCCTGAATCACATCGGGGCGGCTCAGCAGCAGCAGGTCGTTGTTGCCTTTGACATCCTGCGGCCAGTCGGCGAAACGTGCGCCACGATAGTCGGCTTCGTCCAGCTTGTAGCTCTGGATCATGGTGCCCATGCCGCCGTCGAGAATCAGGATGCGTTCTTTCAGAGCCTGCTTGAGCAGGGCGAGGCGAGTGCTGCGATCGGACATGGAAAAACCTGACAAAGAGGGTGTGACAAAGTGCGCACATGATACCAAAGCTGCACGCGGCTTGAGGCGGGCGTGGTTGTGCATGAGCACCGCTCATGTTGCAGCGGCTGGCAATCAAATCCAGATAGAATGCCCGGCCATTCCTTCAGGAGCGCCGCCGTGGTTCGTCGCGCAATCCTCGCTGCTGCCGTGCTGGCGTTGAGTACGCTGGCAAGCGCCGAATCGTTCTCCTACTCGCGGGATATCCAGCCGATCTTTACCGCCAAGTGCGTAGCCTGCCACGCCTGCTACGACTCGCCCTGTCAGCTCAATCTGGGCAGTGGCGAAGGGGCGGAGCGCGGCGCGCACCCGCTGCCGGTGTACAACGGCACCCGCACCCAGGCGCAGGAACCGACACGCCTGTTTCTCGATGCCCACGGCGAGTCCGCCTGGCGACGCAAGGGCTTTCATTCGGTGCTGGAAAGCCAGGGCGATCAGGCGGCGCTGATGGCGCGCATGCTGGAGCTGGGGCGCAGCCAGCCGCTGGAGCCCAATGCCCGGCTGCCCGAGTCGCTGGACATCGGCATCTATCGTGACAACCAGTGCCCGTTGCCGGACGACTTTGCTGCCTACATGAAGGCCAATCCGCACGGCGGCATGCCTTTCGCGGTGACCGGACTGAGCGAGGCCGAGCATGCCACCCTGCAGCGCTGGCTGGCACAGGGTGCGCCGCTGGATAGCCGCGCATGGCAGCCCGACGCGAACGAGCGGACGCAGATCGCCGCCTGGGAGGCCTTGCTCAACGGAAGCAGCCTGCGTGAACAACTGGTCGGCCGCTGGCTGTACGAGCACCTGTTCCTGGCGCGCCTGTATTTCGAAGATGGCGAAGCGACGCATTTCTTCCAGATGGTGCGTTCGCGCACGCCGAGTGGGCAGCCGATCGATCCCATCGCCACCCGCCGCCCCAACGATGATCCCGGCACCGACTTCTATTACCGGCTGCGTCCGGTGGCGGATGTCATCGTGCATAAGACGCATATCACCTATCCCCTCGGCGCGGCCAAACTGGAGCGCGTCAAGACGCTGTTCTTCGCTGAAAACTGGCGCCTGGAGCAGTTGCCCGGCTATGGCGTTGGGCGGCGCGCCAACCCCTTTGCGACCTTCGAGGCGATTCCGGCACGGGCGCGTTACCAGTTCATGCTGGATAACGCCGAGTATTTCGTGCGCACCTTTATCCGCGGGCCGGTGTGCCGCGGTCAGATCGCCACCGACGTGATCCGCGATCAGTTCTGGGTGTTCTTCCAGGACCCGGAGCATGACCAGTACATTGCCGATGCGGACTACCGGAACCAGGCCACGCCGCTACTCGCCATGCCCGGCCAGCTCGACAACCTCGGCGATCTCTGGGGTGTGTGGCGCGCCTACCGGGACAAGCGCAACCAGTACGAAACGCTGCGCAGCGAACGCTATACGGATGTCACGACGGACTGGGCGCAGATCTGGCGTGGCAATGACAATGCATTGCTGACTGTGTTTCGCCACCACGACAGCGCCTCGGTACGCAAGGGGCTGATCGGTGCCGTGCCACAGACCCTGTGGTGGATGGACTACCCGCTGCTGGAGCGCACCTATTACCAGTTGGTGGTCAATTTCGACGTGTTCGGCAATGTCTCGCACCAGGCGCAGACCCGGCTGTATTTCGATTTCATCCGTAACGGCGCGGAACTCAATTTCCTGCGCCTGCTGCCGGCGAATGCGCGGCAGGCGCTGCTCAATAGCTGGTACGAGGGCGGGGCGCAACTGAAGTTGTGGCTGACCTACACCGGTGTCGATACCCGCACACCCAGCGGCCTGGGCCTGGCGGAAGACGCCGCGCTGCCGACGTTTGCTTCTGGCCTGCTGCAGCGCTTCGATCTGGCGGATGATCCGCTGAACCGTTGCGTCGCCGGCGCCTGTGCGCGTGCCGAGGCGCCGCCCGCGCTGTCTGATGCCGAGCAGGCGTTGAGTCGGTTGGCGGCGCGGCCGGCGGCCGAGTTGGCGGTGATCCATCAATTACCGGATGTCACCTTGCTGCGCGTATCGCTACCGGATGGTTCGCGGACGATTTACACGCTGCTGCGCAACCGTGCGCACAGCAACGTGGCCTTTCTGCTCGGTGAATCGCTGCGCTATCAGCCGGAGAAGGACAGCCTCACCGTTTATCCAGGTCTGCTGGGCAGCTATCCCAATTTCCTGTTTTCGATGACGGTGCAGGAGGTGCCGGACTTCGTGGCGGCGCTGGAGCAGGCTGATAGCGCCAAAGAGCTGGAAAGCATTGCCGCTCGGTGGGGGATTCGCCGCAGCCACCCGGCGTTCTGGGACTATTTCCATGATCTGAGTGCCTACCTGCGCGAGCACGAGCCGCGCGAGGCGGGGGTGCTGGACATGAATCGCTATCGGAACCTCTAGTTGCGGTCGTCCAATTCCGACTCGAATACTTGGACTTAACCGCAAATGCCCTTTGGCGTACACTGCGCCGCATGTACGCGAGGAGTTGCCATGAGCACTATCAACATCACCGAATCCGCTGAAAAATACCTGGCCGAGCTGCTGGAAAAGCAGAATACCCCGGGGATCGGTATCCGCGTCTTCATCACCCAGCCGGGCACTCCCTATGCAGAAACCTGCATCGCCTATTGCAAGCCCGGTGAGCAGAAGGCCGAAGATACCGCGCTGGCGCTGGCCAGTTTCACTGCCTGGATCGATGCGATCAGCGAGCCCTTCCTGGAAGACGCCCTGGTGGATTACGCCACCGACCGCATGGGTGGCCAGCTGACCATCAAGGCGCCGAACGCCAAGGTGCCGATGATCAGTGAGGACAGCCCGCTGAACGAGCGCATCAATTACTACCTGCAGACCGAGATCAACCCCGGCCTGGCCAGCCACGGCGGCAACATCAGCCTGGTGGACATCGTGGAAGAGGGCATCGCCGTGCTGCAGTTCGGCGGCGGCTGCCAGGGCTGCGGCATGGTCGACACCACCCTGAAGGATGGCGTGGAGAAGACCCTGATGGAGCGCATCCCGGAGCTGAAGGGCGTGCGCGATATCACCGACCACAGCAATCGCGAGAACGCCTACTACTAAGCGTTTCGCCGCACAAAAAAGCCCCGCCTGGTGTTCGCCCGGCGGGGCATTTTTGTGTGTCGTGGTTTTGGCGACGATCACCGGCAAGGTCGGGAGAACTCTTGTGGGGCCGGATCTGTCCGGCGGAGTTTATCCCGGCCAGTATTGGTGGGCACGCTACCCAGGCTTCTGGCTCGACTCCGTCGGCCGGGATGAACCCGGCCCCACACAGGTTTCCTTTCCGCCGGCCACAAACAAAAGGGCCCGTGTCTTGCGACACGGGCCCTTTGTATTACCGGTTAAGGCTTATGCCTGAACAACCGGGATCTTCGCGTTGGCCGCGGCTTCGCGGAACTCGGCGATCTGGTCGAAGCTCAGGTAGCGGTAGATATCGGCAGACATGCTGTCGATGTCCTTCGCATAGGCCATGTACTCTTCGACGGTCGGCAGCTTGCCGATGATCGAGGAGACGGCAGCCAGCTCGGCGGAGGCCAGGAACACGTTGGTCGCGTCGCCCAGGCGGTTCGGGAAGTTACGGGTCGAGGTGGAGACCACGGTCGAGCCGGTCTGTACGCGTGCCTGGTTACCCATGCACAGCGAGCAGCCCGGCATTTCCATGCGTGCGCCAGCCTTGCCGTAGATGCCGTAGTAGCCTTCTTCGGTCAGCTGGTGTGCGTCCATCTTGGTCGGCGGAGCCAGCCACAGACGGGTCGGAATGCCACCCTTGACCTTGTCCAGCAGCTTGCCGGCGGCGCGGAAGTGACCGATGTTGGTCATGCAGGAACCGATGAACACTTCATCGATCTTGCGGCCTTGAACGGTGGACAGCAGGCGAGCGTCGTCCGGGTCGTTCGGGGCGCACAGGACCGGCT